>CALFRR010000191.1 GCA_937919435.1 uncultured Alphaproteobacteria bacterium | reverse complement strand
CCTGACCGGCCGACGCCCGTTCGGGCTTGCCTTCGCCGATGAAGTTTCGAAAAAGGTCGAAACTTCATCGGCTCGGTATGGCGTCCTTCCGGCGGCGGCGTCCCGAGCGGGCGCCGTCGCCTTCCCGCAGTCCCCTGTCCCGCTCCGTCCGGAGGTCCCATGCATCACGTCGTCTTCCTCGACCGCGACACGATCGCGCCCGCGGTCGTCGTGCGCCGCCCGTCGTTTCCCCATACCTGGACCGAATACGCCCGGACCGCAGCCGCCGACGTCTTCGAGCGGGCGAAGGATGCGACCATCCTGATCCTCAACAAGGTCGAGATGCGCGCGGCGATGCTCGATCGTCTGCCGAAGCTGAAGCTGATCGCCGTCGCCGCCACCGGCACCGACTGCGTCGACGTCGCCGCGGCGGCGGCGCGCGGCATCCCGACCGTCAACATCCGCGGCTATGCCAAGGCGACGGTTCCCGAGCACACCTTCGCGCTGATCCTGGCGCTCGCCCGATCGCTCGTCCCCTACCGGGCCTCGGTGCTGGCCGGGCGTTGGCAGGAGGCGGCGCAGTTCTGCTACTTCGACTTCCCGGCGATCGATCTTGCCGGCCGCCGGCTCGGCATCGTCGGCGGCGGGGTTCTCGGCGGCCGGGTCGCCGAGATCGGCCGGGTGTTCGGAATGGACGTGGTGATCCATGACCCGAAGCCGCCACGGCCGATGCCGGAGCTGGTCTCGTTCGAGGAACTGATCGAGACCTCCGACGTGATCACCCTGCACTGTCCGCTGACCGCCGAGACCCGCGGCTTCATCGGCATCGAGCAGTTCCGGCGGATGAAGAAGAAGCCGATCCTGGTCAACACCGCCCGCGGCGGACTGGTGGTCGAAGAAGACCTCCACGCGGCCCTGACCGAAGGATTGATCGCCGGAGCCGGCTTCGACGTCACCCTGCCGGAGCCGCCGCCGCGGGACGGGATCTTCATGAAGATCGCGGCGCTGCCGAACGTGATCGTCACCCCGCACACCGCCTGGGCGTCGATCGAGGCGCAGCAGACGCTGACCGATCAGTTGATCGACAACGTCGAGAACTTCGTCGCCGGTCGGCCGACCAACGTGGTCGGGTGAACCTAGGGCGGAGGACGGCCGGCGAGATCGTCGGTCCGCTCTCCGATCGAGACGACCACGCGGCCATCGAACGCACGGCGCTTCCTCGCGGGGACGCCGCGCCGGCTCCTCGATCTCCCGAGAGGACGGCGCGAGCGGACAACGGCCGCGCCGGGCCGGCGGAACCGACGTCCTCTCCTTCGGGCGCAGGCCGGACGGGAGGACGTCGACGCGTTCGGGACCGTCTCGGGCATATCGGTGAGCGCGCCGCACCGGTCGGTGATCGGACGGATGCCGGAAGCCCGCTGGGGCGAAGCGCCGCCGAGCGGAGGCTCGCGGACGACGGTACTGTGATGTTCGCTCGTCTCTCCGGCGCCTCGTCACGGACGGGCGTTCATGGAAGAGAGGGTGGTGCCGCGGAAGGGATTCGAACCCCCGACCCACGCATTACGAATGCGTTGCTCTACCGACTGAGCTACCGCGGCCCGCTCCGGGTGTCGGCCCGAAACCGGGCGCACGACCGATGCGTCTCGACACTTTCGCGCCGGACGCGCGGTAGATACCGACAAACCACCGGGTTGGCAAGCGCCGCAGCCCTTTCCTCCCGTCTCCACTTGCTCTAAATCACAGCCCTCGCAGGTGACGCCGCCATCGGTGGCGATCGAGGGAGGACGGCCGATGGCTCCGCGCACGCTCTACGACAAGATCTGGGACGACCACGTCGTCGCCACTCAGCCCGACGGGACCTCGCTCCTCTACATCGACCGTCACCTCGTCCACGAAGTGACCAGCCCGCAGGCCTTCGAAGGGCTGCGCGTCGCCGACCGCAAGGTCCGTGCGCCGTCGAAGACGCTGCTGGTGGTCGACCACAACGTGCCCACCACCGATCGTACGAAGGGCATCGAAGATCCCGAATCGGCGCTCCAGGTGGCGACCATCGCCAAGAACGCCGCCTACTTCGGGCTCGAGTACTACGACGAGCACGATCACCGGCAGGGCGTCGTCCACGTCGTCGGTCCGGAACAGGGCTTCACCCTGCCCGGCACCACGATCGTCTGCGGCGACAGCCACACCTCGACCCACGGTGCCTTCGGGGCGCTCGCCCACGGCATCGGCACCTCCGAGGTCGAGCACGTGCTCGCCACCCAGACGCTGGTCCAGGGCAAGGCGAAGAACATGCGGGTGACGGTCGACGGCACGCTGCCGGCCGGCGTCACCGCCAAGGACATCGTGCTGGCGATCATCGGCGAGATCGGCACCGCCGGCGGCACCGGCCACGTCATCGAATACGCCGGCGAGGCGATCCGTTCGCTGTCGATGGAAGGCCGGATGACGGTCTGCAACATGTCGATCGAGGGCGGCGCCCGCGCCGGTCTGATCGCTCCCGACGAGGCCACCTTCGCCTACATCGCCGGCAAGCCGAAGTCGCCGAAGGGCGCCGCCTGGGAAGCCGCGATCGCCTACTGGAAGACCCTGAAGACCGACGAGGGCGCCCACTTCGACCGCGAGATCCGTCTCGACGCCGCGAAGCTGACGCCGATCGTCACCTGGGGGACCTCGCCGGAGGACGTCGTCGCGGTGACCGGCGTGGTGCCGAACCCCGACGAGATCGCCGACGAGGCGAAGCGCGCCTCCAAGTGGCGGGCGCTCGACTACATGGGCCTGAAGCCGGGTCAGAAGATCACCGACATCGCCGTCGACACGGTGTTCATCGGCTCCTGCACCAACGGCCGGATCGAGGACTTCCGTGCCGCCGCGGCGATCGCCAAGGGGCGAAAGGTCAAGGCCGGCGTCCGGGCGCTGGCGGTGCCGGGCTCCGGTCTGGTCAAGGAACAGGCCGAATCGGAAGGGCTCGACAAGATCCTGGTCGAAGCCGGATTCGAATGGCGCGAGCCCGGCTGCTCGATGTGTCTGGCGATGAACGCCGACCGGCTGTCGCCGGGCGAGCGCTCGGCCTCGACCTCGAACCGCAACTTCGAAGGGCGTCAGGGCTTCAAGGGGCGGACCCATCTGGTCAGCCCGGCGATGGCGGCCGCGGCGGCGATCGCCGGACACTTCGTCGACGTGCGCGAATTCGACTGACCGCGGCGATCGTCGCGACGAACACACGAACGGCGCGATCCGGGGATCCGGGTCGCGCCGTCGTCGTCTGCAGGGCCACCGACACGGCCCGCCCGCCGGTCTCACATGCCTTCGAGTTCGCCGCGCGCCACCGAGATGCGCTGGTTGATCGCCTGCAGTTCGGCGATGCGGGCGACGTTGTCGGAGAGCAACGTCTCGAGCGTCTCGCCGATCCTCGCCTCCGCCGCGGCCACCCCGTCGGGGTTCGGCTCGTCGATCATCCGGAACAGATCCCGGATCGCGGCCAGCGACAGTTCGAGTTCGCGCAACGTGACGATCAGCTCCAGGCGCTCGACGTCGTCGGAGGAATAGACGCGGCGTTGTCCGTCGCGCACCGGTGCGAGCAGACCGGACTGCTCGTAGAACCGCAGCGTGCGCAGGGTCACCCCGAGATGTGCCGCCGTCTGCCCGATCGCCATCGCCCGACCGGCGTCGAGCGGTGGGAAGTTCATGACCGGCCGGAGCTTCTGGCACAGTCTCGAGGTCACGGTGATCTCGCTCATGTCGAACCTCTCGGTTTGCCGGGCTTCGCAGCCACCCGTAGGGGAACTTCGGGCGGCCGACCGTTTGCGGCAAGTGGTCGCACCGAAGCGTGCACGGGCATCTTGCCATAAACCCGGGGTTTGCCCAGAGGGCACACGGATCCCCGGAACTAGGCTTTCGTTGGGCATTCCCCTCGTTCTCACCCGTGTTTCACGGGTAGAGCACAGAAATTCGACTTTCTCGGCGTCTGCGTCTCAGGATTCGACGAGATCGCCCATCTTGCCGTTGCGGAAATCATCGATCGCAGTGAACAATTCTTCACGACTGTTCATCACGAAGGGGCCGTAGTGAGCGATCGATTCGTCGATCGGACGGCCCGAGAGCACGAGCAGGTGGCTGCTTTCCCCTGCGTCAATCACAGTGATTCGCTCGCCGTCGTTCGTCAGGAGCGCCATCTCGGCGGTCCCGATTCGGCGGCCGCCGATCGTCGCGGCGCCGTCGAGGACGACCACCATGACCGTCCATCCGGGCTCGATCGGGGCGGTGAAACGCTCCTCCGGCGCGAGCCGTCCGTCCCACACCGCGAGCGGCGAGAAGGTCTCGGCCGGACCGTGATGGCGCGTGCCGGTCGGATCCTCGAGGGCACCGGCGATCACCCGGAACCGCCCGCCGGCGGCGGTGACCGTCGGGATCGCGGCGGCGGCGATCGACTGGTAGCGCGGCGGCGTCGCCTTGGCGGCGGCGGGCAGATTGACCCAGAGCTGGGCCATCGACACCGTGCCGCCCCGCTCGGAGAAGGCGGTGCCGTGCTTCTCTTCGTGCAGGATACCGGCGCCGGCGGTCATCCACTGGACGTCGCCCGGTCCGATCCGGCCGGCGTGACCGGCCGAGTCCCGGTGCTCGATCTCGCCGTCGTAGACGATGGTCACCGTCTCGAAGCCGCGATGCGGATGGACGCCGACACCGCGCGGGGTGTCCGACGGCGGGAAGGTGTGGGGGGCCGCCCAGTCGAGCATCAGGAACGGGCTCGGGACGGCGGTGAAGGCGAGGTCGCCGAAGATCGGGCGGACCAGAAAGCCGTCGCCGACCCAGTGTGAAGCGCGGACGCGGACGATCCGCGAGACTGTTCTGTCGGTCATTCTTCCGATCTCCCGAGCGATGCCGCCGTGCGGCGGAAAGCGGAGATCTGGGGGCTTTCGGTGAAAAGTCGACTCCGCGACCGTCGAACGGGCCGTTCGACGATCCCGTCCGCCGTTCAGTGGGATGTGGTGATCAGCGGGGGGATCCGGCCGATCGCCAGCCGGCCGAGGCGCAGGTCGCCGCCGTCGACGTCGAGGTCGAGCCGTCGACCGGGACGTCCGTCGTCGGTGGGCCGGCCGAGCAGGACGAAGCCGCCGATCGCCGTGGCGAGTTCGGGGCCGAGGTCGTTCCTCGCCGCGGCATAGTTCTCGATGCCGCGCACCACCGCCGGCAGCCGGCCGTCGAGGCGACCGTCGGGGCGGAAGGCGAGGCCGCCGGAGATCTCCAGCGAGACGCCGCCGACCGCGATGCCGAAGCGCAGCGGCTCGATCCGTCCGGCGCGGGCGACGAAGGCGGCGACGGGGTCGGCGGCGGCCGGGTCGATCGCGCCGCGGAGGGTCGCCGCACCGTCGAGGTCGGCGCGCAGCGGCCCGACCCGGCGGCCGGCGACGGCGATCTCGGTCGCTCCGGAATGGAAGGCGAGGTCGAGATCGCGGCGGGTCGCGCCCGACTGGCGGCCGTGGACCTCGAAGTTCGCCGCCTTCAGAGCGAAGGGGAGGCGGTCGGGGGCGGTGAAGGCGAGGTCGGGGCCGTCGGCGGAGAGCGAGGCCCGCTCGACCCCCGCCGTCGACCAGCGCAGCGACAGCCGCAGCGACCGCGTCTTCACGGTGAGCCGTCCGCCGCGCCCGTCCTCGGCGAGGACAGGGCCGTCGATCTCGGCGACCAGAAGGAAGGGGTCCCAGACCTGGGCGACGAGGCGCAGCGTATCGGCCGAGGCGAGGCCGCCGGTGCGGCGATCGACGACGCCGGGCGCCGGGCAGGTCAGTTCCATGCGGAAGGGGAAGCCGCCGATCGACGGCGCGGGGCAGCGCAGCTCGATGCCACGCCGGTCGAGGTCGGCGACGGCCCGCTCGATCTCGGAGAGGATCCGGCTCCGTCCGGTGTGCCACAGCGCCACCCAGCCGGCGGCGAGGACGGCGAGCCCGAGGCCGAGCACCATCGGCAACCGGCGTCCGCCCGCGCCCCGCCCCGTCTCGCGTTCCTGGACCATGCCCGCCTCTCCCCCGATTCGACGAAGCGACTGTCGGCGAGGGATGGGGCGGAGTCGAGGCGGCGGGCGGCGGGAGGGGCGACGCCGTGCCGTCGGTCGCCGGTTCGGGCCCGACCTCCGTCAACCATCGGCGCGGCGGCGCTCCGGACCGGCGTAGCCGGCGGTGCGGCCCTGGCGGCGATCGAGCGGTCCGGTGCGCAGGACGCGGAGGAAGGTCTCGATCTCGTCCGACAGGCGATGGGATTCGTCGGCGAGCGCGTTCGAGGCGGAGAGCACTTCGCCGGCCGAGGCGCGGGTCTCGTCGATCGCGGTGGTGGCGCCGGACACGTTGTCGGCCATGCGTGCGGTGCCGGCGGCGACCTCCTGCGCGGTTTCGGAGATGTCGCGGGTCGCGGTGGTCTGACGCTCGATCGCGGTGGTGATCGAACCGGTCGCCGCCGAGATCTCGTCCATGGCGCCGGCCACTTCGCGGATCGCTTCGACCGCCTGGCGGGTCGACGACTGGATTCCGGCGATCTCGCCGGCGATCTCGGCGGTCGCCCGCGCCGTCTGGGTGGCGAGCGACTTCACCTCGTTGGCGACCACCGCGAAGCCGCGTCCGGCGGTGCCGGCCCGGGCCGCCTCGATCGTCGCGTTGAGCGCCAGGAGATTGGTCTGGGCGGCGATGTCCTGGATCAGGTGGACGACGTTGCCGATCTTGCGGCCGGCTTCGGCGAGAGCCTCGATCTCGCCGGCCGAGGTCTCGGTGACGGCCCCCGCGCGGCGGATCACGGTGCTCGCGGTCTCCACCTGATGGGCGATCTCGCCGATCGCGTGCGACAGATGGTTCGACGAGGTCGCCACCGACTGAACGTTCTCGAGCGTCGTCTGCGAGGCCCGGCTGGCCATCTTGGCCTGTGTCGAGGCGTCTCCGGCGGTCGTCGCCATCGCCTCGGCGGTGGTGCGCAGGCGCGTCGAGGTCGTGTCGACGACCTCCAGAACGGTCCGGCTGGTCCGCCGGAAGGTCTCGACCGCCTCGTCGACGGCGCTCGACAGGTGCCGGCGCGCTTCGATCTGTTCGGTGTTCTCGACTTCGAGCCGCGCCCGTTCCGCCTGCACGTCCCGGAAGGTGACCACCGATCGGACGATCGCGTCGATCTCGGCGATCGCCGAGGACTTCGGCAGCCGGCCGCAGTCCTCGCCCCGCGCCAGTCGTCCCAGGCAATCGGTCAGTCCGGCGAGAGGTGCCGCCACCGCCTTGTCCAGGACGACGGTGCAGAGCACGCCGGCCAACGTCACCGTCAGGCAGATCGCGGCGAACCACCACACGGAGTTCGACCGCAGGGTGTCGAGCGCCAGCCGGTCGATGCCGATGGCGACCACCCCTATCGCCCGTCCGGAATGATCGCGCAGTGGGAAGAACGAGACCGCGACCGATTTTCCGTCGATCTCCGAGGCCGTGTGGACGACGCCGGCCGTGGCACCTGTCCGGAGATCCGCCGCGGTCGGCGCGAAGGCGGCGGGGAAGGTCGACGCGGCGAGCCGTGCTTCGCTCTCACCGAGGAAGATCGCGAGGAACGCACCGGACGACGAGGTGAACACGTCGGCGAAGTCCCGACGCAGGCCGAGGCCGACTTCGACGGTACCGACATGACCGGAGGAACCGGAGACCGGCACCACCGCGCGGATGCCGATGCCGGCGACGCCGGCCTCGATGCCGTCGACCCCGCGTCCCGTCCGGTTCGCTTCGACCACGGTCGGACGCAGAGCCGTCAGATCGTCGCCGAACTTTTCGGGCTGGTGCAGCCTCAGGAACGACCGCGCCGGCGGCTCGTGGAACTGGAACTGCTCGACACCCTCCCTGCCGAGGGCGGCGAACGCCCCGTCGAGTTCCCGGCGGAGGCCGGCGCGGTCGCGCGCCTCGAACAGGTCGCGGACGCTGCCGATCTCTCCGGCGAAGGTGGCCAACGAACGACCGCGCCGAAGCTCGGCTTGAACCGCGGATTCGAACCGGGCCCGCTCGCTCGCCAGACGCTCCGTCAGAGTCCGGTCGGTGATCCCGTCGATCACCCACCAGCTCGCGGCGAAGAAGAGCACGGCGGCACCGGCCGCGGCGCCACACAGGAGCAGCGCGAGAATAGAGCGGAGACGCATGGAATGCCTCGGTTCCGGGAGGGGGACGACGAACCTGCCGAACTCCTAGAGTCATTCCTTGAAACGAACGTTAAAATGCGAATGAACCGAGCATGAGTAAGACCACTGAGCGCTTTTCACGTGTCGAAAATTGTGCTTCTGCCTCCGGGGTCGCGTCACTCCTTCTGTGAAGTCCGAGCTCATCCATCGACGGGAGCGAAGTGAAGTCGCGAATCGATGGCGGCTTCTGGTGTTTCATCACGAAAAGAAACAATATTTCCGAGGAAATATCATTTCTCCGATCCATGCCTCTGCGTCATGTGCGCTGCGATTCGCCTCGCGCGGAATCGTTTCGACTACCGAACATTCATCGCCGGTCACGGTTCGACATAATCCGATACCGTGAGACTCGAAACGACACGCGCCGTGCACAGGTGCGGCGAAACCGCAGTTCAGGTCCGCGTCAGACTCACGGCGATGCCGGCATACTGGAAGGCGGCGGCGGCGACGACGAAGACGTGCCAGATGGCGTTCTGGAAGAGCAGCCCGCGCCAGAGGTGGAAGACGATCCCGGCGGTGTAGAGCACGCCGCCGACGGCGATCAGGATCACGCCGGCGAGCGGCAGGGCCTCGACCATCGGTTCGAAGGCGACGACGACGATCCAGCCGAGCAGCACGTAGGCGACGATCGAGGCGCGATCGAAGCGGCGCGGCAGGGCGATCTTGACGACGATGCCGGCGAGGGCGCCGAGCCACACCACCGCCGCCAGGGTCCAGGCCCAGACCCGGTCGTGGAACTGGGTCAGCAGCGGCGTGTAGGTCCCGGCGATCATCAGATAGATCGAGGAGTGGTCGAGCCGCCGCAGGATGTCCTTCAGGGGCGTGTGCGGTGCCAGATTGTAGGCGGCGGAGAAGCCGAACAGGGTGAAGAAGCAGACCGCGTAGACCCCGACCGCCAGCGCCTCGCCGACCGCGCCGTGACGGATCAGCGAGCCGAGCAGGATGCTGATCGCGACGACGCCGCCCATGATCGCGGCGGCGTGGACGACGGCATCGGCGACCAGTTCGCCGACACTGTCGCGGCGTTCTGCCGGCATTTCGGGGCGATCGGCGGCGTCCATCGTCGTCTCCGCTGCTCTCCGGCCGCGGGGAGGCGACCGGTGGACCCTGCGGTCCCGTTCTCCGGCGCAGTCTGAGGCTCCGGCGCGGGAAAGGCAATCGCCGCGACGGCCGGGCCGGTCGCGTGAGCGTCGGGCGGATCAGGGCGCGAGACGGCCGTCTTCGGCGTGTCGCAGGACGCGCTCCATGGCGAGGCGGGCCCGTTCCGGGTCGCGGGTCCGGATCGCCTCGGCGACCACCGCGTGGTTCGGAAGATTGGTCGGGAAGGCCCCGACGGTCAGATCGAAGACCGCCGACAGGATCGTGTCGATGGCACCGCGGAAGCTGCGCAGCACCGGATTGTGGGTGGCGTCGAGGATCGCCAGATGGAACGCCTTGTCGGCGGCGATCGCCGCGGCGGGTTCGCCGAGCCCCGCGTGCATCGCCGCCAGCGCCGTCGCGATGCGGCGGCAGTCCTCCGGCGTCGCCCGCCGGGCCGCCAATGCCGCCGCCGCCGGCTCGATGATCAACCGGGTCTCGACCAGCGCGGCCAACAGGTCGGGGTCGATGCCGTCGGCGTCGCTCATCCAGCCGAGCACCTCACGGTCGAGCAGGACCCATTCCCAGGACGGGCGGACGTGCGTGCCGAGACGCGGCCGGACACTGATCAGCCCCTTGGCGGCGAGCACCTTCATCGCCTCGCGGACCACGCTGCGGCTGACCCGATGGGCCGCCTCGATCTCGTGCTCCGGCGGCAGGCAGGAGCCGGGCGCGATCTCGCCGCGGACGATGGCGCGGCCGAACGACGACACCACCGCTCCGAGCTTCTCCGGCCGTCCGTCGACTCGCATTCCGTCCTCTCCCGCTCCGCTCGATTCAGGATGTCGGGGCGGGCGACCGGAGACAAGGCGAAACCGGAGCGAACGTCCGATCGAGCGCTCGGCGGGCGACGGTCGCCGCAAACATCAGATGTTAACATCTCATAATTGATTGTCGCCCGGAAACCCGCGTGGTAGCGTCCGCCGCCGTCGGTGCCGGCCGGGTCGCGGGGTGCGTCACCGGGCGACGACGACGGTTCGGGTCGACCGATGTTGGCCGGCCGTGGCGCGACCTCGCCGGTGAGCCGCGTCGCTCCGATCGAGCCGGCGACCGGCGGGCGGACCGCACGCCGCACCATCGCCTTCCAGGAGACCGACCATGGACTTCACACAGGCCTTTTCGCTCGCCGGTCATCGTGCCCTGATCACCGGCGGCGGCAGCGGCCTCGGGCTGGCCACCGCGAAGTGTTTCGTCTCGGCCGGCGCCGAGGTGGTGCTGGTCGGGCGTGACGCCGGCAAGCTCGCCGCGGCCGCCGCCGAACTCGGCCCGTCGGCCGCGCATCTCGCCTTCGACGTCGCCGAGGCGGAAGCCGCCGAGGCCTTCGCCGCCGAGGTCGAGAAGGCGATCGGACCGGTCTCGATCCTCCTCAACAATGCCGGCGGCACCTGCAAGAAGCCGATCGAAGAGATGTCGGTCGCCGACTTTCGCTCGGTCTTCGACGTCCACGTCACCGGCGGCTTCGCGATGACCCGGGCCTTCCTGCCGCAACTGAAGCGGAGCGGTCGCGGCTCGGTGCTGTTCACCGCTTCGATGAGCTCGTTCCTCGGGATTCCCAACGTCACCGGCTATTCGGCGTCGAAGGCCGCCTATGTCGGGCTGGTCCGGGCGCTGGCGACCGAACTGGCGCCGAGCGGCGTCAGGGTCAACGGCGTCGCCCCCGGCTGGATCGACACGCCGCTGTTCCGGCTGGCCACCTCCGCCGATCCGGCGCGGCTGGCCAAGATCATGGGCCGGATCCCGATGGGTCGGACCGGCGAGACCGAGGACATCGGCTGGGCGATGACCTACCTCGCCTCCGAGGCGGCCCGCTACGTCACCGGCCACATCATCGTCGCCGACGGCGGCGCCCTGCACGGGTTCTGAAGCCGGGGGACCGCGGCTCCGCGGGGTGGACGACACGAAAGGGCCGGCGGCGTTCACGCGTCGCCGGCCCTTTCCATGCGCGGGTTCCTTCTCGCCGTTCCGCTCGGCGGGGTCGCCCCGGCGCGACGATCGAGCGCAGCGCCGCCCTCTCCGCGCGGGGACGATCCGGGTCCTTCGACGGCGAGGGAATGGGCGTCGACGTCGGCAAAGGCGCAGTCGGCTGCTCGAGAATGCGGCAGAACGACGACATCTCCAGGGTCTGATGAATTGTTGAGCGCATGACTTTCGTCGGAGTCCGGCGAGAACCGCCGTTCGCCGGCGGTGCGAACCGATTGGCACGCCGGTTGCGAAGGTCGTCCCGCCGCACCCGGTGTCGAGATCCGGGCTCGAGCCACGGGACGAGCGATGAACGATCCATACGGCGCATTCCTGGAGCCCGATTTCCGCCTCTCGGGGTCCGGGGAGGGCTCGCTGCGGGCGAAGACCTTCGCGCTCAAGGATCTCTACGACGTCGCCGGACGGGTCACCGGGGCCGGCAATCCGGATTGGCGGCGTACCCATCCGCCGGCCGCCGCGACCGCACCGGTGGTCGCCGCGCTGCTCGACGCCGGAGCCGATCTCGCCGGGATCGCCCACACCGACGAACTCGCCTTCAGCCTCAACGGCTGCAACCACCATTACGGCACACCGATCAATCCGGCCGCTCCGGATCGCATTCCCGGCGGGTCCTCGAACGGATCGGCCGCGGCGGTGGCCGGCGGTCTCGTCGACTTCGCGCTCGGCACCGACACCGGCGGCTCGGTCCGGGTGCCGGCCAGCCATTGCGGGATCTACGGCATCCGCACGAGCCACGGCCGGATCGCCAAACGGGGGCTGGTGCCGCTCGCCGAGAGTTTCGACACGATCGGCTGGTTCGCCCGCACGCCCGAGCTGCTCGCCGCGGTCGGCGAAGTGCTGCTGCCCGCCGATCCCGCGCCGACCCCGGCCTTCGCCGGCTTCGTCGTCGCCGAGGACTGCCTCGCCGAGGCCGACCCGGCGGTGAAGTCGGCGTTCGGCGACGTCGTCGCCCGGCTCGCCGAGCTCTTCGGTCCGATCGGCGCGACGCCGATCCTGCCGGTGCCGCTCGCCGACGCCTTCGAGGCGACCCGGCTGATCAGCGTCGACGAAGCCAAATACGCCCATCGCGACTGGATCGTCGCGGAGAAGCCGGTCTTCGGCCCCGGCATCGCCGAGCGCTTCGCCGCGGCGCTGCGCCAGCCCGACGAGATCGTGCCGCCGGCCCGCGCCCTGCGCCGCCGCGTCGCCGATCACCTCGCCGCGACGCTCGCCGACGGTCGGGTCGCGCTCCTGCCGACGGTGCCGGCCCCGCCGCCGCGGCGCGACGCGGAGACCGCGGTGCTCGAAGCCTATCGCTTCCGGGCCCAGCGGCTGACCTGTCCCGCCGGCCTCGCCGGGGCGCCGCAGATCTCGGTGCCGGCGATGCGGGTCGACGGCGTACCGATCGCCCTCGGCCTGCTCGGCGCTCCCGGCACCGACCGCACGCTGCTCGCCGTCGCCCACCGGGTGGCGGCGGTGCTCTCCACCCACGCTCGACACAGAGCCTTCACCTGACAGGACAGGAGACCCCGATGACGCGCGGAATTCCGAAGAGTCTGTTTCTGGCCGCGGCGCTCGCGCTGACGGCGGGTACCGCCCAGGCGCAGGGCATCCTGCGCATCGGCATGACGGCGACCGACGTGCCGCTGACCCACGGATCGCCCGACAACGGCTTCGAGGGATTCCGCTTCACCGGCTACACGATGTACGACGCACTGGTGAACTGGGACCTGTCGGCGGCCGACAAGCCGTCGGTGATCAAGCCCGGCCTCGCGCTCTCCTGGGCGGTCGATCCGGCCGATCCGACCAAGTGGACCTTCAAGCTGCGTCCCGGCGTCAAGTTCCACGACGGCTCCGACTTCGACGCCGCCGCGGTGGTGTGGAACTTCGACAAGCTCCTGAACAAGGACGCGCCGCAGTTCGACGCCCGCCAGGCCTCGCTGGTCGGCTTCCGCATCGCCTCGGTCGCGTCTTACAAGGCGGTCGATGCGCTGACGCTCGAGGTGAAGACCAAGGCGCCCGACTCGTTCCTGCCCTATCAGCTGTCGTTCATCCTGATGGCCGGCCCGGCGCAGTTCGAGAAGCTCGGACGCGACTGGGTGAAGTTCGCCGCTCAACCCTCCGGCACCGGGCCGTTCAAGCTCGACAAGCTGGTGCCGCGCGAGCGGGCGGTGCTGCTGCCGTTCAAGGACTATTGGGACAAGGGCCGCGTCGCCAAGCTCGACCGGCTGGAGCTGATCCCGATGCCGGAGGCCAACACCCGCACCGCGGCGCTGCTCTCCGGTCAGGTCGACTTCATCGAGGCGCCGCCGCCGGACACCATCCCGCGGCTGAAGTCGTCGGGGATGCAGATCACCTCCAACCCCTATCCGCACATCTGGTCGTACCATCTGAGCCGGTTGCCCGACAGCCCGTGGAACGACATCCGGGTCCGCAAGGCGGCCAACCTCGCGGTCGACCGCGACGGCATCAAGGATCTGCTCGGCGGTTACGCGGTGCCGGCCAAGGGGCATCTGCTGCCCGGCAGCACCTGGTTCGGCAAGCCGGCCTTCGAGGTCAAATACGACCTCGCCGCGGCGAAGAAGCTGATGGCGGAAGCCGGCTTCGGTCCGGACAAGCGGATCAAGACCAAGATCCTGATCTCCGCCTCCGGCTCCGGCCAGATGCAGCCGCTGCCGATGAACGAGTTCATCCAGGAGAACCTGAAGGAGATCGGCATCGACGTCGAATTCGAGGTGGTCGACTTCACGACTCTGACCAACCGTTGGCGGGCCGGGGCGAAGAACGACCAGAACGCCGGCATCACCGGCATGAACTACTCCTACGCGATCGTCGATCCGTTCAACGCGCTGGTCCGCTACGTGAAGAGCGACCTGCACGCCCCGAACGGCGTCAACTGGGGCTACTACGCCGACAAGGACATGGATGCCCTGGTCGCCGAGGCCCAGAACACCTTCGTGCCGGAGAAGCAGGACGAAGTCCTCGGCAAGATCCACGCGAAGATGGTCGACGACGCGCTGTTCCTCTGGGTGGTGCACGACGTCGCGCCGCGGGCGATGACCGCCAAGGTCAAGAACTTCGTCCAGGCGCGCAACTGGTTCCTCGACCTGACCACCGTCAGCGTCCAGTGATCGACGAACGAGGGGACGGCACGACATGTTGAGCTACTTCCTCAGACGTGTTCTCTACGCCGTCCCCATCGCCGTCGGCGTGACCCTTCTGGTGTTCATGCTGCTGCACATGGCGCCGGGCGACCCGGTCAACGCGGTCGCCGGGCCCGATGCGCCGGCCGACGTGGTGGAAGCGCTGCGTCGCGCCTACGGCTTCGACAAGCCGTTGCCCTATCAGTACCTGCTCTATCTCGGTCGGGTGCTGACCGGCGACCTCGGGGTCTCCGTCGCCACCGGCCGGGCGGTCGCCGGAGAGCTCGCCCAGGCCTTCTCCAACACGCTGGTGCTGGCACTCGGTGCGGCGCTGATCGGCTTCGTCGCCGGTATCGGCCTCGGCGGGGTCGCCGGCTGGCACAAGGGCACCATCGTCGACCATCTGGCGACGGTGGTCTCGCTGGTCGGGGTCAGCGTGCCGCACTACTGGCTCGGCATGGTGCTGGTGATCCTGATGGCGGTCGAGGCGAACCTCCTGCCGGCGATGGGCATGGGCTCGACGCCGGGCGAGCAGCTTCGCCACGCGCTGCTGCCGGTGTTGACCATGGCGGTGATCCCGACCGGCATCGTCGCCCGCTCGGTCCGTGCCGCGGTCGGCGAGACCCTGGAGCGGGAGTTCGTCCAGGCGCTGAAGGCCAAGGGGCTCCGGCGCGGCGCGATCATGCTGCACGTGGTGCGCAACGTCTCGCCGACCATCGTCGCGGTGCTCGGCCTGCAGTTCGGCTATCTGCTCGGCGGTTCGATCCTGATCGAGACGGTGTTCTCCTGGCCGGGCACCGGGTTCCTGCTCAACGAGGCGATCTTCAAGCGCGATCTGCCGATCCTGCAGGGCATCATCCTGATGCTCGCGCTGTTCTTCGTCCTGCTGAACCTGCTGGTCGACGTCGCCCAGGCGGCCCTCGACCCGCGCATGCGCCGCGCCTGACCGCCCTCGAAAGCTCCGGAGCGAACACGTGGACACCTCGGCCGTCACCCGGATCCCGCCGAACCAGATCGAGGCGACCCGCTCGCCCGGCTATTGGGAGAGCGTCGCGCGTCGGGTCCTTGCCGACCGGGTGACGCTCGTCTGCCTGACGATCCTCGCGACGATCGCCCTCGCGGCGATCTTCGCCGACGTCCTCGCCCCGGCCGATCCCCTGAAGACCAGCATGGCCAAGCGGCTGCGGGCGATCGGCACGCCCGGCTTCCCGCTCGGCACCGACGAACTCGGCCGCGACATCCTCTCGCGGCTGCTGCACGGCGGCCGGATGTCGCTGCTGATGGGCAGTTGGCCGGTCGCCAACGCGCTGGTGATCGGCGGCATCCTCGGGGTCACCGCCGGGTTCTTCGGCGGCAGACTCAACATGGCGATCATGCGGGTGGTCGACGTCTTCTACGCCTTCCCCTCGGTGCTGCTCGCGGTGGCGATCTCCGGCGCCCTCGGTTCCGGCATGAAGAACGCCATCGTCGCGCTGACCATCGTCTTCGTACCGCCCCTGGTGCGGATCGCCGAGACGGTCACCACCCAGGTCCGCGGCCTCGACTTCGTCGAGGCGGCGCGCGCCTCGGGGGCGGGGAGCGCGACGATCATCCGCGTCCATCTGCTGCCCAACGTCCTCGGACCGATCGTCGTCTACGCCTCCGGGCTGTTCAGCGTGTCGATCATCCTCGCCTCGGGACTCTCCTTCCTCGGGCTCGGGGTCGAACCGCCGCAGGCGGAATGGGGATTGATGCTCAACACCCTCCGGCAGGCGATCTACGTCCAGCCATGGGTGGCGATCCTGCCGGGGGTGATGATCTTCGTCACCTCGATCTGCTGCAATCTGGCGAGCGACGGGCTGCGCGCGGCCATGGAGATCAAGGGATGACCATGGTGCCGCACGCTCTCCCGCCGGTCCCCGACGTCGGCGGTCCGGCCCAGCCGCTGCTGAAGGTCGACGGGCTGACCAAGCACTTTCCGGTGCGCGGCACCGGCTTCTTCGCCCCGAAACTGGTGGCGCGGGCGGTCGACGGGGTCTCCTTCTCGATCGCCAAGGGCGAGACCCTCGGCGTCGTCGGCGAGTCCGGCTGCGGCAAGTCGACCACCGCGCGGCTGCTGATGCGGCTGATCGAGCCGGACGCCGGCGAGATGGTGTTCGACGGCGAACTGGTCGGCGAGGAACTCGGCATCCGCGACCTGCGGCGGCGGATGCAGATGGTGTTCCAGGATTCCTATGCCTCGCTGAACCCGCGTCTGATCATCGCCGACAGCCTCGCCTTCGCTCCGACGGTCCACGGCATTCCGCACGCCGAGGCGATGGCGGCGGCGGCCGAACTGCTCGAACAGGTCGGCCTCGATCCGAAGGCGGTGCTCGGCCGCTATCCGCACCAGCTCTCCGGCGGGCAGCGCCAACGCATCAACATCGCCCGGGCGCTCGCCCTGCGGCCGCGGCTGGTGATCCTCGACGAGGCGGTGTCGGCGCTCGACAAGTCGGTCGAAGCGCAGGTGCTCAATCTGCTGGTCGATCTGAAGCGGCGCTTCGACCTGACCTACGTCTTCATCTCGCACGACCTCAACGTCGTCCACTACATCGCCGACCGGGCGATGGTGATGTATCTCGGAAAGGTCGTGGAGATCGGGCCGGTCGACCGGATCTACGCCGATCCGCGCCACCCCTATACCCGCGCCCTGTTCGCCGCCCGCCTGTCGAGCGATCCGGAGAGGCGCAGCGTCGCCGCGGCGCTGGAAGGCGATCCGCCGAACCCGATCAATCCGCCCTCCGGCTGCCGGTTCCGCACCCGCTGTCCGCTGGCCGGCGAGATCTGTGCGGCCCACGAACCGGTGGTGACCGATCTCGGCGAGGGCCATTCGGTCGCCTGCCATCTCGCCGATCCGGCTTCCGGCCACAGCGAGGCGTCCCGCCATGGCTGATACTCCCCTGCTCTCGGTCTCCGGCCTCTCGGTCGCCTTCGATACGCCGCGCGGGACCGCGAAGGCGGTCAACGGCATCGACTTCGGTCTCGACCGCGGCGAGATCCTCTGCCTGCTCGGCGAATCCGGCTCGGGCAAGAGCGTCACTCTGCGGGCCCTGATGCGGCTCCTGCCGGAGCGGCGCAGCAAGATCGGCGGCCGTGTGACGATCGAGGGCGAAGACCTCTACGCGCTGCCGGAACGGCGGGTCGAGGATCTGCGCGGCAAGACCGTGTCGATGGTGTTCCAGGATCCGATGCTGGCCTTCGATCCGGTCTACACGATCGGCCGGCAGATCGCCGAGACGATCCTCCGCCACGAGGCGGTGAGCCGGGCCGAGGCCGATCGCCGGGCGCTCGAACTCCTGGAGAAGGTGCAGATCCCGTCGGCCCGGCGCCGGCTCGACGCCTATCCGCACGAGATGTCCGGCGGCATGCGGCAGCGGGCGATGATCGCCCTGGCGCTCGCCTGCAATCCGTCGATCCTGCTCGCCGACGAGCCGACCACCGCGCTCGACGCCACCGTCCAGATGCAGGTGCTGCTGCTTCTGCGCCGGCTCCAGGCGGAGACCGGGATGGCGGTGATCATGGTCACCCACGACATCGGCGTCGCCGCCGAGACCGCCGACCGGGTGGCGGTGATGTACGCCGGCCGGATCGTCGAACAGGGGACCGCCGCGCAGGTGCTGAAGACGCCGCGCCATCCCTATTCGGTCGGCCTGTTCGCCTCGACCGTCCACGCCGGACTGAAGCACCAGCGGCTCGACGCGATCCCCGGCGCTCCGCCGGATCTGACCGCGTTGCCCGCCGGCTGTGCCTTCGCGCCGCGCTGTCCGCGACGGGAGGCGGCCTGCGAGGTCGCCCCGCCGCCGGTGACCGCCACCGCCGACGGTCGCTCGGTGGTCTGCGTCTCCGCCGCCGCCCTCGCCCGATCCTGAGGTGAAACGCGGTCGGCAGCCGAGTGGAGCGATCGTCGCGGGTCCGGACGATCGATTTTTTCGATCGGGTGGCCGTCAACTCGCGATTGGACGGGGGGCGCATCCCTCTCCATGATCGCCGCCGTCCCGTATTCGCCGGTTGCCGCCGGTTGCCGCCGGTCGCGGCGGCCGCCCGTCGGCCGACCGCGCGAGCCAGTCGAAAGGCCGTTCTCCCATGTCCCGCCATCAGCGGATCCTGCTCACCGGCGCCACCGGCAGCCTCGGCCGCGAGTTGCGCGCCTTCCTCGCCGAGCGCTGCGACCGGCTGCGGTCGACCGATCGGGTCCACTTCGATCCGATCGCCGACAACGAAGAGGTGGTGGTCGGCGATCTCGGCGACGCCGAGACGATGCGGGTGGCGACCCGCGACGTCGACGTGATCGTCCACATGGCCGGAGTGTCGACCGAGAACACCTTCGAGGCGATCCTCGGGGCCAACATCGCCGGCTTCTACGCGTTGTTCGAGGCGGCCCGCCGCAACCGGGTGAAGCGGATCGTCTGGGCGAGTTCGGTCCATGCGGTCGGTTTCCACGACAAGACCGAGGTTCTGCGTCCGGATTGTCCGACCCGGCCGGACAGTCTCTACGGTGTCTCCAAGGTGTTCGGCGAAGGGCTGGCGCAATACTACTGGGACAAGTTCGGTCTGGAGACGGTGTCGATCCGGATCGGCTCGTGCTTTCCGGAGCCGACCAACTGGCGGATGCTGTCGACCTGGCTCAGCTACGACGATCTGAGGCATCTGATCGATCGTTGCCTGATCGTCCCGCGGGTGCGGCACGCGATCGTCTGGGGGGCGTCGAACAACACCCAGGCGATCTGGGACAACACACCGGTCGCCTGGCTCGGCTATCGACCGCAGGACGACGCCGAGCGCTTCCGCGAGAAGCTGGAGAGCGCCGGACCGCGGCCCGCCTGCGACGACCCGAAGCTCGCCCTGCAGGGCGGCCACTTCGCCACCGCCCCACACTTCGAGGACTGATCCGGTCGCGGTCGGCGGGTACGCGGGTATCTGCCCCGATCCTTCGCCGAGCGGCCGGCAGACGTTCAGCTCCGATCGGCGACGTAACCGAGCCGGCGGTCGCGGGCGCGATCCTCGGCCGCGCGCTCGGCCGGATCGCCCCAGCCGCCGCCGCCCGGCAGTTCCAGGATCAGCCGCCGGCCCTCCGGCACGAACTGGCGGCCCTTGGCGCGCAGCACCGTGCCGTCGTCGAGCCGGATCGCGCCGGGGGCGCCGTCGCCGCCGCCGTCGCGGCCGCGGGCCGGCTGATCGACCCGGTCGAACATCGCGTTGAACGAGAACTCGTGGCCCTCGGCCGGTCCGATCTCCATGATCTGGCCGAGCCCGCCGCGCTGGCGGCCGTCGCCGCCGGAGCCCTCGCGCAGTTCCTTGCGCCACACCACGATCGGTCCGACCTGCTCGGTCGCCTCGATCGACATGGTGTGGACGCCGCTCGGGAAGGCGGTCGCCGACAGGCCGTCGAGATGCGGACGCGCGCCGGAGCCGCCGGAGTTGAACATCAACACCTCGGCGCGCCGGCCGCCCTCGCCGAGCGCCGGGCCACCGGGCGCCGGTCGGGCGGAGACATGGATGTTCCACAGTGCGCCGGCGCCTTCCGCCGGGATCCGGCCGGGCAGCATCGCGTGCAGCGCGCCGAGCACCACGTCGGGGACGAAGTGGCCGAGCACGTGGCGCACCGCCACCGGCGCCGGCCGCTGGGCATTGAGGATCGAATCGGGCGGCGCCAGGGTGACGAACGGGGCGAGCGAGGCGGCGTTGTTCGGCACGTCGGGGGCGAGGGCGCACTTCAGGCCGTAACCGGCGTAGGCGGCGGTGTAGACCAGCGGCACGTTGATGCCGAACCGGCTCGGCCCGGAGGTGCCGGCGAAGTCGGCGACGACCCGGTCCTCCTCGACATCGATGCGGACGACCAGATCGACCGGCGCATCGTAGCCGTCGACCCGCATCCGGTTCGACCACGAACCGCGGGGCAGGGCGCGGATCCGCTCCAGCGTCGCGGCGAGACTGCGGTCGAAGACGAATGCGGCGAGCCGGTCGAGATCGGCGATCTCGAATTCGTCCATCATGTCCATCAGACGGCGATGGCCGGTCTCGTTGCAGGCGGCCAGCGAATGGAGATCGCCGATCACCTGATCGGGCTCGCGGACGTTGGCCCGCAGGATCTCGATCAGCACCTCGTTGGCCCGACCGGCGGCGCGCAGCCGCATGATCGGGACGCAGACGCCCTCCTCGTAGACCTGGGTGGCGTCCGGCCCGAAGCCGCGGCCGCCGACGTCGACGACGTGAGCGGTCGCCGCGAAGAAGCCGATCGCCCGGCCACCGCGGAACGACGGGGTCACCACGGTGAAGTCGTGGAGATGGCCGGTGCCGAGCCATGGATCGTTGGTCAGATAGACGTCGCCCTCGACCATCGCGTCGAAGCCGATCGCGCGGATGAAGTGGCCGACCGAAGCGGCCATGGCGTTGACGTGGCCGGGGGTGCCGGTCACCGCCTGGGCGATCATCCGGCCTTCGCGGTCGAAGACGCCGGCGGAGAGGTCGCCGGCCTCGCGCACGCTGGTCGAGAAGGCGGTGCGGACCAGCGACACCGCCTGCTCCTCGACCACCGAGACCAGCCGGTTCCACATGATCTGGAGATGGATGTCTGACGGGGCGGAACGGCTCACGGGCGGCCTCCGGCGGTCTTGCGGACGAGGAGCAGGCAGCCGTCGGCGAGGCGGACGGCATCGAAGGCGGTGGTGACGACGGTGGTGGTCTCGGCCTCGACGATCGCCGCCGGGCCGGCGACCCGATCGCCGGTCGAAAGCCGCTCCCGTTCGATCACGGCGGCGGCCACGAAACGGTCCTCGCGCGCGTCGAAGAGGTCGCGGGTCGCGTCGGTCGCGACCGGGCGTTCGGTGCCGGCCGGCGCCACCCGTTCGACCGGCGGCAGCGGCGAGGCGGCGGCGAGCGACCAGCCGACCACCTCGATCGCCAGCCCTTCGATCGGCCGATGGAAGAAGGCGGTGTAGGCCTCGGCGAAACGGCGGGCGAGTTCGACCTCGTCGCCCGGCCGCCAGCGCCGGTCGGGCAGGCGCACCGGGATCTCCCAGCCCTGGCCGACGTAGCGCATGTGGGCGGTCAGTTCGCGGATCGGCTCGATGTCGGGGACGCCCTCGCGGACGAAGCCGATCGCTTCCGCCGCCAGTTCGTCGAGCACCGCGTTCATCCGGTCCGCGTCGAAGGCGTCGAGGCGGAGATGGGCGCTGCGCACCGATTCGTAGCCGAAGGGCGCGCGGAGGAAGCCGATCGCCGAGCCGACGCCGGCCCCCGGCGGGATCAGCACGCGGGCGATGCCGAGCTTCTCGGCGAGCCGGGCGGCGTGCAGCGGACCGGCGCCGCCGAAGGCGACCATGGTGAAGTCGGAGATCTCGCGGCCGTTCTCGACGACGTGCATCCGCGCCGCGTTCGACATGTTCTCGTCGACCACCTCGCAGAGCCCGAAGGCCGCTTCCGCGCCGGAGAGCCCGAGCGGGCCGCCGAGATCGCGGAGGATCGCCGCCTCCGCCGCCTCGGTGTCGAGCCGCATCCGGCCGCCGGCGAAGCCGTGCGGCTCGATCCGGCCGAGCAGCACGTCGGCGTCGGTCACCGTCGGCCGGTCGCCGCCGCGGCCGTACGAGGCCGGTCCGGGTTCGGAGCCGGCGCTCTGCGGGCCGACCCGGATCCGCCGCATCGCGTCGATCGAGGCGATCGAACCGCCGCCGGCGCCGATCTCGACCATCTCGATCACCGGGATCGAGATCGGCATGCCGCTGCCCTTCTTGAACCGGTAGGTGCGGGCGACCTCGAAGGTCTTGGCGGTCTTCGCCCGACCGTTCTCGATCAGCGCGATCTTGGCGGTGGTGCCGCCCATGTCGAAGGAGAGGACCCGGTCGAGCCCGTGGGCGCGGGCGATCGAACCGGCGAACACCGCGCCGCCGGCCGGCCCGGATTCGAGCAGGCGGACCGGGAACGCCGCGGCGCTCTCCACGGTGATCAGCCCGCCGCCGGAATGGATCATGTAGACGCGGCCCGTCACCCCCTCCGCGGCGAGCGCGCCGACCAGACGGTCGAGGTAGGAGGCGATCAACGGCTGGACGTAGGCGTTGGCGCAGACGGTGTTGAAGCGCTGGAACTCGCGCATCTCCGGTGCCACTTCCGAGGAGATCGACACCGGAAGATCCGGCGCCTTCGCCTTCAGCGCGTCACGCACCATGCGCTCGTGGCGGCCGTCGACATGGGCGTGGATCAGGCCGATCGCGACGCTCTCGAAACCGCCGGCGATCACCCGGTCGACCACCGTCGCGACGTCGGCGGGATCGAGCGGCTTCAACACCCGGCCGGCGGCGTCGAGCCGCTCGTCGACGACGAAGCGGGCGTCGCGCTCGACCAGCGGGGTCGGCAGGACGATGTCGAGATCGTAGAGCTCGAAACGGTTCTCGGTGCGCATCTCGACCACGTCGCGAAAACCGCGGGTGGTGATCAGAGCGGTACGGGCGCCGCGCCGCTCGATCAGCGCGTTGGTGGCGAGCGTCGTGCCGTGGATGATCTGGTCGATGGCGCCGGCGGCGATGCCGGATTCGACGACCACCGCCCGCACCCCCTCGACGATCGCCCGCTCCGGCGCGCCGTGGTCGGTCAGCACCTTGACCGACCACGAGCGGTCGCCGGCCTCCAGCGCCACGTCGGTGAAGGTGCCGCCGATGTCGACCCCGACACGCACCGCTCGACCGTCGATCGTCATCGCTGCGAATTCTCCGTGTTGTGCCGGCGCGGCCGGGTCGGACGAGCGGCTGCCGCGGTATCGGGCACGCTCGAGACGACGGCAGAATGGCGGGACGGAGCGATACGATCCAATTATTTTATCGACTTGCCTCGATCGAAAATCTCGATCATCCAGGAGCGGGGCGACCTTCGGCCCCGCGGGAGCCGGCCACCGTGCAGATCACCCTGAAGCAGATCGAAACCTTCGTCTGGATCGCGGCGCTCAGGAACTTCCGCCGGGTCGCCGAGCACATGAACACCACCCAGCCGAACATCTCGGCACGGCTCGCCGCACTCGAGGATCTGCTCGGGGTGAAGCTGTTCGAGCGCGATTCCGGGTCGGTCGAGCCGACCGAAGAGGGCCGCGCGCTGTTGCCGCACGCCCATCGGGTTCTCGCCGCGGCGGAAGGCTTCGTCGCCGCCGGCAACGCGGCACCGGAGCGGGCGCTGCTCCATCTCGGGGTCGCCGAGATGGTCGCCCACACCTGGTTGCACGACTTCCTCGACCTGATGCGGCGCGAGCACCCGTCGGTGGTGGTCGATCTGGTGGTCGGTCTGTCGGTCGACCTGCGCCGCGGCCTGCTCGACCGGACGATCGATCTCGCTCTGATGAACGGCCCGCTCTCCGATCTCGAGGTGACCAATCTGCCGCTCGGCACGGTCGGTCTCGCCTGGGTCGGCACGCCGGGGTTGGTCGATCCGCTCGACGGACGGGCCGATGCGGCGACGCTCGCCGAACACACGATCCTCACCCACGCCCGCTCGACCCGGCCGCATCTCGAGGTCGCCGATCACTTCCGCCGCAACGACTGCCTCGACGTGCGCATCGCCTCGTCGAGCAACATGGCGGCCTGCGTGCAGATGGCGCTCGACGGGGCGGGCATCGCGGTGTTGCCCGAACCGATCGTCGCCCCTTTCGTCGCGGCCGGACGGCTGCGGTGGGTCGATTGCGCGTTCCGGCCGACTCCGATGACCTTCACCGCCTGTTGGGTCGACCAGCCGCCGCGCCGGCTGCTGGCCGACGCCGCCCGGCTCGCCGCGTCGGTGGCCGTGTGGGTGCCCGGGCGCAGACCGGAGACGGTGCCGATCCCGGTGTCCGCGTCGACCTTCGATTGAGCCGATGCGCCGGCTCATACCCGGCACATGAAATTCGGACTCGACCGAATTTCATGTGCGTTACGGCCCGATCGGCCGACGCCCGGTCGGGCTTGCCTTCACCGACCGAGTTTCGAAAAGGTCGAAACTCGGTCGGCTCGTATCAGGGGCGCGCGACGGCTCTCGGCGCCTTCTTCCGCCGCTTCGCGACGGCATCGCTTCGGCCGTCGGCGGCCGGCAGCAACCGCCGGAAATCGGCCGGTGCGAGCGCCGGCGCGAACAGGTACCCCTGCGCGTGACGACAGCCGAGCCGCAGCAGGATCGCCCGTTGTTCGTCCGTCTCCACCCCTTCGACGACCACTTCGAGTCCGAGCGCCTCGGCGAGGAAGACGATGCTGCCGACGATCGCCGCATCGCGCGGGTCGTGTCCGAGGTCGGTGACGAACGATCTGTCGATCTTCAGGATGTCGATCCGGAAGCGCTTCAGGCGGGCGAGGCTCGAATGGCCGGTGCCGATGTCGTCGATGGCGATGCGGAAGCCTTCGTGCCGCAGCCGGTCGACCATCGCCTCCGCCGCGCGGTGGTCTCGGATCAGCGCGCTCTCGGTCAGTTCCAGCACCACCGTCCGCGGGGCCACGCCGTGGAGGCGCGCCGCCGCAGCGATGTCCTCGGCGAGATCCGGGTGGTGGAGTTGGCGAGCCGAGAGATTGACGTGGAGCGGCAGCGTCACGCCGGTCGTCGTCCGCCAGACCCGGTGCTGGCGAAACGCCTTGTCGAGGATCCGTCTGCCGAGGTCGTGGATCAGGCCTCCGGCTTCGGCGTCGGGCACGAACTCGTCGGGGCGGACCAGGCCGCGGGTCGGATGATGCCAGCGCACCAGCGCTTCTGCACCGAGAAGACCACCGTCGGCGAGATGCACGATCGGCTGGTAGTGGACGTCGAACTCGTCGGCGTCGAGGCCGCGCCGGATGTCGGCGAAGCGGTCGGCGGCGCCCGGAGGGGGCCCCGCGGCGCTCGCCCGGAGGTGGGCTTCGACATCTCCCGGGCCGACGGCGCGGTGTCGGTTCACGGTCGCATCGAGGATGACCGCGACGAAGCCGTCGGAGGACGGGGAGTCGGCGAAACTGGTCAGCACGACGTCGTGGTGTCGGGTGTCGCCGTTCGGTCCGATCAGGCCGACCGAGGTGGTGCCGCTGGCGCCCGGAATGCCTCCGATCCGTCGGGCGAGGCCGTGCAGACGGCGGGCGTCGGCGGGCGAGACCCAGCGCCACAGGTTGGTGGCGCCTCCGTGGGCCCGATGGAGCCGCCCTGCGGCCTGGTTGGCCGAGCGGATCTCTCCGGACGGGTCGATCACCACGACCGCCACCGCCCCTGCGTCGAACGGAACGTCGTCGGTCACCGGCCCGTCGGTCACCGGCCCGTCGGTCACCGGCCCATCGGTCACCGGCCCGTCGGTCGCCGCGGAGTCGGTCGAAGTCGCGAGTTCGTCGAAGCCACGCAAATCGGCACCTCCCGTCGCCGGATCCACATCGGGTCGATGCTCTCCCTGCCTCGACCCGATGTGAGGGACGTGCCGCCGTAACGGATACGGCGCCCGCGACCCACGGCATCTCCTTGCGTCATCTTGCGGGAGAAACCTGTTGATCAATGGTGACCGAGTGTCTCGGACACGATCTGCGGCGATCACCGATCCGGTCCGAGATGTCTCTGTTTTCGTTCGAGAAAGTCGACCCGGAATGGGGTGGGAAGTCGTCGCGGCTCGCCCGATGTTCCGTATTCGGATATCTTTTTTCGTAACGTGCCCGAGGTTCGGTCGTCGCGTCCGGGGACGGACGGTGTCCGATCGGCGTCTCAGCCGTCGACCGTCGCTTTCTCCGGCGTGGGTGCCGCCGCCGCATCGCGGGTTCGCCGACGCAGGGTCTCGCTCGGCGTCTCCCCGAAGTAACGGGCATATTCCTTCGAGAATCGGCCGAGGTGCCAGTATCCGGAATCGATCGCGCACTGCTTGACCAGGACGCCGGGCGGCGAGCGCAGGATCGCACGGCGGGCCGCCAACAGGCGGTGGATCCGGATCAGATTGTAGGGGGTCATGCCGGAGAGCTGTTTGACCGTGTTGTAGAGCGATTTTTCCGACAGACCCAACGACGAGACCAGTTCCTCGATCGCATCCTTGCGTGGGAAGACGGCTTCTATTCTCTCCAGAACGCTTTCGAAGCGATCGCAGAGCTGTTTGTCGCGCTGCGTACTCTTGGTTCCCGGTGCCTTCACCAATCGGTCGATCGCGTCGAGTAGGCGGTCGCGCCAGCGGGCCGTGGTCTCGGCCGATCGCAGGTCGTCCGGCCGGTCGGCGGCGACGAGGACGAGGTCGTGGAGCAGCCCGCGCAGCGCGTCCATCGGCAGGTGGTCGGCCTGGAGCGTGACGAAGGTGGAGTCCGGCGGAGGCCAGCCGGCCGGCACCAGAGCGGCCGGGACGGTGATCGCACAGGCCGCCCGCAGCAGATTCGGAGGGAAACGCCAGTGGCCGAAGAAGCGCGACGATCTGCCGCCGATCGAGATCGTCGGCCCGGGATGGGGGAGACCGTTGATGATGCCGACGTCGTCCTCCTCCAGCTGCAGACAGAGGATCCGGCCGTCGAACGTGCCGCGCCACTCGAAGACGCCGGCCGGCAGGACGGCGATGTGGACGTCGATCCCGCCGACGCTCAGGTGGCCGGCCAAGCCCAGGGGGGCGGCCGACTTGCGCAGCCAGCGGATCGGGGGGACCGGGGCGTTCCAGTCCGGGGCGTCCAGGAAATCGATGAAATCCGAGACGTGCTTCTTTTCGAAGACGCCGTTGGAGCGGGTGCTGCGTACGAGTGAAACGAAGTCCATCACGCTCACTCTGACCCCGATGCGACTGCGGCCGACAAACCGACTGCCGAACCTCCCTCCCATGATACGCCCGTATAGAGCAGAATTCGCGACACCAATCGACCTACAACGTACACGCTCACCCTAGGTCCTTCGCACCGTTACGCGACGACGGAATATATTTGGCAATAAGCTCGTGGCACGGAGTCAGGTAACAAATCAAGAAAATCTTGATGAGACTCCGAAGCGATTCGCCGTGATTCGACCGTCGACTTTCAACGATAACCATAACGGCAAAATATACGATGCTCGTCTGAGAGTTCACCCCCTTCTCGTCGCACGTGTGACGGAATCGATATCCACATCGTGCAATCCGAGAAGATGTTTCGATTCCGTATCGCGGAATATGATGCCGATTTACTGGACGGGACGGGGGTGGGCCGAGCGCCTCGGCCCACTCGTTCATCGTTGCATGCAATGCCGATGCTCCGTCATTGCATACATTCCAGGGGCGATGTGCGTGTTTCGCGGGTGTCGGACGGGTGTGGACAGCCGGGATCGGAGGGCTCGCCGGCCCGACCGTCGGATCGTCCGAGGGGGCGGGGCGCGATCGGGAGCGACCGAAGAGTGGACGGTGGGTCGGTTCGGGCGGACGCGTTCGAGCGCCGGCCGACCCCCTCGCCGTCAGGCGCCTTCGGCGAGGCGCTTCACTCGGTCACCACGATCTTCGCGTTCTCCATGCCGTGCTGTCGGACGAGGTCGAACACCGCGGCCGCCACCGCAGGGTGCAGACGTACGCAGCCGTGCGACGCGGGTCTGCCGAGATTTCGGATGTCGGTGGTGCCGTGCATCGCGACGCCGCCGACGAAGAAGATCGAATTCGGCATCGGCGCATTGTGGTATTTGCGGGAATGGTAGGTCTTGTGCATCCGCTGCGGCTGGAAGGTGCCGGTGGGCGTGCGGTATCCGCGCTTTCCGGTCGAGACGACGTAGTCCCCCCGGGTCGCGCCGTCGACGATCAGTTCCATTCGCTGTGTCGCGATGTGGATGCGGGCCTCGATCGCCGCGGAAGCCGGCGCGGAGAAACCGAAGAGACCGACGAGAACGAAGAAACCGAGAAAGAGGGGGCGCAACACGATGTCACCTCTCGATGTCGATGGTAAGAGAAAGGCCGATACCAACGCCACTCTACGCCGCGAATACTCAACATTCGGTTGCCGTTTCACGGAGCGCCGCGAATTCCTCGGCGAGATTCGTGCTCAACGATTCGTTGACGCGGCCGGCCGATGATCTCGCAACCCGCTTCGCCCGATCCCACCGGAGAGGATCCCGTCATGCCGTTCGCGACTCGTCTCCCGCCAGTCGTCGCGTTTCTCGCCGCCGCTCTCGCCACCGCCGCCGCTCTCGCCGACGATCTGCCGAAGGCCCTCGCCGGCGACATCGTCGCGGTCGAACGGGCCTCCTGCGAGCAGGCGACGGCCTACGATCCCGGTTTCGTCGTCCGCCGCGACGTCGACGGCGACGGGCGTCCCGACATTCTCCTCGACTATTCGCAGGCCTATTGCGGCGCCCGCCACGAGCCCTACTGCGAGGGTCGGCGTTGCCTGCTGATCGTCTATCGGGCGGTCGGCAACGGCTGGAGGAAGGCGTTCGAGGATCGGGTCGGCGAATGGCGGATCGACGGTGGGGGAACCGCGACGCACCTCTTCGTCGACGGACGGGCGCTGGCGCGCTGAAGCCTCAGCCCCGCTCCGCGGCACGCCCGGCGACGGCCGACAGGACCGTGTGCAGCTCGCGCGCCGAGAACGGCTTGACCAGCCAGTCGCGGAACACCGGCGGCAGCACCGTCGGCCGTTCGCGGCCGGTCACCGCGACGATCGGCACACCGGCGGTACCGCGGTGCCCGGAGAGCGCCAGGGCCAACCGGTCGCCGGCGACGTCGGGCAGGCCGAGGTCGACCAGCACCACGTCGAAGGTCTCGCGATCGGCGATCTTCGTCGCCTCCTCGCCGGTGGCGACGAGGGTGGTCGTCGCGCCGATCCCTTCGAGCATCGCACCGAGCAGGATGCGGCCGATCGCGTGATCCTCGACGGCGAGGATGCGCAGACCGTCGAGCGGCCGGGGAGTGGGGTCGTGGGGCATTTCCGCGGCGGGATCGAAGGATGGCAAGGGACGCACTCCTGCGACGGGGCCGCCAGCTTAGGAAGCCTCGATCAACGCCCGGTTAAGCCGGTCGAGATCGCCGGCGCGGTCCGGCCAGCCGATCGCCCGAAAGACGTCTGCACGGGTCGCGCCGTCCGCCCGGAGCGCACCGATCGCGGTGTCCGCCGCCGACTTCGACAGCTTGCGCCCGTCCGCGTCGCGGATCAGATCGTGGTGATGGTAGACCGGGGCCGGAAGGCCGAGGAGATCCTGCAACAGCCGATGGACGTCGGTGGACCGGAAGAGGTCGACGCCGCGCACCACGTGGGTCACGCCCTGGGCCGCGTCGTCGACCACCACCGCGAGGTGGTAGCTGGTCGGCATCTCCTTGCGGGCGAGGATCGGATCGCCCCAGGCGGCGGGATCGGCAGCGATCCGGCGGATCTCGCCGGGCCGGTCGCCACCGGTCTCGATCCAGTCGAGCGGCGGTCGGCCGGCCCGGGCGGCGAGGGCGGCGGCGGTGTCGAGCCGGACCGCCGTCGGTTCGCCGGCCACGCCGACGGCCGCGTCGGCACCGGCGCGGGGCGGGGGAAACGGCGTCCCGTCGGGATCGCGTGGCCAGTCCCGGCCGTCGCGCTCGGCCGCCGCCACCAGCGCCCGGATCTCGCCGCGGGTCGTCCGGCTCGGATAGACGAGGCCGAGGGCGGCGAGCCGGTCGAGGGCGGCGGCGTGCTCGGCGAGATGGTCGGACTGGCGACGCACCTCGCCGTCCCAGTCGAGCCCGAGCCAGGCGAGATCGTCGAGGATCGCGTCGCTCCATTCGGGGCGGCAGCGGGTCGGGTCGATGTCTTCGAGCCGGATCAGGAAGCGTCCGCCGCAGCCGCGCGCCAGGGCGTGGCCGAGCAGCGCGGCATGGGCGTGGCCGAGATGGAGGCGGCCGTTCGGGCTCGGCGCGAAGCGGAAGACCGGCATGGTCGACATCCGGGTGGATCGGCGGGTGACGCCTACATAGACCGGGCCGGCGGCGCGGGAAACCCGGGGCACCGCCGGGCTCGCCGCCGGGGCGACGCACCTGTAGTGTCGGAGTCCCGAGGGAGGAGAGGAAACCGATGCGGCCGATCGAGACCGACGCCGACGTCGCCGAAGGGCTCGCCGAGCTGGCGCGGATCGATCCGCGGCTGGCGCCGGTGATCGAGATCGCCGGGCCGGTGCCGCTGCGCCGCCGGCCGCCCGGGTTCGAAGGGCTCGCGCGCATCGTCGTCGCCCAACAGGTGTCGGCCCAGGCGGCGACCTCGATCTGGGCGAAGTTCGAACGGACCGTCGGGATCCTTCCGGAGCGTCCGCTCACCGCCGCGACGATCGACGCCCACGACGACGCGACGCTGAAGAGCGCCGGCCTCTCCGCGCCGAAGGTCCGTACCCTGCGGGCGATCGCCGCGGCCTGCGGCGGCGGGTTGGCGCTCGACGCCGCAGCGACGCTCGAGGTCGAGGCGGCGATCGCCGAACTGACCGCGATCAAGGGAATCGGCGTGTGGACGGCCGAGGTGTTCCTGCTGTTCTGCGCCGGTCACCCGGACGTCTTTCCGGCCGGCGATCTCGCCCTGCGGGCGGCGGTGGGGGATGCGCTGGCGCTTCCCGATCGCCCGTCGGAGAAGGCGGTGCGCGACATCGCCGGCGCCTGGCATCCGTGGCGCGGCGTGGCGGCGCGGCTGTTCTGGGCCTTCTACGCCGCCCGCCGGGCGGGTCGCGAGGGCGTGACCGACTGATCGACCGGGGTCCGACCGGCGAGCTTCACAAGCCCGACACGCGGCCTGTAGAATATCCGCGTCGTTCGATGGTGATCGCGGGTCCCGCCGCCGCCTCGGACCTGGTCGGGACCGCGCCTCCCCATCGCCTCCGCCAACGGAGCCGACACGAGGAGCGCGCCTTGACGATTCACGTCCCCGTCCCGCCGCGATCGCACCCCGCTCTCGTGCTGAACGCCGATTTCCGTCCCCTGAGCTACTTCCCGCTGTCGCTCTGGTCCTGGCAGGACACGGTCAAGGCGGTGTTCATGGAACGGGTCGACGTGGTCCAGAACTACGACGTCGAGATCCGCTCGCCACGCCTCAGGATGCGTCTGCCGTCGGTGGTCTCTCTGAAGACCTACGTCAAACCGTCGCGCCAGCCGGCCTTCACCCGGTTCAACGTCTTCCTGCGCGACCGGTTTCAGTGCCAGTACTGCGGGTCGCACGAGGACCTGACCTTCGATCACCTGATTCCTCGCTCGCGCGGCGGGCAGACCACCTGGGAGAACGTGCTCACCGCCTGCTCGCCGTGCAATCTGCGCAAGGCCGATCGGAGCCTCCGGGACGTGGGCATGCGACCCCACCACATGCCGTGGCGGCCGAGCGTCCACGACCTGCACGACGCGGGGCGCCACTTCCCCCCCAACTATCTGCACGAGAGCTGGATGGACTATCTCTACTGGGATACCGAACTGGAGCCGTGAGGTCGTCGTCGGACGGCGTGACCGGGCGGACCGATCGTCGCAGCGGCGCCGTGGGGTGCGGTGGGTCCGGTGCGAGCCGAAATCCTTAATCCGAGTCGAACCAATCCGGACGTAGGGGAGGTCGGAGAGGCGCCGTTGCGGCGCCGGCCCGCCGTTTCGGTCGGGTGACCACCCTTTCCGGTATCGGCACCGTCATGGTCCACGTTCCGACCGTCTTTCTTCTGATCGTCCTGCTCAGCCTGTCGCTCGGCGGCGCGATCCGACTCGTTTCCTCGACCGAACCGGAGAACGGGCTGAACGAGCTCGCCCACGGTCTGATCGCCCACGGCATCGCCTATCTCCTCTTCCTGATGTCGCCGTGGACCGGTGCGATCGGGATCTGGGTGGCGGAGGTCTGTGTCGGCCTCTTCTTCGTCCTCTGCCTGAGGGCGCTCGACCTGTTCCATCGCCGTCGGACGTCGAAGGCGCTCGGTCCGACGATCCTCGCCGCCGTCGCCGTCTCCTCGGCGATCTTCGTCGGTGACACCGAACGTCGCATTCTCGCCAACGACGCCGTGTTGATCCTGGTCCAGTCCCTCGTCCTGCATCGGATGTGGATCTCCCGGGGATCGACCACCGGCCGCGGCCGCCATCTGGTCGCCGCCGCGACCGCTCTCGGTCTGGTGATCATGCTGCATCGGGAATGGGTGATCTTGACCGGCGGCGCACGGGTCGAGGCGATCTTCGATCAGAACGTCTCGCAGTCGGTGATCTACAGCGCGGCGATCGTCGGGCTGGTCCTGTTCTCGGTCGGCTTCGTGCTGATGTCGAAGGAACGGACCGACGCGGCGAACCGCGAGATGATCCTCAAGGACAAGCTCACCGGCATCTGGAACCGGCGCAAGCTGGAGGAGGTCGGACAGGTCGAACTGCGCCGGCTGGTGCGTCACGGAACGCCGGTGTCGCTGATGCTGATCGATCTCGACGACTTCAAGCGGATCAACGACCGCTTCGGCCATGCCGCCGGAGACGCCGTGTTGCGGCGGGTCGCCGAGGTCTGCGGGCAGTGGCTCCGCGAGACCGACGTGTTCGGACGATGGGGTGGCGAAGAGTTCATGGTGGTGCTGCCGGGGACCGGCGTCGACGAGTCGCTGCGGCTCGCCGAGGATCTGCGTCGGGCGGTCCATGCCGTCGATGCGGGAATCGGGCGGCAGATCAGCATCAGCATCGGCGTTTCGCTGTGTCTGTCCGGCGACGACTGGCGCAGCTGGTTCGAACGGACCGACGCCGCGCTCTACCGGGCGAAGTCGGCCGGCAAGAACTGCTCGTTCTTCGAGATCCCGCTCGAGCGGGTCGCCGGTGCGCTGCAGATCCGATGGACCGAGGACATGAAGGTCGGAATCGACGAAGTCGACGCCGATCATGCCGCGCTGATCGCCATCAACAACGATCTGCTGCGCTTCATGAACGACACCTACGACAAGCGGCTGGTCTACGAACGCCTGCGGGAGGTCGAGCGTCGGATGACCGCGCACACCGAACGCGAGGAGCGGTTGATCGACCGCTGGATGCCCGGCCGGTTGGCGGCGCACGCGGCCGAACATCGGGCGCTCGGCGACCGCTTTCGGTTCCTGGTCGAGCGCTTCGAAGCCGACACCGTGCCGCTCGAAGCGCTGGCCCAGTTCCTGGTGTTCGAAATGTGCGCCCAGCACATCAATCTGTACGATCGCGAGGTGTTCCGCGACTTCCCGGCGGTCGCGGCCGCCGGGTTCCGCGCCTCCGCCGAGGCGGGGCCGGTCGACCGGCTCGAGACGGTGTGACGTTCGGGCGAAACGGGCTGCCGTCGCTCGGCGGCTTTCCGCGGGTCCGGTTCAGACGGTGCGGCGACGCGGGGCGAGAATGCCGTAGCCGGCGATGGCGATCAGTCCGAGCGAGACGATCACGTTCCAGCCGGCGAAGGACAGGCCGACGATTCGGATCTGCGCCTTGGTGCAGTCGACGATCCGGGTGGTCTCGACGCTGCCCAGCAGATCGAGGGCGTTCTTCGGAATGGTGCCGCCGCGGGTGGCGCCGCAGTCGGTCGGACCGGTCCAGTAGCCCCACTCGGCGCCCGCCTGATAGAAGCCGACCGACAGGCCCCAGGCGAACAGTCCGATCAGCACGAGGAAGGCGAGACGGGTGAGGATCGCCGGCCCGTCGCGGGCTTCGATCAGGAACGCCGCGGCGGCGATGCCGGCTCCGACGTAATAGGGAATGCGCTGCTCGAGGCAGAGCTTGCAGGGCATGAAGCCGGCGAACTCGAAACCCCAGGCGGTCGCGACGATGCCGACCGCGGCGACGAGCAGGAAGAGGGCGACGGATCCGCGGGGGCGATCGAGGAATTGGGTTCGCATCGGTGTTCCCGAGTGTCAGGCGAGGGCGCGCGCCCCGATATAGAGCGCGATGATCGCGGCGGCGACGAGGCCGGCGATCAGCCCGAGGCGATTTTCGATGAAGTGGCGGATCGGCTCGCCCCAGCGCCTGAGCGCCCAGGCCAGGGCATAGAAACGGGCGCCGCGGGCGACGATCGCCGAGACGACGAACAACCAGAGTTCGACGTGGACGACGCCGGAGAGGATGGTGACCACCTTGATCGGCGGCAGATGGGCGAGACCGGAGGTGACGAGCAGCAACAGCACGCTGTCGCCCCAGGTGGCACGCAGCGCCTCGAAGGCGGCGGTCTTGCCGTAGAAGTCGAGGATCGGCCGGGCGATCGCGTCGAAGGCGAACCAGCCGAGCGACCAGCCGGCGATGCCGCCGGCGACCGAGGCGGCGGTGGCGATGAAGGCGTAGCGCCAGGCGCGCTCCGGCCGGGCGATGCTCATCGGCAGGAACAGGACGTCGGCCGGCACCAGGAAGACCGAACTCTCGACGAAGGCGATCACCGCCAGCCAGACTTCGGCGCTCTTGCGGGCGGCCAGCGACAGGGTCCAGTCGTAGAGGCGTCTGAGCATGTGCGGATCGCTCTGCGGCTCGGGGAGGGGCGTTTCGGGCTGCACCCGGGGTCCGTCGACCGCCGATCGGCTCCACGTCCCGAGCCGGATTTAGCCGAGGCGCGTCCGAGCGTCCACCCCGCGGTGCGACACGATCGCACCGAAGTGATCGCGGCGGCCGATCCGGGGCGCGAGCGGAGGTCGGCGATCCGGCGGGAGCGCCTGCCTCATGGCCCCGGGGGAGAAGCCTCGTGCGCCTGTGCCGCCGCGGTTGACGGCGGCGGGTCGGTGTCTAATATGCGCGCCGATCGCTGCCCCAGTGGCGAAATGGTAGACGCGGCAGACTCAAAAAGTGGTTTGTCTACCAATCCACAGGAAATCACGACGAGTTGAAAACGTCGTATTTTCAGGGGTTTGTGAGTGAAGGAGAAATGGCTGTCGGTATTCAGTTTTCGCTCTAGGTGCAGTATAGGTGCAGAGAGCGCCGGCTAGAATCGGCGGCGAATGTGCGGGTGTGGTGAAACTGGTAGACGCGCCGGATTCAAAATCCGGTTCCGAAAGGAGTGTCGGTTCGATTCCGACCACCCGCACCACCTTCAATCTCAAGGCAAATCTACGGTCAGAGAGTTCGGATCTTATTCGGCTCTCTATCGAGAGCGCGTCCATCGATCGATGATCGAATGTGAGGTGATGATCGGCGGCGAGTCTGACTCAATGTTCTCCTTACAGGAGGGAACGATGGCCCGAGCGCGCTGATTGACTATTTGCGGTCACGGGTTTGTAGGCTTCGTCAGATGGGCTTTCTGCTCGCCAGGCAGCAGTTCGGTTCGGGGTCGGCAGATCGCTCCGATCCGTTGGATCGGCCGGGCGAGCGATCAGCACGAGGGCGAGACCCGGCATTGTGGCTCTCGCCTCAATCCACAAGAGATCTTCGTTTTCTAGATGATCGAAGCGCAGGAGGACATTACGCCCAATGAGATGGTGGTGCGCCTCGTCAATGAGGTTGGTCTCTAGATCGGTCGTAGTGCCCAGAGGATTTGGGCTCGGCCGTCGTGGCTGGACCTTCAAATAAGACCGCATACGCGCTGGAGCAGGAACGAGCGGATCTCGTGAAGCGGCGCCAGGCGTGGCTCGATGGCCAACTCGACCTTGACTCGGCGCGTCTGGTCTTTAGCGATGAGACTGGGCTTTCGACAAAGATGGCTCGCCTTCGCGGACTGCCTCTGTCGTTGTGGCGCTGCCGTGTAGAACTTGACCCATAGTGCATCCCTCCAAGCCGGAGAAAATAATGCATCATCAAGGCATGGGATTAAACATCTAGGGATGACCGCGTTTTATCTATAGTCGAGCAAACGGCCTAAAGGCGGAATCGTTGTCATCGCCGAATAGGCGCTTAGCTCCGTCGCTCACCTCAAAAAGGCGAACCGCGCACTTGATCGGGTGCGCTATCGCCCAGCAAGATCTTTGACAGATGATGCGTCAGTTCGGCCGCGATCTCTACGGTGAGCGTGGTGATGAGACGACGGTTGACCGCAAGGGACTTTTCGAACAGTGGCGTATATCCACTACAGAACAGTGCCCGCTGGCACCTGTCTTCCAGCAAGATCGCCGATTTCTACAATAATTGAAGACGATGTGCGCGTCCGTTGACATTGAATTCTTCATCATCTCTTTTCTATTCCCGGCTCGATTCTGTGCAGAAGACTCCCAGATTGGAGCGACGAAGAAAATGTGAGGCGTGTCACTTAACTCGATAAATGCATCAAGGCTTTGACAGGCTGTGTCTTGCAGGATAGTGTTGTCTGTGATGGGAATGGAGCTTCCCGACAACCGCCTCAGCGCTGATAGCTCCTGCTTGAAACGGGCCAATGGTCCGTCGCGGCAGGGGCGTTTCCGAAACCCGCCGCCGGCGGGTTTTTTGTTGCCCGAGTTGTGACCGGCGCGGGCAATCCCGTCGCCGCTCGTGATGGAGGTGACGATGAACGCCGCGGCTGAACCCAAGATCATCGTGGCGCTGCTGCCCGAGCCGGAAACGGTGGTGCCCTGCCTCGACTGCGCGCTGGCCGCCGCCGACGGCTTCGACGCCGCCATCTCGGCCATCCACGTCGGTTTCAACCCGCGGTTCGCCTTCGTGCCGCCGGAGGAGATCGCCATCCAGCAGTTGCGCGAGCTGAGGGAGGGCACCATCGCCGCCCGCCTCGCCCGCACCAAGGCCGTGTTCGATGCCTGGATCGCCGGCCGGGCGGGCGCGCCGGTCACCTGGAAGCACGACGAGGGCGACGTCGGCGCGCTGGTCGCCGCCGAGACGGCCGACGCCGACCTGGTGGTGATGGGCAACCCGGTGCGCCTCGACGGCCGCGACGCCTTCCACGCCACGCTGTTCTGGTCGAAGCGGCTCTTGCTGGTGGCGCCGCCCGATCCGAGAGCCGGCCCGCCGTCGGCGCGCACCGTCGGCCGCCACATCGTCGTCGGCTGGAAGCCTGGCGAGCCGGTGAAGCGGGCGGCGCGGAAGGCGCTGCCCTGGCTCACCCGGGCCGACAAGGTGACGGTGGTCTCCGTCGAAAAGCCCGGCGCCGCGTCCTACCAGACCTCCGCCCGCGCCTTCTTCGCCGAGCTCGGCGTCGCCGTCGACTGCGTCGAGCTGAGGCGCGAGGCCGGCAGCGTCGGCCTGCAACTGCTCGCGTCAAGCGACCGGCTCGGCGGCGACAGCCTGCTGATCGGCGCCTTCAAGCACGGCGCGCTGTGGGAGGCGATCCTCGGCGGCGTCACCCGCGACGTGCTGGCCGCCGCCCGCATCCCCGTCTTCATGATGTGCTGAAACCGGCCGACAAAGGGAGATCCTCCATGGCCCTGATCGACAAGGTAACCGCCCGCGAAATCCTCGATTCCCGTGGCAATCCCACCATCCGCGTCTACGTGGCGCTCGACGACGGCACAACCGTCGCCGCCTCCGTGCCGTCGGGCGCTTCGACCGGCGAGAACGAGGCCGTTGAACTGCGCGACGGCGACAAGCACCGCTACGGCGGCAAGGGCGTGCTGAAGGCGGTCGCCAACGTCACCGACGTCATCGGCCCGGCGCTCAAGGGCTGCGACCCGACAGCGCAGGCGGCGATCGACCGGCGAATGATCGAGCTCGACGGCACCAAGAACAAGGGCAAGCTCGGCGCCAATGCTATCCTGGGCGTCTCGATGGCCGTAGCGCGCGCCGGCGCTGCCGTATCCAGGCTGCCGCTCTACGCCTATCTCGGGGGCAAGGCGAAGCGCCTGCCGGTGCCGATGATGAACATCCTGAACGGCGGCAAGCATGCCGACAATTCGGTCGATTTCCAGGAGTTCATGGTGATGCCGGCTGGTGCTCCTAGCTTCGCCGAGGCGCTGCGCTGCGGCGCCGAGACCTTCCATGCCCTGAAGGCAATCCTGGCCAAGAAGGGCTATTCGACGGCGGTCGGCGACGAGGGTGGCTTCGCGCCGAACCTGAAATCCAACGAGGAGGCGTGCGAGCTGATCGTCGCCG
>CALFRR010000190.1 GCA_937919435.1 uncultured Alphaproteobacteria bacterium | reverse complement strand
CTGCGCGAGATGGGTTCGGTCGAGCTGCTGTCCCGCGAGGGCGAGATCGCCATCGCCAAGCGGATCGAGGCGGGACGCGAGGCGATGATCGCCGGGCTCTGCGAGAGCCCGCTGACGCTGCAGGCGGTGATCATCTGGCGCGACGAGCTCAACGAGGGGAAGATCCTCCTCCGCGACATCATCGACCTCGAGGCGACCTACGCCGGTCCCGACGGCAAGGCCGGCGGCCCGCCGATGGTGCCGGTCGACGAGGAGACCCCGGAGACCGAGGAAGAGACTCCCGAGCCGGAGACCGGCGAGGAAGACGGCGAGGACATGGAGGGCAACGTCTCTCTGTCCGCGATGGAAGCCGAGCTGAAGCCGAAGGTGCTCGAGACCTTCGACCTGATCGCCGACGACTACAAGAAGCTGGCGCGGCTTCAGGAACAGTTGGTCGAAGGTCGTCTCAAGAACGAGACCCTGTCGCCCTCCCAGGAGCGCCGTTACAAGAAGCTCAAGGACGACCTGATCATCCAGGTGAAGAGCCTGTCGCTGAATCAGGCGCGTATCGACAGCCTGGTCGAACAGCTCTACGACATCAACAAGAAGCTGATCGGCTTCGAAGGGCGGCTGCTGCGTCTCGCCGAGAGCTTCGGCGTCGGCCGCGACGACTTCCTGAAGAACTACCACGGCTCCGAGCTCGATCCGCACTGGCTGCGCCGGGTGGCCAATCTCGGCACCCGCGGCTGGCGCGACTTCGTCAAGAACGAGGGCGACACGATCAAGGAGTTCCGCGGGGCGATCCAGACGCTCGCCTCGGAGACGGGCCTGGAGATCGTCGAGTTCCGCCGCATCGTCCACATGGTGCAGAAGGGCGAGCGCGAGGCTCGGCAGGCGAAGAAGGAGATGGTGGAAGCCAACCTCCGCCTCGTCATCTCGATCGCCAAGAAGTACACCAACCGCGGTCTGCAGTTCCTGGATCTGATCCAGGAAGGCAACATCGGTCTGATGAAGGCGGTCGACAAGTTCGAATACCGCCGCGGCTACAAGTTCTCGACCTACGCGACCTGGTGGATCCGGCAGGCGATCACCCGGTCGATCGCCGATCAGGCGCGGACCATCCGCATCCCCGTGCACATGATCGAGACGATCAACAAGATCGTCCGCACGTCGAGGCAGATGCTGCACGAGATCGGCCGCGAGCCGACCCCGGAGGAGTTGGCCGAGAAGCTGGCCATGCCGCTCGAAAAGGTCCGCAAGGTCCTCAAGATCGCCAAGGAGCCGATCTCGCTCGAAACCCCGATCGGCGACGAGGAGGACAGCCACCTCGGCGACTTCATCGAGGACAAGAACGCGATCCTGCCGATCGACGCGGCGATCCAGAGCAATCTGCGCGAGACGACGACCCGGGTTCTGGCCTCGCTGACGCCGCGCGAAGAGCGCGTTCTGCGCATGCGCTTCGGCATCGGCATGAACACCGACCACACCCTGGAAGAAGTCGGGCAGCAGTTCTCGGTGACCCGCGAACGCATCCGCCAGATCGAGGCGAAAGCGCTGAGGAAGCTGAAGCACCCGTCGAGGAGCCGGAAGCTGAGGAGCTTCCTGGACAATTGAGAGAAATGGAACCCCGGCGGAAACGCCGGGGTTCTTCGTCTCGGGGGAGCTCTGGCGGAGGTCGACGGTCGGGAGCCTCGCTCGAAGTCGACGTCAGAACTCGTCGGCGAAGTAGAACGTGCCGGCGGGGACGATCTCGGAGAGCTCGCAGCCGTCGACCCGTGTGGGGTCGCGCCGGCCATGGAGCCGGAGGCGGCGGACGGCGCCGGTGTAGTCGAGAATGTGCGTCTCCAGGCGCCATGTACCGTCGTCGAGGGCGACACGGGTCTCGTCAATGCAGACGCGGCGAAGGTCGTCGAGCGATGCTTTGCGCCCTGCCAGATAAGTCTTCAGAACGGCTTCCGGCTTTGCGGCGAAGGCGCCATCGCAGACGACGAATCTCGGGTCGTAGAGGAGTGCCATGGTGACGCGGACGAGCCGGTTCGTGGTCGTCCTGTCGGTCGGTTCGGCGATGGTGAGGCCGTGGGCCAACGCTTCGAAGTCGGGCGTGTTGGTCTGCACCCAGTCGGAGCCGTCGAAGGAGGCGGCGACGAAGGATCGGCCGGTCATCCCGTCGATGATCCAGAGCACTTTCGCCGCGCGAAATTCCGGGATGCGGTTCGACCAGTCGCGCACCCAGGTGTCGCGGCGGATGCCGATGTCGCGGGCGGCCAGGAGGGAGGACAGTCGTGCGTCGATCTTGTCCGCGGGGTCGGCCATGACCGAGGTCTCCAAACAGAAAAGTGCCAGAGTGAAGAGGAGCAGCTTTGCGAGCGGGATCACTGTCGGCTCGGCACGATGGTGATTGCATTCGGATTGTAGGTGTTCTCGAACTCGGTCTCGCTCATGTGCCTCGGCTCGCCGTTGTAGGCGGGGTCCGGATCCATCACGGTGAAGGTGCGATTGCCGTCGGCATCGTTTTCGACGCCCGACAGGGCGACCCGATGGCCGGGGAAGCCGATCATCACCGGATTGCCGTCGGCGACCTCGGCGGCCAACTGATCGGGCGTCTGGTGCTCGCGGACCTCGGCGTCGACACCGTGGCGGCGCAGTAGTTCGACGGCGTTCGCCGGGTTCGTGCCCTCGAGTTCGAAGTCATGGTTGGGATCGCCGATGATGTCGCGCATCTCGTCGCGCAGCTGCGACTCGGGCACGTCGACCCCAGTGTAGTAGGCGATCATGTTGCGTGAAGTGGCGATCACGCAAGAGTTCGACTGCTCCTGAGTGTTGAACGAATCGCGGATCGCCGGGTTCGAAGTGGGAACGCTCCCGCTCCACGTCTCGCCGATCAGCACGTTCGGCATGCCGGTGGTGATCACCCCGCCGTGCATGCACTGGTCGGCGATGCGGGCGGCGGGCGGGCCGCAGATGAAGACGCCGGCGGAGCCCCTGACGATCTGGTCGGGTGGGCCGACGCAGGTGCACATGTCGGTCACCCGGGCCGCCGGAAGCCCGCCGATCAGCACGTTCGGCGCGCAGGGGCCGATGATCGGACCGCCGACGTGCGGAACCGGCGGCGTGCCCGGCGTCACCATCGGGCAGGTGTGCAGATCGGTCAGTCGAGCGGCGGGCTGGCCCATCGATGTCGCTCCCCGGTCCACGCGGTGTCGACGCCGCCATTATGAGCGGCCCCGCCGCAACCGGCAATGGCCGAAGATCGCGGCTCGCGTCACCTTCTCTCCCGGAAGACCGCCGGACGCGGGGGACGGGCGCGCGCCGGTCGCCTTTCGCGCGCGTTCGGAGTAGAGGAGAGCCGGATCACGGCCGCGTCGACGGCGGCGGAGGAAGCCGAGGAGGGTTCGATGGAGTTCCTGAAGCGACTGTTCGGCGGTGGGGCGAAGGAGCCGGAAGCGGCGGCCGAGCCGAAGGTCGCCGCGACGCTCGAGCACGAGGGCTTCACCGTCCGCGCGACGCCCTACAAGGAAGCCGGCCAGTGGCAGCTCTGCGGCGTGATCTCCAAGGAGATCGGCGGCGAGACGCGCGAGCATCGCTTCGTCCGCGCCGACCGCTTCACCGACGTCGACACCGCCTGCGAGATGGTCTTCGTCAAGGCGCGTCAGATCATCGCCGAGCAGGGCGACCGGGTCTTCGATCCGCGCGGCTGAAGGTCGGCGGCGATCGACGGAGCCCGGCGGAAACGGCTTGCCCGGCGGGCGCGGCGCCGCCATCTTCGGGCATTGCCGTTCTCGCCGGAGCGCCGCCCCTTGAAGAGCCCCGTCCGTCCCTCTCCGCCGCCCGACGCCGCCGCGCGGCGTGCCGCCCCGCCGGTCGTCACCTATGCGGTCGAGCGCCTGCCGGCCTACGACGCGGCCTTCTACGAGGCCGCCCGCGAAGGGATGGTCAAGGTCGACGAGGCGATCGCGGCGCCGCGCGACGCCGCCCACTTCCGGGTGCCGGCCGGACATTTCTTCCGGATCGTCTCGATCGAGGGACCGCAGGTCGGCGACCTCGATCTGTGGAACGCGGCGGATCCGAACGAACACTTCTGGTCGGGCAAGACCCGGGCGCTCGCCGCCACCCACGTCGGGGTCGGCGATCGGCTGTGGTCGAACCTGCCGGGGCTCCGGCCGCTCGCCACGATCACCCACGACACCCTCGGCTGGTACGGGTTCGACGACGACGGGGCGGGGGTGCACGACGTCATCGGCACCCGCTGCGACCCCTACACCAACCGTCTGCTCAGCGGTGACGATTATCACCGGTGTTGCCATTCGAACCTGACCCGGGCCTTCGCCCGGGCGACCGGCCGGAGCCTCGCAGAGGCCGAGCCGTTCGTCCACGACGTGCTCAACGTCTTCATGTGCACCGGCTTCACCGCCGACACCCACCGCTACTTCATGAAGGCGAGTCCCGTCCGGCCGGGCGATTTCCTGGAGCTGTTCGCCGAGATCGACCTGATCGGCGCGATCTCCGCCTGTCCCGGCGGCGACTGTTCGGCGAGCCATTCGAGCGATGTGGCGGTCTGCCATCCGCTGGCGATCGAGATCTTCCGGCCGCGCGCCGAAGCGCTCGCCGGCTGGCGGCCGGCGGCGGTCAACCCCTATCCGCGCAGCCACGGGGCCTGATACCGAGCGGACGAAGTTCCGACCCGTTCGGAAATTCGTCCGCGAAGGCAAGCCCGAACGGGCGTCGGCCGGTCGGGCCGTGACTCACGAAATTCGGACGAGTCCGAATTTCGTGAACTCGGTATGAGCCGAAACGCGACGGGCCCGACCGAGGCCGGGCCCGTGGTGGGTCTCGACGGCGTTTCGCTCAGCCGGCGCGGACGCGGGCGAGGAACTCGTCGGTGGCGCTGCGCAGCTTCGACGAGCTGAGCGAGAGTTCGCCGGCCGCTCCCAGCACCTGGCTCGCCGCGCCGCCGGTCTCGGCGGCGGTACGGTCGACGTCGGCCATGTTCTCGCTGGCGCGGCGGGTGCTCTCGGAGGCGCGGGCGATCGCCCGGGCGATCTCGCGGGTCGCGTCGGTCTGTTGCTGGACCGATCCGGTGATCGCCGAGGTGATGTTGCTCATCTCTGCGATGGTGCCGGAGATCGAACCGATCGCCTCGACCGCCTCGCCGGTCGCCTGCTGCACGGTGCCGATCTGCGCCTCGATCTCGGCGGTGGCGTGCCGGGTCTGATCGGCGAGGTTCTTCACCTCCGCCGCGACCACGGCGAAGCCGCGCCCGGCGTCGCCCGCCCGGGCCGCCTCGATCGTCGCGTTGAGGGCGAGCAGGTTGGTCTGGCCGGCGATCTCGGTGATCAGACCGAGGATGTCGCCGATCCGCCGGGCGGCCTCCGACATGGTGGTGACCTTGGCCCGGGTCTCGTCGGCCTCGCGCACCGCCACCGCCGCGATGCGGGCGGATTCGGTGACCCGGCCGTCGATCTCGCCGACCGAGGCGGAGAGCTCCTCCGCCGCGGCGGCGACCGCGTCGACCATCTCGGAGGCGTCACGGGAAGCGTGGGAGGCTTCCGCCGAGCGGCCGGCGGTCTGCTCGGCCATGCCGGCCATGCCGCGGGCCGAGGCCTGGAGTTCCTCGGAGGTGGCGGAGACCGAGCCGGCGATGTGGCCGACGACCCGTTCGAGTTCGTCGGCGAGCGCGGCGAGCTCGGTGCGACGTTCGGCTTCGGCGCGTGCCTCGCTGCTCTTCTGCTCCTCGCGCAGCGTCTGCACCTCGATGCTGTGGCTGCGCAGGACATGGACGGCGCGGGCGATCTCGCCGATCTCGTCGCGACGCTCGGCCCCGTCGATCTCGACCTCGAAATCGCCCTCGGAGATCTTCTCGATCCCGGCGGCCAGCCGGCCGACCGGGCGGACCACCCGCCGATCGAAGAAGATCGAAGAACCGGCGAGCAGAGCGAAGACGAACAGCAGGCCGCCGATCGCCAGAACGAAGTTGGTGCGGGCGGCGTCGATGGTCGCGGCGGCGGCTTCGTCGGCGAGCGAGATCGCGACGTCGCGCGGTTCCAGGACCGGCGTGACGGTCGCCCGCAACCAGCGCCGCCAATCCTCGAACGAACGGTCGGAGGGCTGACCCTGAGCCGAGCGGTCGAGTTGGGTGCGGACGACGGCTCGGGCCGGGGTCCAGTAGAGGCTCTCGACCTTGTCGACCGCCCCGGAGAGACGCTCGCCGCCGTCGGCGCGCCGCACCGCGAGCTTCAGTTCGCTCCAGGTCGCCTCGATCTGGCCGCCGAAGCGGACGACCTGGTCGTAGAGATCGCGCGACAGCGGTTTGCCCGAGCCGACGTAGCCGGACAGGGTCGACAGTTGCCGTCCACCGACGTCACGCAGGCTCGAGGCGACGCGGGCGACTTCGGCGTAACCGGCGATCGTCGGATCGGCAGCGGCGATCCGCACCTCGATCCGCGCGCCGATCTCCGAGAAGGCGTTCAGGATGGCGAAATTCTCCCGCGAGATGCGGTCGATGACGTCGGCATCGCGGGCGGCGGCCGGCTTGGCGCCCTGGCTCGTCGCGTGGGCCCGCCAGGCTTCGATCCGCCGGGCCACGGCTTCGAAGTCGGTTCGGATCTGGGTGGCGGCCGGCGACGTCCAGTCGGCGAGATGGCCGTTGGCGGAGGCGACGGCGGCGGCGACGGCCGCGCCGTCGGTTCGAGCGGTCTCGGCGACGGGTCCGGCGGCCGCGGCCTGTCCGGTGTTGATCTGGACATGGTCGCCGCGCTCGATCGACAGCTTGTCGGCGATCAGCAGAAGGTCGGCGTAGATCCGCATCGCGGTGCGGGACTCGCTGGCGGCTCTCCATGCGGACCATTCGCCGGCGGCGAGCAATACGCTTCCGAGGATCGCGATCGATCCCAGAGCCGTGATGCAGAGAAGAAAGAGGCCACGAATGCGCATAGTCATACCCCCGCGCGTCATGCAGGAACCGGTGCTCCGGCCGTCGTGCCGCGAACAGTGGTCTGGTCGTTCTTAACGACTGGTTGGAATCGTGATGAGTTGATCCGTCGCACCGATGTCGACATGTCCATGCGAGTCATGCGATCGAAGAGGGACATGATCGACTTTGGTCGATGCTGAGGCATCGAATTTTCATCATCTGCAATTTTGGACCTCGCGATGCCTCGATGGCACCCTGCCATGCATGAGTGCATGCGGGAAAACACGTGCGCCGGGTCCGGCCGCCGTCTAGGCTGCGTCGCATGGCCGCGTTCGGCGGCGACCGGAGGGCAGGCGACGTGTCGACCAGGGACCAGCACGATACCGACGAACCACGCGGCGAACTCACCGTCCGGGTGGTCGCCATGCCGGGCGACACCAACGCCAACGGCGACATCTTCGGCGGTTGGGTGCTGTCGCAGATGGATTCGGCCGGCGGCATCGCCGGAGTCGAACGGGCCAAGGGCCGGGTGGTGACGCTGAAGGTGGAGACGATGACCTTCCACCGGCCGGTGCGGGTCGGCGACGTGCTCTGCGTCTACACCGAGGTGGAGAGCGTCGGGCGCACGTCGATGCGGATCCACATCGAGGCGTGGTCGAAGCGGTTCCTCACCCATGTCCGCGAGAAGGTCACCGACGCCACCTTCGTCTTCGTGGCGATCGACGACGACGGCCGGCCGCGGGTGGTGCCTGCCGCAGATTGAGGCTCGCCGGAGGGGGAGGGCTCGGATAGAGTCCGGGCGTTTTCCTCCGGAGGGCGCTCACCGATGACCCCGGAATTCCTCCTGACCTCGCTCGTCGTCGTCGCCTCGCCGGGAACCGGCGTGGTCTACACGCTCGCCGCCGGCCTCTCCGCCGGGCGTCGGGCGAGCCTCGTCGCGGCGCTCGGCTGCACGCTCGGCATCGTCCCGCACCTCGCCGCGGCGATGGTCGGCCTCGCGGCGGTGCTGCACGCCTCGGCGCTGGCCTTCGGCATCGTCAAATGGGCGGGCGTCGCCTATCTGCTGTTCATGGCGTGGCGGATGCTCGGCGAGCACGGCGGCCTCACGGTCGAGGCGAAGGCGCAGCGGCGGCCGGCCCGACGGGTGATCTTCGACGGGATCGTCGTCAATCTGCTCAATCCGAAACTGTCGATCTTCTTCGTGGCGTTCCTGCCGCAGTTCATGGACCCGGCCGACCCGGCGCCGCTCGCCACCATGGCGGAGCTCGGCGGGGTGTTCATGGCGATGACCTTCGCGGTGTTCGCGGTCTACGGCGTCTTCGCCGCGGCGATGCGCAGCCGGGTGCTCGGACGGGCCTCGGTGATGGCCTTCCTGCGGCGGTCGTTCGCCGCCGCCTTCGTCCTGCTCGGTGCGAAGCTGGCGCTCGCCGAGCGCTGACCGTTCCGTCGTCTCGACGAGAAAAAGGCCCCGCGGAGACGATCCGCGGGGCCTTTTCGTCGATCGTCGGCCGGCGCGTGGCCGCGTGGGCTCAGGGCTCGATGTTCTCGGCGAGGCGGAGCGGCGCGCCGGCGGAGGCGGTGGCGACCGTCTCCAGCCGCACCCGGGTGATCCCGCGATGGACGAAGTCGAGTTCGACCGCCGCGGCGCGCGACAGGTCGACGATCCGCGAGCGGACGAAGGGGCCGCGATCGTTGATCCGGACGACGACGCTGCGGCCGTTGGAGACGTTGGTCACCTTCACCCGCGTGCCGAAGGGCAGGCTGCGGTGGGCGGCGGTCAGCGCGTTCATGTCGAAGCGTTCGCCGGAGGCGGTCGGTCCGCGGTGGTGTTCGCGGCCGTAAAAGGAGGCGAGCCCTTCGTTCGGGGCGCGGCCGGCGGAGCCGGCGGCGGCGACGGATGTGCCGAGGGCGAGAACGCCGCCGGCGACCAGGCCCGAGGCGAGGACACGGCGCAGAGCGCCGCCTCGCCGCGACGCGGCGTCGGTGCGGTCGATGGTCATGCTATTCCTCCGAGTGAGGCAGCGGGCGGGTCGCGCAGACCGTCTTTCCCGGTGCCGTGGCGACGGGGCGACCCGGCATCGCGCTCGGGGGTGGTCGCCGTACCGTCGGGTCGACGGCGGTTCGCGGGGGTCGCACGCCCGTTCGCGGTTTGCCGTCGGCTCAGGGCCGGACGAACACTTCGGTGCTTCGCCGGCGCCTCTCGGGTGGAAACTCGCCACCCGCTTCGCCCCTGCCCGGATCTCGGATCTGCGGGTGGGCGGTCGTCGAATTCGTGCGTCGTTCCGACGCGGGACGTCCGGCGCCCATCGGGCGGCCGATCGGTGCCGGTCAGGCGGTCCGCCGGGACCGGCGTGCGAAGGAGCGGATCCGTCCGTTGCGGACGGTGGCGAGCGAGGCGGCCCGGTCGATCCGGATCGAACCGGTGACGGACCTTCCGGCGGTGCGCCGGTCACCGGCCGCGGAGCGGGGCTCGGTGTGGTGCCTCGGGTGGGTGCCGATCGCGGTCGATCGCGTCTGCGGCGCTCGGTTTCGGGCGGCGATCCGCCGGCCGTCTGCGTACGTCGATTGCGACTTCAATCCTCGAATGCCTCGTCGTCGTCGGTCCGGGACGGACCTCTGCCGGGGGTGTCCGGCCGCGGTTCTCCGGGGCGGCCGGGGTGTGTTCATCGGCGAGATGCGGGAGGAAAGTGTCGGGAACAAGGCACGACCTTGCCGGGCGAGGGCCGGCATGCTAGGCGCGGCGCGACTCGGGGACGCGCCGGCGAGCGGTGCCGACGCCGGTCCGGACCCCCGGCTCGATGGTCGGAGCCGGCCGCCCGGACGGGTGGGGGAGAGCCGGAGTCCGCCGATTTCGGCCATTTTCGGTGGTCATCGATTCACCGCGTTCCGGTTCGTGCCGCCGTGATCCGTGCCGCCGCGTGCCGTGGCGCGCGTCGCGTCTCGCGGGCGTGGCGTCCATGGAAACGATCGACCAAGGTCGCAGACGTTCCGAGGGCTCCGGCGATCTCTCGGGACACGAGCCCCGTCCGCGTCGTGCGGGTCGCTCCGGACCGTCGCGGCGTCCGCGGGGTCGCTCCGCCGCCGATTCCCGGGGCAGGGGGGCCGTCTTCCGGTCCGACGCGGATCGAGCCGAAGACGATCGCCTTCGGCTCGACGTTCCGCCGCCCGCCGGGACTGCGCCGTGTCAGCCGCCGAGCAGGGCGGGCAGGAACAGCGAGATCGCCGGCACATAGGTCACCAGCAGCAGCACGATCAGATTGCAGATCAGGAACGGCGCCGCCGCGACGAAGATGTCCCAGATCGACAGGCCGCTGATCTTGTTGGCCGCGTTGAGGCACATGCCGAGCGGGGGCGTCACCAGCCCGATCGCGGTGCCGCAGATCATGATCGCGCCGAACTGCACCTCGTCGATGCCGTAGTGCTTCAGGACCGGGATCATGATCGGGGTGATCAGCAGGAGCGCCGGGGTCACGTCCAGGAAGCAGCCGATGAACAGGATGAACAGATCGAGCAGCAACAGCACGGTGCCGCGCGACAGTTCGGCGTTCATGAAAGCCCGGGCGATCGCGTCGGGCACCTGCTCCATCGCCATCACCCAGCCGAAGATCATCGAGAAGCCGATGATCAGCATCACCGTCGAGGAGGCGAGGAAGGTCTTGTGCAGCGCTTCCGGGAGGTCGCGCAGCTTCAACTCGTGGAAGACGAAGAAGCCGATCACCAACGAGTAGAGCACCGCGATGCTGGCGGATTCGCTCGCCGTGGCGACGCCGAAGGCGATCGTACCGATGATGATCAGCGGCATGATCAGGGCGAGCAGCCCTTCGCGGCCGGTCTGCCAGAAGCCGGCGCCGGTGACGGCGCCGCGTTCCAGCGCCGCCAGTCCGTGGGTGCGCTTGTAGATCGCGACGGCGACGAGCTGGAACAGTCCGATCAGAACGCCCGGGACCAGCCCGGCCATGAACAGCGCGCCGATCGAAGCCCCCGACACCATCGAATAGGTGACCATCGGAATGCTCGGCGGAATGATCATTCCCATCGTCGAGGCGGCGACCACCAGTCCGGTGGCGTATTTCGACGAGAAGCCCTTGTCGCGCATCGCCGGGATCATCACCGAGCCGATCGCCGAGGTGTCGGCCACCGACGAACCGGAGATGCCGCCGAAGATCATGCTGGCGACGACACTGACCTCGCCGAGACCGCCGCGGATCGGCCGGACCAGGTGCAGGCTGAAGTCGATCACCCGCCGGGTGATGCCGCCGCGGTTCATCAGCTCGCCGGCGAGGATGAACAGCGGCAGCGCGATCATCATGTAGGAGTCCATCCCGGCCCAGACCCGCTCGGGCAGCATCACCACGAAGTCGGGGTTGGAGAACCAGAGATAGAGGATGCTCGCGAGACCGAGGCCGGCATAGATCGGCACCCCGAGCAGCGACAGGCAGCAGAAGCCGCCGAACAGCACCAGCATGCTCATCGTCCGCCTTCCGAGGCGAAAGTCCTCAGGACGTCGACGATCGCGACCGCCTCGTAGGCGGCGATCAGTGCGAAGCTGACCGGCAGGACCGAATAGAACCAGACATAGGGAAGCTGCATCGCCGGCGTGGGTACCCCGACGTTGACGCCGATCCAGGTCAGCGACGCGTCGATCATCACCCCCATGGTCAGGATCACCGCGAGAGAGACGCCGATCCGGGCGATCTTCGCGGGACGGCCGGAGAGACGGGCGGAGAGGAAGTCGATCGCGATGTGATCGCCGCGGCGCACCGCGCTGACCGAACCGAGAGCGCTCGACACCAGGAAGGTGAGCGCGATCAGCTCCTCCGACCAGGCGAAGCTCACCGAGAAGACGTAACGCAGCACGACGGCGACCGTCACCAGCGTGGTCATCGCGCCGATCAGTACGATGTTGATCAGGGTCAACAGTCGATCGAACCGTTCGAAGGCGGTCATGGAAGAGGTCTCCGGGAGGGCATCGACGTCACCGCGGGCCGGGAATCCCGTCGCCCGACCCGCGGCAGGCGTGATCCGTCTCAGCGGGCCGCGGCACGCAGATCGTCGATGTCGGCCTTGGAGAACAGGCCCTTCTTGACGAAATACTCGTCGACGGCCTTGGCCTTGTCCTTGAACGCCGCGCGTTGCTCGGGGGTGAGGACCACCACCTCCATCGTCGACCTGATCTTGTCGAAGGCCTTGATCTCGGCCTCGTCGACCAGCTTGTCGTTGAGCTTCATCGCCTCGATCGCCGCATCCTTCAGGATCTTCTGCTGGTCGGCGGTGAGGCCGGCGTACCATTTGGCGGAGACGCAGAAGGGATCGGGGTGATACTGATAGTTGATCACCGTCAGGTACTTCTGGACTTCGTTGAACTTCATCGCCTCGATGTTGACGAAGGGGTTCTCCTGTCCGTCGGCGACGCCGGTCTTCAGAGCCATGTAGGTGTCGCCGTAGGGGATCGACACGGCCGAGGCGCCGAAGGCCTCCAGCGAACGAATGATCGACTCGATCCCGGGCGCCCGGATCTTCAGCCCCTCCATGTCCTTCGGCGAGGTGATCGGGCGCTTGTTGTCGGTGATCTGGCGCAGGCCGCCGGCATTGCCGGTGGCGAGGACGACGATGCCGTTCTTCTCCGCGAACTTGGCGATGCGGTCGCCGATCGGGCCGTTGGTGACCTTCTGGGCGCTGGCCACGGTCTCGAACAGGAACGGCATGGTGTAGATCAGCAGTTCCGGCGCGACCCGCTCGAAGGCACCGCCGCGGGTGGCCTGCAGGGTGCCCATCTTGACCATGTCGACCATCGACGCCTCGGAGCCGAGCTGGCCGGCGCCGAAGATGTCGACCTTGATCTCGCCGTTGCTCTTGGCTTCGACGATCTGCTTGAAGGCGAGCAGGGAGTCGTGGCGGGGGGTGCCGACCGGCTGGGCGTGGCCGATCTTCATGGTGACCGGCGCGGCCTCGGTGGCGGGCATCGTCGCGATGCCCAGGCCGAGCGTCAGCAGCCCGGCGGTGAGAAACTTCAGCATGTTGGTTTCCTCTCGATGGTCTTTTCCCCACTCCGGCCGTGTCGAGACGGCCGGAGGAACGAGCGGCCGGATCAGCCGGCGCGACGCGCGGCGACACCCCCTTCGACGATCCCTTTCAGACCGGCGTTGAGGAGCCCCATGTCGTTGCCGCAGATCACCATGGTGACGCCGCGGCCGAGCATGTCGTCGAGGTGTTCGGCGGTCGCCGGCACGACCGGCGACAGGATGCCGATCCCCTTCGCCCGCGCCGCCTTCTCGATCCGCTCGAAGGCGTCGACCAGGCGCGGTTCCTCCAGGCGGTAGCGGATCGGTGCGCCGATCGACAGCGCCCAGTCGAGCGGTCCGAAGTTGATCGCGTCGATGCCGGGAACCGACAGGATGCCGTCGAGATCGTCGAGGAACTCGTGGTCCTCGGCCATCGGGATGACCAGCGTCTCCTCGTTCTGGCGGCGGACGTAGTCCTCCCAGGCGAAGCCGGGACCGCCGAAGCCGGCGGCGCGTACCGCCGCCTCGGCGCCGCGGCGGCCGAGCGGCGGGAACTTGGCGGCGCGGACGCAGAGTTCGGCCTCCGCCTTCGACCGCACGTGCGGGATCACCACGCCCTCGGCGCCCATCTCCAGGATCTTGCGGATCTCCACTTCGTTCGCCCCGGTCAGGCGGACCAGCGCCGGCAGGCCGACCGAGCGCGCCGCCAGGATCTGGCGCTCGATCTCGGCGCCGACGCCGATCGGCGTGTGCTCGAGGTCCAGGTAGACGAAGTCGAAGTCCCATCGTCCGGCCAGCTCGACCACTCCGGGTGCGCCGGTGAAACAGGCGAGGCCGAAGACCGGCCCTTTCCGCATCTTCTCTCTGAGTGACATCGCAGTTCCTCGTTCGACCGCGCGGGTCGCCGCGAGAGCCGGCTCCGAAGCCGGCCGTCGAGGTTGATGCGCCGACTGCCGCCGCATCCGACCGTGGTCGATCGCAGTCGTTATACCGACCGGTAGTTATGGTCAATCAGGGTCGATACGTCTCAGGTATGGTAGAGAGAAACTGCTTGCTTTTGTCGCACCACCAATGATACTCCATACCAAGTAGAGACGAACTCCATACCAATCGGAGCGGCCGGGGAGCGATCCTCCATACCGCTCCGGCGCAGGGTGTCCCATGGTGTCGAGCCTCCCGAAGAACGTCCGCATCGGCCGCGGCGGACGCATCGGCATCCTGAAGAAGGTGCCGCGCGATCTGTGGCTCCATCCGCGCTGGGCCGAGCGCGGCAAGGTGATCGAGCGGACGACCGGGACCACCGACGTCGACGAGGGGGTGCGGATCGCCACGGCGATGCTCGCAGAGCTGGACCGCGAGTTCGAGGCGGCTCGTGCGGAGACGGCGGCGGCCCTGCTGCCGCCGAGTGCGCGAGCGGCGGCAGAGCCGGAGCCGGCGGTGAAGGCCGCGGGCGAGCCGTCGGTGCCGCGGTCGCGCGGCGGCGAGGAGACGCGGCGACGGATCCTGATCGCGGCGATGGAGGAGTTCGCGGAGAAGGGGCTGCGCGGCGCCCGGGTCGACGACATCGCCGCCCGGACCCTGACCACCAAGCCGATGATCTACTATCACTTCGGCAGCAAGGAGAAGCTCTACGCCGCGGTGATGGAAGAGGCCTACGTCCGGGTCCGCGACAAGGAGCAGGGTCTGCACCTCGACGATCTCGATCCCGAACAGGCGATGCGCCGGCTGGTCGAGGTGACCTTCGACCACCATGCCGCTCACCCCGAATACGTCCGGCTCGTCTGCGTCGAGAACATGGAGCACGCCCGCCACATCTCGGGGCGGCCGTCGCTGGTCCGCCGCAATGCGATCGCCATCGAGACGGTGCGTTCGCTGCTGGAGCGCGGCGAGGCGGCGGGCGTGTTCCGCCCCGGCCTCGATCCCCGCCACGTCCATCTGCTGATCAGTGCCTTCTGTTTCATGCGGGTGTCGAACCGTTACACCTGGCGGGCGGTGTTCTCGATGGACCTGTGGGACGAGGACGATGCGGCGAAGCAGCGCGAGCTGATCGTCGAGACGGTCCTGCGCTGTCTCAGGGCGTGAACGACGCCCGAGCCGACGGGTCGGGACGCCTCGGGAGAGGGTCGGGAGCTCGCCGCCACGCCCACCCAGGGGTGAGACCACGGCATGGCCGCCGGAACGCGCTTCGATCCGTGTCGACTCGACCCTCGGCGCGTTCCGGCTCACGGACGAAATCCGTTCCGGTTCCGATCGGCCCGGAATCGTGTCGCGGGCCGTCCGGGGTGAGCCCGCCGAGGCTCGCGTGGTGGTCCGATGGAAGCTCGGCCGACGACATGCCGGTTCCCGCGACGAGTGTCGGCGGGGACGGCTCACGATGTTGATTGGTCGCTCAGGGTGTGGCACCAAAAGGCACCGAAACGGACGTATCCGGTCCATATCCGTGCCGAAGGCCGATCTCGATCGGCGCGTCTCGCAGAAAATGGCGGAAAACCGAGGTTCGGGCCCGTAGCTCAATGGTCAGAGCTGGCCGCTCATAACGGCTTGGTTGGGGGTTCGAGTCCCTCCGGGCCCACCATAAACCACTGGTACCAAAGGTTTATATGGTGGTTAGCCAGGATGGTTAGCCAATGGGTTAGCCATCGCCGTTTTCGGCCTTGCCGCCTCCGATCACGGTGAGCTTGGGGGAGCCGCCCGGCAGCTTCGCCATGCCGGTGCGAGCGAGTCGGCGTTGCTCCGCCTCGCGGCTGTAGAGTTCGGCGTGTGCGATCGCGTCGTGACCGAGAATGTCCATCAACTCGCGCGTGGTTGCGCCGGACTCGGCGAGCAGTTTGCCGAGGGTCTTGCGCAGGCCATGGAGCGTGGCGCCCTTGCCGACGCCGGCGGCTCGCGTCCAGTCGATCATCCGCATGCCCAGCGCCTTGTCGGAGAACGGGCGGTCGTACTGGGTGAAGAGGATCGTCTCGGAGCGTCGAGGGGTGGCGGCGAGCGCCTCGGCGAGCGACGGGTGGATCGGGATCCACAGCGACTTGCCGGTCTTGACCTGGACCACGTGGATTTCGCTGCCGGCGATGTCGGTCCAGCGCATGCGCACCAGATCCGACCGCCGTTGGCCGGTGTAGAGCCCGAGCGAATAGACCAGCCGCGGCGTCGTGCCGATCGCCCAACGAGCTTCGAAGGCGGCGCGCTCCTCCGCCGTCCAGGCGCGCCAGCCCTTGTACTCGGGCGCGTAGCGCAGCCGATGGGTCGGGTCGACCTCGATCCACTCCTCGTCGAGGGCGATGCCGATGAGCTTGCGAAGCAGCTTGAGCACCTTCTTCCCCGCGTGGGGGTGATCCGCCCACCGGGCGAGGATCGACTTCACGTGGCGCCGGCTGAGGCCGGTGAGCGGCATGTCCCGGAAGGTGAGCTTCTCGCCGTCCGCGATCGGCAGGGCGAAGAAGCGTTCGGCGACCGATCTCTGTTCGGCGCGGGTCGTGGCCGCGAGGGCGCGCCACTCGGGGGTGTCTTTCACCAGGATCCGCCAAGCGGCGCCGAGAGACTTCGGCGCATCGCCTTTGGGCACGCGGGCGGCCCTGCGGGTCGGCAGCTTTCGGCCTTCGAGGGCGGCGGCATAGGCCTCCTCGAAGTCGGGCTCGCCGGGTGCTCCGGGGAGAGAGACCGTCTTGCCGGCGCGGCGATAGCGCCAACGCTCGCGGCCGTGACGATCTCGATACGAAGAGGTGTAGAGGTGGTCGGGCGTGGTGGACATGATCGGCGCTCCCGGCGCCGATCATACGCGGACGGGACGGGCCGACAAAACGCGGTCCCAGGGATTGTCGCCGCCGTCCTCGGGCAGATCGGAGAAGGCGGCCTCGATTGCTCTGCGGTCCCAGACGATGCGACCGTCGATGCGCTTCGGCCGTGGCATGCGACCGTCGCCGACCATCGCGTCGAACTTGGTGATGCCGACGCCGACGTGTCGGGCCGCCTCCTCTCGTGAGAGGCCGAGCGGCGCCCAGGCGAGGCCGTCGATCTTCGGAGTGCTGCGGGCCATTCGGGGTCTCCAGACTGCGGATCCGACGCTGGACGGATCGTGGTTCGAAATGGTTGCCGCGGGTCGCGGGGAATGCGCCCCGGGCGGAGGCGGCGGGGCGACGTGTCGTCGCCCCGCGGGAGGTTCGATGGGCGTCGATCAGGCGAGCGCCGTGGTGGGGGCGACTACCACGTCGCCGGCGGCGGCACGACCCTTGAAGTCCATCCGGATCTGCTCGGGATGCTCGGTGGAGAGTTCGCCGTCGGTGGTCATCCAGAAGAAGCCGGTCGAGCGCGGGATCCTCGGCACCTTGACGGCGATGTCGGGGGAAATGATCAGAGTGCCGTCGATCATCTCGAAAGCGAGGGTGACGGTGATCTTGCCCTTCGCCTTGACCTTCTTGCGCCCGTCGATGTGGGCGAGCAGCGCCCTGTTCATGTCGAGCATCGCGGCATCGAGTTCGCGCTCGAAGTCGCCGTCGCCGATCGTGGCGAGCATCGTCGCCGTCTTCCGGATGGTGGACATCGGGTCCTCCTTCAGGTGGGAAAGTCTTCCGGGTCGAGGGTCTCGCCGGGCCTGAGCGCGGCTTCGGCGCCGGCGCGGGTCAGACGGTAGGTGTGCGGCCCGTTCGGCTCGGCCGAGCGACGGACCGTGGCGAGGTCGCGGGCGACGAGGCTCTCGAAGGTCGGGTCGGTCGCGACGACGAAGTGGTTGCGATGGCTGCGGCGTCCGCGGTTGGGCAGGCCGAGAGCGTGGCGGGCGAGGTCTCGTTCTTCGTCGGTGAGGACGACGGCGACGGACATGGCGACGGCTCCTTCTCGAGGGCAGGTCAGGCGGCGAGGTCGGCGCGGATGCGCCAGCGCCGGAATCGGTCGAACCACTCTTCGGCGGCGCGGCGCGCCGGCCACGGCCGCAGGGGGCCGCGCATCCGCACCGGGCGGGCGGAGAGCACCGACTTCGACCAGACCTCGCCGGTCGGCCGGCCGCGCACCGCGCGCATCAACTGGCGCCGCTCGGTGTCGAGCATCCGGACGTCCATCTCGGCGACGACGGCGCGGATCCGCGCCGGCAGCTCGGCCGGTGGCGGCAGGCCGGCGAGCCGGTGGATACCGACGTCGATCGCCCGCTTGAGATCGGCGACCGCGATCTCGACGACACCGCCGCCGAAGGCCTCGACGACGCGCTTGCGGGCATCGATCCCCAGAGCGATCGCGAGCGCGGTTTCGACACGGGTGGCGATCGCCGCGACGGTCGGCGTGGTGAGATCGCCGATCAGCGCCTCGTGGGCGTCGTGGAGGACGAAGGCGAGCGCCGCTGCCATGTCGCCGGTTTCGGCGAGGACCGCGTCGGCGCCGACGACGCAGTGCTGCGCGACGGAGAAGCCGTCGATCTGCGGCGCGACGTCGGCCGTGTGGCCGTCCCATCGGGCGAGGCGTCCGAGCGGAATCGCCACCTCTTCGAAGAGGTCGAGATCGGAGAGGTCGGGATCGTCGAGATCGACGATCAGACCCGACCGGAGTTGTTTCAGGGCGACCATCAGAGCGGGCTCCGGAGAGGGCTGTGCGGGGCGGGCGGGAAGTCGCCTGCGGCGAAGGTGACCGTCGACGGAACGGCGCGCGGCCGGGCGTCGACGTGAGGACCGGAGCAGCCGGTCGGGAGCGCCGCCGAAGCGGCGTCCGGTCATCCGACAGGCCCGCCGAGCGAGAGGAACAGGCCGCCGTAGAAGACGAGGCCGAAGAGGCCGGCGGTGACGTTCGGGCCGGAGAGGCGGGTCACGATGCGTTCGAGCCGGCCGGAGCCGTCGGCATGGGCGGCGAAGTCGGGCTCGGCGGCGCGGTCGTGAGCGGCGGTGCCCCATCGCATCGCCTGGGCGACGGTCCAGCCGCATTCGGAAAGAGCGACGAAGCCGTGCTCGCCGGCGCGACGGGCGGCGAGGATGTCGCGCGCCATGCGATCGACGATCGCCGGGCCGTGGGTCAAGTCGCGGCGATCGGAGACGAACCGAGGACGCTCAACCATTGGCGAGGTCTCCGGTGATCTGGGCACCGCGACCGAAACGCACCACGGTGAGGTTGAACTGTTGCGAGAGGAGCATTTGGGGTCTCCGGGGCCGATGTTTGCCATGGAGACGCACGTTAAGTCGGGTATTTCCGACCGTCAATCCGGAGTCGTAAAAATTCGACTCCGTGATGTCCGTGACCCGCTAGGACGGGGGGCAGCTCGAAACGGCGAAGCCAACGAGTGGGGAGCAACCCACTGCAGCAGGCCGCAGCCATCTCGCGTGGCCGGTTTCCGCTTTCGACCCGAAGCGGACGCTCAAGCCCGCATTCCTCCGACGAACTCGGCGCAGTTCACACCGATCGATACAGGCGCCCTGACTAATATCGAGGACCAGATCTGCGACCTGGATCGATGGGCAAGAGCCGCATGATGGCGCTCCTGCTCTCCAAAAGATTGCATATGCCATACAGGCATCTTATGGTTCGTCTTTATGGAATCAATCAGTAGCTAAGCTGACCGAGGGACGCATGCGTATCGAGAAAGTTCGCGTCGAGGGCTTCCGCTTACTCAAAGATGCCGAAATCCTTCTGGAGCCGACGGCGACCGTGATCGTCGGTCGAAACAACAGCGGCAAGACCTCTCTGACAGAGGTGTTCGATCGCTTTGCTGGCGATGGAGGCGTCAAGTTCCGACTTGAGGACTTCGCCGCAGGCCTAAGGCCGAAATTCTTGGAGGCGAAAAAGAAGCACGACGCCGAGGAAGACCCTTTCGACGTTCTCGCCACGCTCCCGATTATCGCCGTAACGCTCAGCGTGCGGTACGAAGTGGCGGAAGAATTCGGGCCGCTCGCCCCTTTTGTCATCGACCTCGACTCGGCGACAAGCCTTGCAATTGCACGGATCGAATACAAGGCGAACGTATCCTCGCTCGACAGGTTATTCGACATCCCCGTTGCCGAGCCGGGAAGCGACGTCAATGCACATTTCTTCCGGCACCTACGGCGAACGCTGCCACGCGCTTATAACGCCCACCTCTATGCCATCGACCCGACCGACGAGACAAATCGACGCGACTTTGACACCCTTGCCCCGCTTCTCGCAGCCTTGAAGTGTGGCTTTATTGGAGCCCAACGGACTCTCGATCTCGCCCGCTCGGCGGACACTGACGTGATCGGCAAGCTTCTCGGCGAACTCTACAAGACCGCGACGTCGAAGACTGCCGCCGAGGCAGACCAGCTCCTCGCTAACAAACTGAAGCTATCGGTTGACGCCATCGAGAAGGGTATTCAAGTCGATTTCGACTCTATGGTAAAAGATCTGATGCCCGCACTGGCCGTCTTCGGCTTCCCAAGCATGAACGACACGACGCTCCAGCCCGAAACTTCACTGAACGTCGAGAGCCTTCTATCTGATCACACAAGGATTTTCTACGCTGGCACCGACGGGGTGCATCTGCCGGAGGGCTACAATGGCCTTGGCACCCGCAATCTCATCTATATGCTACTAAAGCTTGAGACTTTCCATAAGGCCTACCGTGCGGAGCCGACACGACCGGGCGCTCACCTCGTCTTTATTGAAGAGCCCGAGGCACACCTCCACCCCCAAATGCAGGAGGTGTTCATCAGCCAGCTCAACGAAGCCGTGAAAGCGCTATCCGCAAAATACGATGCGGAGGGGAAATGGCAGGTGCAGTTCGTCGTCTCCACACACTCGTCGCACGTTGCCAATGCGGCGACCTTTGAAGCGATCCGCTATTTCCTTAGCTCGCAGCCCGATGCGAACGGCATCCGACACACCAAGGTGAAGGACTTCCGGAAGGGACTAGACACGATTGCTCCTGACGACCGCCACTTCCTGCACCAGTATATGACGCTAACGAAGTGCGATCTGTATTTTGCCGATAAGGCTATCCTCGTGGAGGGAACCACGGAACGCGTGCTGATGCCAAGGATTTGTAAGCTCGTTGATGAGTCTCTCCCGAAAGAGAACGTGCTTGCCCGGCAGTACGTCACGACAATCGAGGTGGGAGGTGCATACGCCGACAAGTTCTACCCCCTACTCGATTTCCTTGAGCTGAAGTCGCTCGTGATCGGCGACCTCGACGCGGTCTACCTCGATGACAGTGCAAAGCCGAAGAAATGGAAGAAGTGCCCCGTCGCGGACGGCGTTAGGACATCAAGTCAGGCGCTGAAGGCATGGTTCGGCATTGGCGCGAAGGACCATCTGACACTTGCCGATCTCGCAACCAAGACCGACAAGGACAAAATCAAAGGTTTCCGGCGGATCGCATATCAGATTCCCGAAGAGGGCTCGACGGAATGCGCGCGCAGCTATGAGGACGCGCTCGTGCTTGCTAATGCGGCACATTTCGGAGTGACCGGCGCTGACCAGGCTAAACAGGCATGGGAAATTGCCGAAGACATGCCGAAGGCCGACACGGCAATCGAGTTCGCCATCAAGGCCGACGCTTGGACCGTGCCGCGCTACATCCGTGAAGGCCTCGCGTGGCTGTCGCAGCCACCGCCATCCACTAAACCGCCCGCTCTTGAAGCTGGCGTGGCACCGCCTCCCGCTCCTCCACCTACCATTCAGGAGGACAGGGAGGAAGTATGACCTACGGAGAACTCAGTCCGGCCGAAGCTGCCGCCACGGCCGCCCAAGAGCGGCTAAATGAGTGCTTGGACGCGGGTCGTAACTTTCGGCTCGAAGCTGGAGCGGGTGCCGGTAAAACATACTCACTCGTGAAGGCTTTAAGGCGTCTGATCGACGAACGCGGTGCGACTTTCCTCCGACGTGGCCAGCGGGTCGCCTGCATCACCTTCACCGAAGTCGCGCGAGAGGAAATCGCGCAGGACATAGACAAGCATCCGGCCATTCTCGTCGAGACAATTCATGCGTTCTCGTGGGCATTCATGGCGCAGTATCAGAAACCTCTCCGTGAACTCATCTTGGCAATGGAGGACCGACAAGAAAAGATTTCTGAAGGTGGGGGGCTAGAAGGAAAGCGAGTCGTCTACGATCTTGGGTTCTTCGCAGTCGACGCAGATAAAGTCTCGCTCAGCCACGACGACGTGCCGCTCTTGATGTCTAGGCTGATGGCTCAGCCAAAGTTCCGGGCCGCCCTGACTCAGAGCTTTCCTGTGATTTTTATCGACGAGTATCAGGACACCGACCGCAACGTCATGGCGGCGATCTCCGAGCATTTCTTCGCCAAGAATGAAGGGCCACTGATCGGTCTTTTCGGGGATCACTGGCAAACCATCTACCGCGGCGAATATTCCTTGGCCGAGTTCCCAAATGTGCGGAGCATCGACAAGGGATCGAATTTTCGCTCAGTCCCGGCGGTGGTCGATGTTTTGAACAAGCTCCGGCCGGAGCTACTGCAAGCTGTCAGCGACCCCGGGGCGGCTGGCGAGGCGCGTTTTTTTCACGCCAACGCTTATGCCGGCCCCCGGACGAACACCGCACATTCTAAAGGCGACATCCCCGATCTGGACCGCAGTGTTGTCCTCAGGGACCTTCGCGCGCGCCTAGAGGCTGAGGGCTGGGACTTCGACCCGAAGAAAACCAAGGTTCTTATGCTGACGCACAATGCGTTAGCTGCCGAGCAAGGCTATCCGACCATCGCCGGTATCTTCAAGCGAAACGAGGCATTCGCCAAAAAGGAAGACCCGACGATGGCTTTTCTAATCGACACGGTCGAAACGATTTGCCGTGCATATGCCGACAAGAAGTACGGCGAAATGTTTCGCGTGCTCGGAGGAGCGCCTCCTCTCTCATCTCATGCAGACAAGCAGAGCTGGCGACATGACATTGACGTGCTCTCCGAGCTCCGCGCCAACGGCAGCATCGGGTCGGTGCTCGACCATCTGAAGCAAACGAAGCGGCCCCACCTGCCTGATCGGGTCTCGCGGCGGGAGGCGGAATTGGAACGTGTCGGGCCTGTCGAGGTGGACGGCGAAGAAAGCGCAGTCACACGGCAACGTCTTTTGCGCGAGGTACCTTACAGCGAAGTTATCGAACTTGCTCGCTTTCTTGACGGCAACACCCCTTTTGCTACCAAGCATAGTGTTAAAGGGGCAGAGTTTGACAATGTATTGGTCCTGCTAGGAGGTGGATGGAACCATTACAACTGGCCAAAACTATTGGAACTTCTACATACAAGGGTCATATCGACGAAGGACGAGAAAGGATACTACAGGGCCCGCAATCTATTATATGTGGCGATCTCGCGACCAAAGAAACGGCTTGCAGTTCTGGCAACGCAGACGTTGTCCCCGGCAGCACTGGAATCGGCATCTAACCTGTTCGGAGCCAACAATCTGATTGCACTCGATATGTGATCTGACGCCTGGCCTCCGGCACTACTGAATGGCGGCTTTCGGCGCGAAGGAGCCACTGACGTACTGCCTTCCCCCTTACATCCGAGACACGCGACCGACGACGCGGCCGATGACACGGATCTCGTCGAGGTCGATCTCTTCCGGCTGGATCAACTGGTTGTCCGAGAGGATCGTCACCCGAGCCGGACTAGATCCGCGAACCATGCGCAGGCGTTTGACCTTGGGCGTACCGTCGTCGATCAGCCAGACGGAATCGTCATTGCGCCATTCTACCGAGGTGTCGACCAGTACCCGATCACCCGGTTCGAGTGTCGGGCGCATCGAGTCTCCGACGACTTCCAGGATGATCGTGCTGCGCGGGTCGGCTCCGAGAGCGTGGCGCGTGAACTCGACCGGCATGATCCACTCGGCGCGGACCTTGTGGGCGGTCTCGATCCCCTTCGAAAACATCGCGATGACACGACCGACTTCGCCGTTCCCGGCTCCGGCCTTAGCGTCGACTTCGGGGATGGCGCCGGGGAAGCGGCCGACATAAGGGGTCGCGGCACTGACGCCGACGGGCCTGGATGGCTGGCCGTTCCGTTCGGCTTCCTCGATCGAAATGACCGTCGGCTCCGGACGCTCCGCGCTCAACAGATCCGCCAGCGGCAGGCTGAGCGCGTTCGCCAGCTTGCGGAGACTCTCTGCTCGGGGCGACTGTTTGCGGCCGGCGAGAAGGTCCTTGATGAAGTTGCGTTCGAGCCCGCCTCTGGTGGCGGCCTCGATGGGACCCAGCCCGAGTTCGGCGAGTCGCTGTGCGATGATCTGCTTCAAGGTCATGTCGGAATTCTCCGATAGCCGGGCGCGGACCGCGAGTCGGTAATTCGCGATTGACGAGTCGGGAAAATCCGACTTATGGTCCTGCGCATGATCCGGCTTCTCGTCACGCTCCGCGCTGAAGCGCTCTCTGCCCGTTCGGTTTCCGCGAAGCCGGCGAGTGGGGAGACCTTCTGCGCCGCAGCCGAGCCCGCGGGCGTCGGGTGACGCTCGACCCCGGCTGACTTTCCGCGGCGCTCCGCCGCGAGACGAACCTTCGCACCTTCGATCCCTCCCCGAAACGAGAAACGCCGCGGCGATTTCTCGTGACGGGAAAGCCATGCCGAGGCGCCCCGTGATCCCGATCTCCGATGCCTGGTTCCACCGAGTGAAGTCCGCCACCCGCGACCTCGTCAAGTTCTGCGGTGGGGTCGTCCGCGCCGGCGAGATCGCCGGTGTCTCGAAGGCCGAGGTCAGCCGCTGGCAGGACGCCGGGCAACAGGTGGTCGTCCCCATTCCGGCGGCGCTGGCGCTCGAAGCCGACTGCGGCGTGGCCGTCGTCACCGCGACGATGGCCGCCCTCAACGGTCGCCAACTCGTCGATGACGAAGAGAGATCCGGCAGCGGGGACCCCTCGGCGGTCATCTCGGGCAGTGCCGGCGTCATGGCGTCGATGGGCGACGTGATCGCGGTCACCGCCGAGGCCTTCGCCGACGGTCGGGTGACCGCCACCGAGGCCGAGCGGATCGACCGGTCGGTCGGGGTTCACCTTCGCCGCGTCGAGAACTGGCGGGGCGACCTCGCCGCCGCCAAGGGCCCACGGCCGGTCAGGGAGTTCTGACGATGGATGTCGTGATGCAGCGGCGCGACGCAGAGATCGTCCGCGCCATGGTGGCGGGCGAAGGCTCGGCGACCGAGATCGGGCAACGTCATGGGCTGACCGGGCAACGGGTCGGACAGATCCTCAAGCGGGACGGCGCTCGCATCGCCGGGCGGATCCACGACGAGTGGCGGGCCGGAGCGACCAAGGGGCAGATCGGTCACCGCTGGTCGCTGGCGGTCGGCGAGATCGACCGGATCCTGCGCGACGTCGTCGCCGCGGTGGAACCCGAGCCGGTTCGGTCGACGACTGTCGTTCCGAGGCGGTTCGCGAGTTTGGCGCCGACGCGAGTGATCGGCTGGAGCGCCTTCGGACCGGACGTCGAGCACGCCGACCCGGCGATCGCCGCGGCCGACGCCCGACCCTGGCGCGGCGGACGCTATCCGAAGGCGCCGTCGCCGCCGTCGCGAAGCCTCGTCGGATCGATGGCGGCGTTGTGCGCGGAGGGCGTGCGGTGACCGATCGCTCGTTCCCGTTCCTCCCGATCTCGCGCGCCGCGCACGGCCCGAAGGCGCTGAGTGCTCGGATCGTCTGTTCCCACTGCCGAGCGACCGACGAGGTCGTGCTCGGCGATCGCCGTCCCGGACCTTGGATCGCCAAGCGCTTCGCCGCGGCCGGCTGGACCGTCGGCCGGCGAGCGGAGGACGACCTCTGCCCGGCCTGCGGCACCCGAAGACAGAGAAAGGACCTCCCCATGGTCGCGACGAAGCCGGTGCCGACCGGCGAGATCTCTCAGGAGGCGATCATCGCCCGCAAGGTGGTGCACGACCTGTTGTTCGAACACCTCGACATTCCGGCGAAGCGCTTTCGCGGCGGATGGTCCGACGAACGGATCGCCGGCGAAGCCAAGATGTCGGCGAAGTTCGTCGTCGAGTTCCGCGAGAAGCTGTTCTTCAAGCTGGCGGCGGATCCCGAACCAGCGCGGTTCGTCGAGGCGACCGCGGCGCTCGGCCGTCTCCTCGCCGATCTCGACGGTGCGCTCGGCGAGGTCGGCAAGGCCACCGATGCGCTCCGGACGGCGGAGGCGAAGGCGCACACGCTCACCAAGGCGATCGCCGAGCGGGTCCGCGGGATCGCGGCGGAGGCGGGACGATGAAACCGCGCTTCCGGCGACTGGTGGCGGCGCCGACCCTGCTGATCCCTCGTCCGATCCGCGGGCGACCGTCGGCGGCGCCGCGGCTGATGCGGGTCCGGGTGTGGCGATGGGTGGCGCGAGGGCGTGTCGCGCCGGCCCCGATCTGGTCGGCGGCGGAGCGTGCGGCGATCGCGCGCGAAGCGGGGAGGGTGGGGTGAACCGTTCCGCTCTCCTCTCGCCGGCCTCAAGCCCGAAGGACCGCCCGCACCGCCTCGGCGATCTTGCCGGAGCGCGTCGCCCCACTCACCGCCGCGGCGCGGTCGAGCGCGGCGAGAAGGTGCTCGTCCATCGTGATGTTGATCCGCACCGCCTTGCCGGGCAGGTCGACCGGAACTGCCACGACCGCCGCGTCACGTGCCCGCTCGCTGCCGAGGAGGTCGGCTCCGGTCCGCATCATCGGCATCGGTTCACCGTCTTCGACCATGCCTTCGATGTGCAGCGCGAGCGCCTGTCGCCCGCGCTCGACGACCTCGTCGAAGTTCGATGCGGTCGAGATGCAACCGGGGAAATCCGGGAAGCTGATGCCGAAGGTGTCGCCGTCCCGGTGGACCAGGGCGAGGGTGTGGGTCTGCATGGTCGCCTCCTTGCCGGTTCGTCGTTCGGCTCGGGGCCGGGATCACCAGTCCCAGCCCGCCTGATCGTAGATCGACCGGAGCGTTCCGGTGGGTATGTCGCGCTCGCCGGTGTCGAGGGTGACCCGTCCGCGTCGCTCCGGATGCTTGTACTGGACATGGTCGCCGGGGCCGCGCCGCACGATCACCCATCCTTCCGCTTCAAGGCGCTTCACGACGTCCCGACGCTTGTTGGAATGTTCGCTGCGACCCATCACCGGCTCCCGTGTCAGGTGTGTATGGATACACACGCGAGCTTGTGTCGTCAAGTGATCGTGTGTAGTCGTGTGTATCGGCTGGGGCGGAGGGCCGGACGATGAGCTCTCGCCCGTGGATGAAGTTCTATCCCCGCGACTGGCGGGGCGATCAGGGGCTTCGCGCCGTCTCGTTGGCGGCGCGGGGTCTCGCCATGGAATGCCTCTGCCTCATGCACGAAGCCGAGCCTCGTGGGCATCTCCTGCTCAACGGCCGCAAAGTGGAGGTCGACGCCCTTGCTCGCATGACAGGGAGCCTGCCGGACGAAGTCTCCGCCTTGATGGCCGAGCTTCTGACCGCAGGCGTCTTCTCTCGGCTGCGCAACGATGTCGTCGTCTCCCGCCGAATGATCCGGGACGAAAAAGCCGCGCAGGAAGGCGCCAAGTCGGTCAGCAAACGGTGGACCCAAGCCGCTGATGCAAAACGAGAAAATCCGCACCCTAATAGGTCGGGGGAAAGGTCTCCTTCGTCTCCCCCTATTACTCAGAAGCCAGAAGCCAGAGGTCAGAGAGTAAGTACCCTTGATAGGCAGCAGCTTGGAACTGGCTCAGAGCACGCCGACGGCAGCGGCGCGTCCGACGAGCGAGCCGACCTCGAAGCACGGCTTCGGCAGGCGGCGCGCTACGAGGCGAACCCGGCGCCTTCGCTCGTCGTCGTCGGACCGATCGAGATCCTGATCGCCGAAGGCTTCGACCTCGAGGCCGAGATCCTGCCGGTGATCCGAGATCGGGCGTCTCGGATGCCGAAGCCGGCGCAATCCTGGGCGTATTTCGTGTCGGCGATCCGGGAAGAGCGGGACAGAGCGGCGCGTCGCAAGCCCGATGTCGTGTCGATCGAAGAGGCGATCAGCGCGGCGAAGCGACGGCTCGGCGGGAGGGCGAGATGAGCCCCGAGGAATGGATCGACCACTTCATCAGGCCGATGATGGATCTCGGTTTCGAGCCGAAGGGCGACATCGTCGCGATCGCCTCGGCGCTCGCCGAAGACGCGCCCGCCGCCTCGATCGACCACGGCCGGGAGGCGGTGAAGCTCCTGCGCCGGAAGTGCACCTACCGGTCGTTTCCGGCGCTGAAGCTCTGCCTCGACGCGGTGTTCGAAGCGATCTCTGACGATGGCACGCCGGTCCGGCGGTGGACGCCGCCGCCGGTCGCCCCGAGCGGCAATCCGCCGATGTTGCAGCGGGCAAGGAAGCGCGTCGCGGCGTGGAAGCGGGCGAGCGACGGCGAGCGGCGGCAGATGACGCGGGTCCGGTGGATGGACGAGGCGGGTTACGCCTCGGCGCGGCGGATCATGGAACTCTACGGCGAGGACCCCGACGAGGAGGCGGTGTGATGGCGATGCAGCGGATCGAGGATCTCCTCCGGTGGGCCTTCGTGCTCGAACTGCCGAAGGCGCGGGCGGTCGGACTGCCGGGGTCGGCGGTCGCCTCTTCGTGGGGGATGATCGACCGGGTGGCGGAACTCGGGGTGGTGATCGACGCCGGGTCCGGCCCGATCGCGGGTCCCGACGACGACATGCCGCACCCCGACGCGGTGATCGTCGCCGAAGCGGTGGCGGCGCTCGACGAGGCGATCGTGACCGAGGGCGACGAGCACGACCCGATGGCGGGATGGCCCGACTTCGGCGCGGCCGGCGAAGCGGCGGTCGCCCGGGCCTGGGACTTGGCGACGCGGTTCGACGACGGTCGGCGGGTGCTGCGCTCGTCGCTGGCGACGCTGGTCCGGTCGGCGGCGATCCTCGGGGTTTGGCCGGACTGGCGATGCGAGATGCCCGATCTCGTCGACGAGTGCGACCGTTCCGGCAAGGCGAGGTGGTGGGTGAAGACGCGGCAGGCGGTGAGATGGGACAAGGCGGGCGAGCCGATCGCCTGGGTCGAGGCGGAGATCGACGGATACGACAAGGTTCGGCACCGGGCGCGGCCCGGCGCCTATCGCCGACAGATCTTGACGCCGGATCCTGCCGGCGCCTTGGAACGGCGGATCCGCTACGGCCTCGTCCATGCCGCGCTCCGTCACCTCGCCGAACGGCTCGACGGGCTCGGCGGGCGAAAGCTGGTCGGTCCGCTCGCGTCGCCGATCCCATGGGCCGAGGTCGTCCACAGCGTCGAAAGCGAAACGGCGGAAAAGTTGACAAGCGTCACGGGCGCGGTGTAGCTCCGGAGACAGTGGAAAAGATCACGAGCCCCGGCGCGCAAGCGACCGGGGCTTTTCGTTGGGGGTCTGCGATGGGCGACGTCGTCCTCGACTTCGAGCGTGGCGCCTTCGACCGCTTCGGCAACTGCCTCGGCGCGCTGGGGGCGGGTGATGCCCGCAAGGCGATGGTCCGGGCGTTGAACCACGAGGGCGCCAAGGCCTTCACCGCGGTGAAGCGTGCGCTGGTGCGACAGACCGGCATCCCGTCGGGGCGGATCTCGGCGGGGTTGAAGCAGAAGCGGGCCTATGGCGGCTCGGCGAGCGGGTCGGGGGCGATCCTCGAACATGCGATCGTCGGCACCGGCAAGCCTCTGCCGCTGAAGTATTTCAAGGCGCGTCAGACCCGGAAGGGGGTCAGCGCGGCGCCGTGGAACGAACGACGGATCTTCCTTGGCAGCTTCAACACCGGCGGGTCCTTCGAGAAAGGGCGCAAGCCGGTGATGGGCGGGCACGTCTTCGTGCGGATCGGCCGCGACCGGACGCCGATCGAGAAGCTCTACGGGCCGGGCATCGCCAATGAGCTGGTCCGCGATCAGGTGGCGCTCGCTTTCAAGGGGGCGGCCTTCGGCCTTCCGGCCCGGCTCGGTCACGAGATCGGGCGCCTGTTGCCGGATTGACGAGGGATACCCCCCGGTCAAGGGACCGTTGCCGCCTCCCGACACCCCGCGGGGCCGCCGCACCCCGGAACTCCGTCAGTTTCTCCGGCTCGGAGCAGGGTTGACCCGGTTGACCGGGTTGACTCGGGTTGACCCGGGGCGACCCTCGGCCGGTGTGGTCGACCGACGATGCGAAGGAGGAGACGCGATGCTCACGCCGTCCGAGTTCGCGCGGCAGATGGCGGTCTCCAAACAGGCGGTGTCGAAGGCGATCCGGGCGGGCCGGGTGCCGGTCTACGACGAGACGGGGGTGCGCTGCGCCGCCGACTACGCGGGGCGGAAGTTCGTCGACCTCGACGAGGCGCGCTCCGCCTTCCGGCTGTCGCGGGCGAGGGTCGACGATCACCTGCTGGCGGAGATCGCCGCCGAGACGGCGGACGACCTCGACCTCCTCGACGAGCGGCCGGCAGTGCCGACCGATATTGGCTCGGCCGAGAGCCTCCGCCCGGGCACGTTGACCGGGGCGAAGACCGAGAAGGAACAGCTCCAGGCCGAGCTTCTCCGGCTGCGGCTGGCGCGCGAGCGCGGCGAGTTGATCGGCCGGCAGGCGCAGCTCGACGCCTTCGAACAGGCGGGCCGGCGGGTGGCGAACGAACTCCAGTCGCTCCAGCAATGGGCCGAGGAGCTGACCTCGATCGCGCACACCGCGGGTAGTGCCGGGGTCGGCGCCTTCCTGCGCAGGAAGGGGAGCGAGCTCTGCACGCGCCTCGCCGATCTGATGGCCCTCGACCAGGACAGCGACGAGAGCGACGATGAAGGCGAGGGCGACGACCCCGATTGACGAGGTGCGCCTGCTCACCGGCGCCTTCGCCACGGGTCTTCGTCCGCGTCCGCAGGTCTCGCCGGCCGACTGGGTGGCCGACCACCTGGTGGTGCCGGACGGGCCGGGCAAGGGCAAACGGGTCGACCTGACGTTGACCCCTTACGTGCGGGAGATCCTCGACAATCTCGGCGTCGACCGGCCGTGGACGGAGATCGCGGTCAAGAAATCCGGTCAGTCCGGCCTGTCGCTGATGGGGATCGGCTGGCTCCTGTCGCTGATCGACGGCTGTCCCGACGACATGATGATCGTCCAGCCGACGATTCCGGCGGCGCGCGAGTTCGCCGAAGGCAAGCTCGACCCGGCGATCAAGGAGACGAAGCGGATCGCGCGGCGGGTTCGGGCGCATCGCTCGCGGGCGGCGGACGGCTCGAAGACGCTGGTCAAGAAGTTCCCCGGCGGGCGGTTGATCCTGACCGGGGCGAACTCGGCGACCGACCTGTCGTCGAAGACGGTGCGCTTCGCGCTCGCCGACGAGGTCGACCGGTGGCCGGCGGAGATCGAGGAGCAGGGCGACCCGATGGGTCTGCTCGACGCGCGCCAGTCCGCGTTCACGCGGGCGGGCACGCTGAAGAAACTCGTCATCTCGACGCCGACCAACAAGGGCGCGTCGCGGATCGACAAGGCCTATTCGGCCGGGGATCAGCGGCACTGGTTCATGCCGTGCCCGCACTGCGGCGCGGAGATCGCCTTCCGCTTCGAGAACCTGAAGTTCGAACGCCACGCGCCGCACATGGCCCACTACGTGCCGGAGTGCTGCGGGGCGGTGATCGAGGCCTGGCAGCAGCGCGACATGGTGTTGGCGGGGCGGTGGAAGCCGACCGCGCCGGGGCCGGGGCGCAAGCCCAGCTACTTCATCAACGCGCTGACGTCGCTTCTGACCGACTGGGACACGATCGCCGAGAAGTATTGGAAGGCGCAGGGCGATCCTCTGGAGGAGAAGGCCTTCGCCAACCTGGTGCTCGGCGAGAGCTGGGACGCGCAAGGGGCGGAGATCGACCCGGCGCGGATCGTCGCGGCGGCGGCGGACTACCCGCGCAACGTGGTGCCGGCGACGGTCGGCCGGCTGGTGCTCTGCGTCGACACCCAGGACGACCGCTTCGAATGGGCGGTGTGGGGGTTCGGTCCGCCGGAGACCGGGGCCTCGCCCGAGCAATGGCTGATCGGTGCCGGGGTGATCACCGGCGATCTGTTCGCGCCGGAGCCCTGGGAAGACCTCGATCGGCTGGGCATGCGGGAATGGGAACATGCCGGTGGGCGGATGCTGCCGGTCGACCTCCGGGTGATCGACTCGGGCGGTCACCACACCCAGGCGGTCTACGAGTTCGTGCGCGGCAAGCGTCCGTGGCGCGCGCTGAAGGGCGGCTCGGTCGTCGATGCGCCGATCCTCGGCACGCCGAAGCGGCAGGAGGTGAAGGACCATCACGGTCGCGTGCGGTTCAAGGTGCCGCTCCATCTGGTCAACACCCGGCCGGCGAAGGCGTGGCTGTCGCATGCCCTGAAGGCGCTCGCCGAGGGCAAGGAGATCTCCGGCCGGATCCATCTGACCCGGGAGATCGTCGACGAGGCCTATGCCGGTCAGCTGACCGCCGAGGTCCTGGTCTCTCACGAGCGCGCCGGCGGTCGGATCGAGCAGCGTTGGGAACGGCTGAAGGGCCGGGCCAACGAGGCGCTCGACCTCGCCGTCTACGCCCGCACCTTCGCCTATGGGGCCTTCCCGAACGGGCTCGGCATCGACCGGCTCGACCGGGTCGCCTGGACGGCGATCCTCGACGAACGCCACGCCCCTCCGGCGGCGCAGCGCGATCTGTTCGCGCCGGTCGCGACGGTCGCGGCGGCGGAAGCGGGATCGCCGGCCGACCCACCATCCGTTCCGCCGCGGTCGAACGCGGTCGACGAAGCCCGCCGGGCATGGAGCCGCAGACGATGATCATCGACCGGGTCCGCGCGCTGTTCGGGCGTGCCTCCGCATCCCCTCCGCCACCGGCCCGGCCGGCGGGATCATCGGCGGGATCGTCCGCCCGTGCCCCGGCCCGGGCGCAGTGGGGGCGCGACACGCCGTCGGGGATCCTGGCGGCGCGGCGGCGTCCGCTCGTCGACAGTCGCGACGACATCCGCCGGCAGTGGGACCGGCTCGCCTCGGTGGCGCTCGACCTGATCCAGAACTCCGGCCGGCTGAAGGGCGCTTCCGATCAGGTCTGCGCCGACACGATCGGCACCGGCCTCAAACTCTCGGCGCGGCCCGATCTGACGGGGCTCGGGTGGAGCGAAAAGGAAGTCTCCGACTGGGTGCGTCTGGTCGAGGCGGAGTGGAAGCGCTACGCGGAGAACCCCGACGAGGTCGACTTCCGCGGCAAGTTCGATCTCGCCACCCTCGCCGACGTGGCGCTGCGCCACAACATGGCCTTCGGCGAGGCGATCGGCGTCGTCGACCACTTCGATCCCGCGACCTGCCGCTCCTACGGGATCGAGACGGGAACCAAGCTCCTGCTGGTTTCGCCGCACCGGCTGGTGCGCGAGACCGACGAGCATCGCGGGCTCCATTCGGGCGTCTTCCACGACGGCAACGGCCGGCCGACCGCCTATCGGTTCAAGGTGCGGGCCGGCGGTGTCGAGGAGACGCGGGATCGCCCGGCCCGCGACGCCGACAACCGCACTCTGGTGATCCACGCCTTCGAGCCGTGGGACGGCGCCGACGTGCGCGGCGTGTCGGTGCTCGCCTCGGCGCTGCGGACCCAGGCGATGGCGGAGACGCTCGGCGACGCGACGCTGTCGACGGCGATCCTCCAGACGGTGCTGGCGGTCACCCTGACCTCGCCGGAGCCGAGTGCCGAGGCCTTCGACGCGATCGAGCGGCTCGAAGAGATGGACCAGGGGCTCAAGACCGAGTTCCTCGGGTTGTTCGGGGCGCGGCTCGACCAGGCGAAGGCGAGCGGGATCGCGATCGACGGCGAGCCGCAGGTGTCGCATCTGGCGCCGGGGGAGAAGCTCGAGATCCACACGGCGGAGACGCCGTCTTCGACCTATCTGCCGTTCTCGGCCGACCTTCGGCGGGAACTCGCCCGCGCGATCGGGGTCACCTACGAGTCGCTGTCGATGGACCAGTCGGATGCGACCTATTCGTCGGTCCGGATGGGCACGTCGTCGATCTGGCCGGTGGTGCTGCGGCGGCGCCGGCGGATCGCCGCGCCGCTCTACCAGGGGGTCTACGAATCCTGGCTCGACGAGAAGGTCGCGACCGGCCGGATCCCGTTCAAGGGCGGCCATCGGGCCTTCGCCGCGAACCGGGCGCGCGCCACCTGGGCCGAATGGCAGGGGCCGGCGAAGCCGACGGCCGACGACGCCAAGTCGGCGAAGGCGGCGAGCGAGCGGCTGGCGAACGGCACCACGACCATCGAATACGAATGCGCCGAGATGGGGCTCGACTACCGCGAGGTGATCGAACAGCGGGCCCGCGAACTGGCGCTGATCGCCGACGCCGGCCTGCCCAACCCGTTCCGCCGCGTCCAGGGCGGAGGCGGTGGCGACGACGACCCGAAGCCGAACGGAGACCGCGATGGCTGAGACCGACCCCGCCGCCGAACTGGCGCGGCTGAAGGATCTGCGCACCGCGATCGTCACCGGGCGGGCCGAGCAGTCGGTCCGGTTCGGCGAGGAGGAGGTCCGCTACTTCGCCGCCGACCTCGACGCCCTCGACCGTCTGATCGCCGCGACGCAGCGCGACTGCGCGCTTCTCTCCGGGGCCCCGGTGCCTCGCCGCCGCTTCGCCCGCGGCATCCGCTTTCGTTGAGGTGTTCATGGCCGTCATCGTCGACGACGCCGAGATCGTGCTGACCGGCACGGTCGGCGACAACTGGTGGGGCGACGGGTTCACCGCCGCCGAGGTGGTGACCGCGCTCGCCGAGGTCGGCCGCTCCACCGACATCCGGGTCCGTCTGAACTCCGGCGGCGGCATCGCCACCGACGGCGCGGCGATCCATGCGGCGCTCGCCGCCCACAAGGGGCGGGTCGAGATCGTCGTCGAGGGCATCGCGGCGAGTGCGGCGAGCGTCATTGCCATGGCCGGCGACCGGCTGACCCTGTCGACCGGCGCGGTGTTGATGATCCACGACCCGGCGCTGGTGACCTGGGGCACCGCCGCCGAGCATCTGAAGTCGATCGCTCAGCTCGACCGGCTCGGCGCGTCCTATGCCGAGATCTACGCCGAGAAGACCGGCCGGCCCGCCTCCGAGATGCGCGAGGCGATGAAGGCGGAGACCTGGATGACGGCGCAGGAGGCGGTCGAGGCGGGCTTCGCCGACGCCGTCGGCAGCGATGCGCCGGTCGAGCCGACCGCCTTCGCCTACCGCGCCTATGCCCGCGCCCCCACGGCTCTCGCCACCCTCGCCGATGCGCGGGGTTGGCGACCGCTTCCCCGTCCCGCCGCCGCGCCGACCGCGACGGCGACCCTTCCCTCCGCCTCGATCGAGGACCCGACCATGACCGACACCCCGAAGACCCCCGCGCCGATCGCCTCCGGTGCGACGCCTCCCGCGCCGACCCCCGAGACCCCCGCCGACCCGATCGCCGCCGCCAAGGCGCGGATCAAGGCGATCACGACCGCCGAAGCGGCCGGCGGGCGCGAGGCGCTCGCCCGACACCTCGCCTTCGAGACCGACCTCTCGGCCGAGGCGGCGCTCGCCGCCCTCGCCGCCGCGCCGAAGGCCGAGACCGGAGGGGAGGGGGACGCCGCCGCCTACGCCGCCCGCCGCCAGGCCGCGGCCGATCTCGCCACCCCCGGCGGTGGGCCGACCGGAGGAAAGAAGCCGGTCGCCACGCTCGACGCCAAGGCAGTCTTCGCCCGGCGCGCCGCCGCCCGCCGCTGATCGCCCTCACGAAAGGTCGCTTCCATGCCCATCGTCACCGAAGGCCGTCACACCGGCCACTTCCTCCTCTCCGAAGCGTCGGGAACCCGCTCGCGCGACGTCGTCACGCTCCTCGCCGGCTCCGGTTCACTCGAAGCCGGCGCGGTGCTCGGCCGGATCACCGCCTCGAACAAGTTCGTGCCCCACGACCCGACCGCGAACGACGGCCGCGAGACCGCCCGGGCGGTGCTCCTCGGCAACGTCGTCGTTCCCGCGGCCCGAGACCTCGACACCGTCGCCCTCACCCGCGACGCCGAGGTGAAGGCGGTCGGGCTCGGCTTCTCCCTCGCCACCGACACCGCCGCGGAGAAGGCGGCGGTGCTCGCCGATCTCGCCGACGTCGGGATCATCGGCCGCTGATCGCGGCACCTCGGGACAACAGACAAGGACCGCCGCACATGGCCGACATGACCATCTTCAACGAGGACGAGTTCACGCTCACCTCGCTCACCGACCTCGCCAATCAGGAACCGCCGGTGCCCGGGCAGGTCGGCGCCGCCTTCGACTTCGAAGAGGATTCGATCACCACCACCTCGATCAAGGTGGAGACGCAGGGCTCGTCCCTGGCGCTCGTCGAGCCGAGCCCGCGCGGCGGGCCGGGCGAAGTGATCGAGCACGACGGCCGGGGTCTGCGCACCTTCGACGCCGTCCACCTCCAGCGCGACGAGCAGGTCTATGCCGACGAGGTCCAGGGGGTGCGTGCCTTCGGCTCGTCGAGCGAGGCCGAGCAGGTGCAGGACCTGGTCGAGCGCAAGACCCGGCGCCACTTCCGGGACTTCGACCTGACCCAGGAGTGGATGAAGCTCGGCGCGCTCTGCGGCAACATCGTCTCCGGCAAGGGCCGCACCATCCTCGACATCTACCGCGAGTTCGACCTGGTCGCGCCCGATCCGGTGGTGTTCGATCTGGCGAGCGCCGGCTCCAAGGTGCGCCGCGCCGCCGACGTCCTGCGGATGGGGATGGAAGACGACCTCGAGGCGACCGCCTACGGGGCGATCGTCGCGATGTGCGGCGACGAGTTCTTCCGCTCGATCACCGACCATCCGGAGGTGCGCGAGACCTATCTCAACACCGCCGCCGCGGTCGAACTGCGCGGGCAACTGCCCGACCGGTTCAGCTACGGCGGGGTGGTCTGGGAGCGCTACCGGGCGTCGGCGAAGGCGCGCGCCGCGGTCGGCGGTTCCTTCATCGCCTCCGACGAGGCGCGGGTCGGCTTCACCGGCGTCCCCGGTCTCTGGCTCACCCGTTACGCCCCGGCCGACTACTTCGAGACGGTCAACACGCCTGGCCTGCCTCGCTACAACCGCGAGGCCTACGAGGAGCGCACCGCCAAGCGGGCGAAGTTCGAGGTCCAGTCGAACCCGATCATCCTCAACACCCAGCCGAAGACGCTGCGGCGCCTGAAGCTGAAGGCGGCGTGACGGCGATGACGAGCCTCCGAGCGGCCCGCCTGGCGCGGGTCCGCGGGGCGGTCGACCGCGAGCACGGCGAGCCGGTGCGGATCGAGCCGAAGATCCTCGGCGAGTTCGGCAGGGCCGACGATCCCGCCCGCCCGGCCTTCGACGCGGTCGGCGTGCCGATCGTCTCGACGGGCACGCAACGCAACCTCTCGGGCGGCCGGGCGATGGACTGGACGGCGCAGGTCGGCGTCCAGGCCGTCGCGCTGGCGATCGACGCGAGCGCCTGGCCGCGCGCCGGGACGGTCGGGGTCGGCGACGCCGTCCTCTTCACCGAGCGCGGCGCGGCCTTCGAAGTGGTGCGGATCGACCGCGACGGGCGTTCCCGTCTCCTCTGGAGGCTCGGCCGAACATGAGCCTGGTGCGTCTCGCCCATCGCTTCGCCACGGTGCGCGCCCTGCGCGGCACCACGCTCGCCGGAACCCGGGTGATCGACAGCTCGATCCTCGCCGTCGACGCCGTGGCGAAGGACGAGACCCGGCCCTTCGTCGTCGTCTACACCGACGACCTCGCCCGCAACCAACGCGGCCTCGATCCGGCCCGACCGGTCGACCAACTGACCATCGTCATCGAGATCGGCGGCACCTCGACCATGGTCAACGACGCGGTCTGGGAGATCCCGCCGACCGACGCCGGCCTCGAACTGACCATCGACCTGATCGAACGTCAGATCGCGGTGGCGCTCGCCGACGAGGCGAACCCCTGGGCCGAACTCTGGCGGCGGCTCCACACCGACGATCCCCGCTGGAAGTCGTTGCGCGGCGCCACCACCGACGGCATCCGCCTCGCCGGCCGGCAGATCACCATCGACGTGGCGCCGATCGCCGAGCCCGCCTTCGGTCGGTCACCCTCCGGCGTCTGGGCCGAGTTCCTCGCCCTGCTCGAAGCCGACCCGACCCCGGTGCCGATCGTCGAGGCGATCCGCGCGCTGTTCGGCGAGGATGCGGAACGGGGCTCGGCCGATCTCGCCCGGCGCTGGGCGGCGACCGTCGAGGAGGCTCGGGCGCTCGGCTGGGCCGAAGCCGCCGACGCGCCGTCGATCGGCGCGGTCGTGGTGGAGGAGGGGGGAGCATGACCCGCGACACCCGTCTCGAAGGCCAGATGGTCGAGATCGCCTTCCGCCTCGCCGAACTCGAACGCCGGGCCCGCAACCGCAATCGGACCGGCACCGTCGTCTCGGTCGATCATGCCGCCGGCAAGGCCGTGGTCCGTTTTTCCGACCAGGCGGGCCGGCCCTACGAGGGGCCGGCGATGCCGTGGAAGGAGGTCGCGGCCGGCGGGATACGCTCGCACATCCCGCCGAGCGTCGGCGAGCAGGTGACGGTCACCTCCGAGAGCGGCGATCTCGGCGACGGGATCATCGACCTGTCGGTGCCCTCGACCGCCCATCCGCGCCCGCACGACGGGCCGGAGGCGGTGATCACACTGGGGGGAAGCCGGATCCAGATCGGTGACGCCGCCATCGAACTCACCACCCCGACCCTGCGGATCGTCGGCGACGTCGCGATCGAGGGCCGGGTCGCGATCACCGGCGCCGCGGTCACCCACAACCGCCGCTCGATCGGCGACGACCACCGGCACACCGACGTCTTCCCCGGTGGCGGGATCAGCGGTCCGCCGCAGGTGAGGGGATCATGACCTCGACCGGCTTCGATCGGCGCACCGGCGCGATCCTGCGCGGCTGGGATCACGTCCGCCAGTCGATCGAGGTGATCCTGACCACCCCGATCGGCAGCCGGGTGATGCGTCGCGACTTCGGCTCGCGCCTGCCCGACCTCGTCGACGCCAAGCTGACGCGGTCGCGGGTGCTCGCGGTCTATTCGGCCGCGGCCGAGGCGATGGAAGCCTGGGAACCGCGCTTCCGCCTGCGCTCGGCGTCGATCGCCAGGGCCGAGGCCGGCGGGGTGATCGGCCTGACGCTGGTCGGGGTCTATTTCCCGCGCGGGCATCTCGGCGACTGGTCGGTCGCCGAGGACGCGACGATGCGCGTGACGCTCTGAACCGCGACACCGCGAACTCGGCTCCGATCGGAGGGACCATGGCGACCATCGATCTCTCCCGCCTGCCGGCGCCGGCGATCATCGAACCGCTCGACTACGAGACGCTGCAGGGCGCCTTCCTCGCCCGCTTCGCCGCCCGATGGGCGATCGAACGGGCGATCGATCCGACCCTGCCGGAATGGGACGTCGGCGCGCTCGAGACCGATCACGCCGTCGTCGCCTCGCAGGCCTGGTCCTATCTGCGTCTGCTCGACCGGCGCCGGGTCAACGACTGCGTCCTCGCCGTCCTCGCGCCGACCGCGACCGGGGCCGATCTCGACCAGGTCGTCGCCCGGATCGGCGTCACGCGCCTGGTGGTCGTTCCGGCGACCGCCACGGCGCCCGCGGTGATGGAGAGCGACGCGCGGCTTCTCGCCCGCTATCTCCTCGCCTTCTCGCGGCCCGCCGCCGGCTCGGCCGAGCGCTACCTCTACGAGGCGATGACCGCCTGGCCGTCGCTCCATCATGCGGCGGTCGTCGGCCGCGCCGTCCACGGTCGCCGCGGCGACGTCGATCTCGTCGTCTCCGGGCCCGGCGGGCGCGACGCCACCGACGCCGAACTCGCCGTGGTCCGCGCCGCCTGCGGCTCGACCTCGGTCAAGCCCGAGGCGACCGCGCTCGACGTGCTGCGCGCCACCCGGCGTCTCTTCGACGTCGCCGGCCGGATCGTCGTGGCCGCCGGCCCCGATGCCGAGACGGTGCGGGCCGGCGCCGAAGCCCGGATCACCGCCGCCGCCGCGGCGCGCCTCCGGATCGGCGCGGAAGTGCCGGTGATGCTCCTCGCCGGTGCCGCCTACGATGCCTCGATCGTCCGCGTCGACCTCGACGCCCCGACCGCCGATCTGCCGCCCGCCCCCTACACGATCCCGATCCTCGGGCGTGTGGCTCTCACCGCCGAGGCCTCGGGATGACCGCCGTCGATCTCCTGCCGCGCGGCGCCTCGGCCCCGGCCGAGCGGGCGCTCGCCGCGGCGATGTCCGACGACCTGCCGGTGCCGATCGCCGAAGCGGTCGATCCGGCGACGGCGCCCGTCGACCTCCTGCCCTGGCTCGCCGTCCACGACGGGGTGCGGCTGTGGTTCTCCGATTGGCCGGAGGCGAAGAAGCGCCGGGTGATCGGTGAAGGTCTCGTCGCCGCCTGGGAGGTCGGCACCCGCGCCGGAGAGATCCGCTTCCTCGGCTATGTCGACGCCGCCCTCGTCGACGTCGTCGCCCATCCGGCCCGCTGGGTGATGGGGCGCGCCGTCCTCGGCCGCACCCCCGTCGGCCATCCGCCGTTCCTCGCCCGCTGTCTCGTCCGGGTCGCGACCTTCGCCCCACCCCGCGCCTTCGTCCTCGGCCGGGCCGTCGTCGGGTGGGCGCGGACCCGCACCGCCTCCCGCGAGCCGCTGCGGCGCTGTCTCGTCGCGCTGCGCGCCGCCAAGGCGCCGGAGACCGAGATCCGCGTCTCCTTCGAACATCGCCGCCGCCTGCGGCTCTCCGATGCGCCGCCGCTCGACGGGTCGACCCGGCTCGGCGCCTTCGTCACCCGCTCCAAGCTCTGAGACCGAGCCCGGGCGGTTCCGAGCCGATCGGAACCGCCCGGGCGAAGGCAAGCCCGAACGGGCGTCGGCCGGTCAGGCCGCAACGCTCGTGAGGTTCGGACGCGTCCGAACCTCACGAGCCCAATGAGAGGCTCCGATGTCGAGAACCATCCAGTTCGCCGAGGCCGAGATCGCCGAGGTCGTCGATTTCGACGCGATCTCGCTCCATGCCCGCGAGGGCGACGAGGAGATCGTCGGCGGCGCCATCGACTATCCCCATCACTGGGCCGACATCGCCATCGCCACCACCTCGGCGATCGAGCTGACGCTCTCCGCCGGCTCGCTCTTCGCCGGCGATCTCGTCTACGCCAACCAGACCCCGACCGTCGTCGACCTCCAGGTCCATCTGCCGCTGGTCGCAGGCGACCGCCGCTTCGTCGCCCTGCTGATGCGCGGCGTCGAGGAGACGAAGCCTGCGCTGCGGATGGTCGAGACCGACGTCGACACCGCCGCCACCGTCCAGATGAGCGTCCCGAAGACCGGGGTGCGGCGCTGGGAGGTGGTGATCCAACAGGGCCTCTCCTCGCCGACCCCGATCCGCCCGAGCATCGCGGCGACCGAATGCTGCCTCGCCTTCGTCGAACTGGCGACCACCGGCATTCTCGCCGTCGAGCTCGACCACGCCTCGCGGGTCAAGACCCTCGCCGAGGTCGAGGGACGGGTCGGCCTGCTCGAAGGCAGCGTCACCGCCACCACCCGCCGCGTCTCGACGATCGAGACCGACGTCGCCAACATCGCCAGCCGGCTCGGCGAGATCCCGTCGCCGATCGTGATCCGCCAGCTGAAGCGCGACGTCGCCATCCTGCGCCGGTCGATCGCCATGCCGGAGGAGACCCGCGCCTATTGGTACGACGCCGGCCTCCTCACCGACGCCTGGGAGACGGCCGATCCCTCGTGGCTCGCCCGGATCCGCGAAGGGGTCCGCTTCCCCTGGGCGGCCGAGCGCGACGCCCGGCTCGCCCTCCTCGATCCGGCCTCGGCCGCGATCCGGATGTCGGGCACCCTGATGCTGCCCGCCTGGAGCGAGAGCCCCCGGATCGTCGTCGAGGGCGACGGCTCCTCGGTCAACATCTCCCAGATCGTCCACACCGTGGTGAACGCGGTCCGCAGGGAGATCTCGCGCACCGTCACCGAATACGGCGCGACCGTCTCGGTCTGCGAGAACAACGCCGAATGGTCGATGACCGGCGGTCTCGCCGTCGGCGCCCTGTTCACCGCCGCCGGCGAGACCTTCGAGGTCGTCTCGATCGACGGCGGCTCGCGCGGCCACGTCTTCCGCGGCATCCGCCAGATCGTCACCTACACCGTCGCCGACGTCTATTGGGAGCACGTCACCGAGACGATCGGGGTCAACGGCGCCGTCTACGGCCAGACCTTCCTCTGCGCCCAGCCGATGATCGTCACCTCGATCGATCTCTCCTTCACCCGGGTCGGCTCCGACGGCGACGTCCATCTCTTCGTCTGCGAATGCGACGAGACCGGCCGGCCGCAGTTCGGATCGGTGATCGTCCATACCTCGCGCTCGCGCGCCGAACTCGCGACGGGATGGGTCGGCTTCTCCTTCCGTCCGAGCCTGCTCGAGAGCGGCCGGCGCTACGCCTGGTTCACGGTGACCACCGGCAACCACGCGCTGGAGACCGTCGCCGGCAACAAATACGCCCAGGGCTCCCGCTTCACCGCGACCGACGGAGCCTGGGCGCAAGGCTCGACCGACGTCGACTTCGCCATGCGGATCAACGCCGCCCGTTTCGAGGCGACCCGCACCGTGGTCGAGTTCGATCCGCTGACCCTCGAGAACGGGATGACCGAGCTGCGCCTGCTCACCGCCGGATGGGCGTCGGGCGGCACCTCGCTCGTCTGGGAGATCCGCCCCTCGACCCGCGACGACTGGCAGCCGCTGACCTTCGCCGCGATCGGCGAGGAGAACGCGCTCGCCGGCCTGCCGGCCCTGGTGCGGCTGCGCGCCGTGATGGTCGGCACCACCGATCTCCAGCCGGCGCTGGTCCTCGACGCCAAGGCCCGCGGCCTGACCTTCCGCCCGCGCGGCGAGATGGTCGCGGTCTCCAGGCTCCAGGCCTTCGGCCTCGCCACCACGACCATCCAGGAGGAGATCGTCGTCGATGCCTTCGACCCCGAGAAGCACACGATCTCGCCGAAGCTGGTGGTCGGCGGCGCCGTCCTCTCCCCCTCGGCGACGGTGATCACCCCCGACCTCGTCAATCCGGAGAAGCGGACGATCCTCGCCACCTTCACTCTCGCCGAAGCCGCCACCTGGGCCCGCGCCCGGGTCGACCTGACCACGACGGAGGTCACCGACGTGCCCTTCGTCCAGAACATCGCCCTCTACGCCCTGTGAGGACCCCATGACCCCGATCACCGCCGCCGACCTCGACCCGACCGTCTCCTACCGGGTCGAACTCACCCGCTTCGCCCGGGTCGACGCCATCCGGCTCTGCCCGCTCGGCGAGATCACCCTGCGCGGCGATCTCCTCGCCCGCCTGATCGAACGGGAGGGAGACGATGTCGTCCGTTCTGCCCGGCCCTGCTGACGACTACACCGCGCCCGACGCGATGGATCTGACCGAGGCGGCCTGGAACGCCGCCTTCAACTCGATCGGCACGCGGCTTCGCGCCCTCGAGGGCGTCCGGGCGGATTTCGAGGGACTGATCGCCGTCGGCACCGGTCAGGCGTTGGCCTCGATCGCCGCCAACGTCGAGCCCGAACTCGTCTCCGCAAGAGCGGCACTGGCCCAGCTCCAGGCCGATACGGCGCTGGCCGAAGACATCGTCCAGCAGATCGTCACGGGATCGGTGCCGCTCTCCGCGGTCGACGGACTCGCGACGGCGCTCGCCGCGAAGGCGCCCGTCGCCTCGCCGGCACTCACCGGCACACCGACCGCTCCGACCGCGCCGGTCGCCACCGCGACCGACCAGATCGCCACCACGGCCTTCGTCTCGGCCGCACTCGCCCGGCTGATCGGCGCGGCGCCGGGACAGCTCGACACCCTCGACGAACTGGCGGCGGCGCTCGGCGACGACGCGAACTTCGCGAGCGCGACGATCGCGGCCCTCGCCGCCCGCCTGCGTGTCGACGCGGCGCAGACCCTGACCCCGGCCGAGGCCGCCCAGGGCCGGGCCAATCTCGGCGTCCAGGGCAAGGCGAGCCTGCGCAACCGACATCTGAACCCGGCGTTCCAGATCTGCCATGACCGGGCCACCGGCGCGACGATTGCTCTGTCGACGATCGGCTATGCATTCGATGGCGTTTACGTGACGGTTCCTGGCGGCGGTGTGCTGACCTGTTCTCAGGCCGAGAAGACGACACCGGGAGGCAGTCCCTACAGATTCCGAGCAGCGGTGACGACGGCCGACACATCGATCGCGTCGAGTGATGCCTATGTCGTCGAGTTTCCGATCGAAGGGATCGACGTCATCGATTTGCGGTTCGGAACATCGGCGGCGAAACCGTTCGTCTGGCGCGGCGTGATCAATGCTCCGGCCGGGACCTACGGGCTTTCTTTCCGGAACGCCGACGCCAGTCGCAGCTTCGTCACGACGTTCACGATTTCGTCGGGTGAGGCCGGAACCGACAAGCTCGTGACGGCAGTGGTTCCTGGCGATACCGCTGGGACGTGGAACAACAATGCGACCGGCCTGTCCGCCAGGATCTGCCTTTCCGCGGGATCGACGTTCCAAACGACGGCGACCGGGGCTTGGCAATCGGGGAACTACACGGCCACGCCGGCCCAGACGAACATCATGGCCTCGACGTCGAATACCGTCGAGATCGCCGACATCGGGCTCTACATCGGAACCGACGTCCCGACGTGGGAACTCCCGGAAGCTGCTGAAGACCTGCGGAGATGCCAACGCCAGTACGTCGTGCTGAATGGTCTGGCAATGATCGGCCTCATGGATTGTCAGGGGGCGACGTACCGGCGCCTCCATGTCGTCTGGCCGGTCCCCATGCGCGCTGCCCCCGCGGTAACGTCCATGTGGAATACAGGGACGCCTGGGACGGACATCGTCTCTGCCTGGGGTGGGTCGGTTCATTCCAACGTCGGCAACACGACCTCGACCGCATGGATGTCGTGGATCGTGGCCAATGCGAGGCTCTGAGATGATCACCACCGTCGCCTACACCTCGCTCGGGTCCACCGTCGCCATCGCGATGGCCGACGGCACCGTCTGGGCCGACGACGCGAAGCTCCCGCCCGATACCGATCTGCGCCGCCGACTGGCGTCGTGGATCGCCGCCGGCGGGACGATCGCGCCCTTCGTCCCGAACGACGACCCGTCCCCGGTTCCCCCACCGATCACACGGCGCCAGTGCGCCGCCCAGTTGTTCGCCGAAGGGACGATCTCCGGCCCGGAGGCCGTCGCCATGACCGCGACCGCGACGCCGCCACGCGCGATCGAGGCGGTCCTCGCCGCGATGCCCGAGCCGTCGCAGACCTTCGCGCGGATCGATTTCGCCGCCGGCACCTACGAGCGGGACAACTCCACCTTCGCCGCGGTTCTTTCCGCTCTGATGCCGACGTCGATCCCCTCCGACGTCGACGCCTTCTTCAGCGCCGCCGCCGCCCGCTGATCCCCCGTTTCCCCCCGATCGCCTCTCGGCCCGCCCCTCCGGCGGGCCGTTTCGTCACCGCCCTCCGTCTCCCGAGGAACCCACCCTCATGGCCGATCTCGCCTATCGTCACGGCGTCACGCTCACCGAGAGCACCGACACGCCCTCCGTCGTCCGGGTTCAGCAGAACGGCGTCACCTTCGTCAACGGCACCGCCCCCGACGCCGATCCCGCCTCGTTCCCGCTCGCCCGCCTCTCCCTCGTCACCTCCCGCACCGCCGCCGCCGAGCTCGGCGCCGCCGGCACGCTGCGCGACGACGTCCTCACCGTCTTCGACGAGGGCGGCACCCACGTCATCGTCAACCGGGTCGCCGAAGGCCTCACCCCCGCCGAGACCCGCGCCAACCTCCTCGGCAATCCCGCCACTCGCACCGGCCTCTGGGCGGCGCTGCGCGCCAAGGCCGAGCTCGGCCTCCAGCCGCGGGTGATCGTCACCGCCGGCGAGACCGGGACCTGGATCGAGGACGGCATCACCTCGATCGCCGTCACCGCCCACGGCGCCGGCTACACCGAAGCCCCGACCGTGGTGATCGAGGCCGAGGACGGCGACGACGGCAGCGGTGCCGCGGCGGTCGCGACGGTCGAAGACGGCAAGGTCGTCGCGATCACGATCACCGCCGCCGGCGACGGCTACACCCTGCCGCCGACCGTCACCCTGACCGGTGGCGGCGGCGCCGGAGCGCTCGCCGTCGCCCATGTCGGCGACGTCGGCAATCCCTTCGTCTCGGCGCTCGCCACCATCTGCCCGAAGATCCGGGCCCGCGCCTACATCGACGGTCCCAACACCACCGATGCCGCCGCCGTCCGCTTCCGCAACACCGTCAACTCCGACCGGATCCTGATCATCGATCCGAAGGCCCTGAAGATCGTCGACGGGGTCCCGGTTCAGCGCCGCATGGCCCCGGTCTTCGCCGGGGTCCGCTCCCGGGTCGTCTCCGGATCGGAGGGCGTCTCCGGGTCGGTCTCCAACAAGATCATTCGCTCGATCGACGGGGTCGCCCGAACCGTCGCCTACCCCGACGATTCCAATTACCTCAACGAACGCGCCGTCGCGACGGTGATCAACGAGCGCGGGGGCCTGCGCACCTGGGGCTCGCGGCTCGCCACCGACAACGCCCTCTGGGTCTTCGACAGCGTCCGCGCCACCGCCGACATGGTCAACGAGGCGATCGAGGATCTCTATTTCCTCTATGTCGATCGCAAGTTCACCCCCGGCAATCTGAAGATGCTGGTCGACGACGGAACCGCCGCACTCAAGACCTTCGTCAACAGCGAGGACATCCTCGGCGGTCGCGTCTGGCTCTCCGACCTCAACACCCCCGACCTCAACGTCCAGGGCAACGTCTTCCTCTGCGTCGAGTTCGAACCGGTCGGCCTGATGGAACAGATCCGGATCACCACCAGCCGCAACATTCTCTACTACACGCTGCTCCTCGACCGCGTCCGCGGCGCCATCGAGAACGGCCCGTTGACCCTCGCCGCCTGACGGAGACCGCCATGCCCACCAAGCTCCCCGCCTACATCCTGCGCAACTGCATGCTCTGGGCCGATCGCACCTCGAAGCTCGGCCAGATCGGCGACATCACCGTCCCCGTCCCGACCGCCAAGGTCGAGGAGATGCGCAACGCCGGCATGGTCAAGCCGCGCGAGGTCGTCCTCGGCTACGAGAAGCTGGAGTTCGGCTTCAAGATGCCCGGCGTCGACCCGCAGATCCTGAAGCTCTTCGGCCTGACGCCGGGCACCGAGACCCCGTTCATGGTCACGGGCGCCCTGGTCGACGAGGACGGCACCGTCCACTCCGCCGTCCTCAACCTGCGCGGCTTCGTGAAGTCCGGCAACGGCGGCACCTGGAAGCCCGGCGAGGTCTCCGAGAACGACTATTCCGTCGCCGTCCACGCCTACCGCCTCGAGATCGACGGCGATCCCATCCTCGAGATCGACGACTTCGACGTCGTCGTCGGTGGCACCTCCCAGTACGGCGCCATCAAGTCCGCTCTGCTCGTCTGAGGTTTCGTCCCGCCATGACCGATCACACCCTTCCCGACCTCACCCTTCCCGACATCGACCTTCCCATCGAGATCCCCCTCGATCCCCCGCTCGCCCATGCCGGCCGAACCTTCGACCGCCTCGTCGTCGACCGCGAGCCCAACGTCGGCGATCTCGCCGCGATGGACGCCTTCACCGGCGACGTCATGAAGTCGGTGGCGCTGTTCTCCTCGCTCACCGGCGTCCCCGTCCCCGCCCTGAAGGTCCTCTCGGCCCGCCGCTTCGCCGAGGTCGCCGCCCGCCTGGAACCGCTCCTGGGAAACGCGCCCGCGCCGACGGATGGACCGACGTGATCGTCCTGATCGCCTCGGAATGCTCGACCCCGCTCTCCGAGGTCGAGCGCCTGCCGGTCGAGGTCGCCCTCCGCTACCACGCCGCCGCGGTGCGGCTGATCGCGGCGAAGAACGGAAAGCACCATGGCTGAGCTCTCCTCCCGTCTCGTGATGTCGCTGGTCGACCGGGTGAGCGCGCCCGCCCGGGCGATCACCGGCGCCTTCGGCGGCATCGCCTCCGCCGCCGCCCGCCTCCGCTCGGCGACCGGCATCACCGCCTTCGCAAACGGCGTCACCGCCGCCCTCGACCGGGCCCACGGGCGCCTCGCCGCGTTCCGCTCCGGCCTGCTCGAGATGACCGCCACCGGCTGGGCGCTCGCCCGGGCGATCCGGGCGCCGACCGCCGCGGCGACCGACTGGGAGACGATGCTCCTCGATCTCGGTCAGAAGACCGACCTCACCCGCGAGCGCCAGGTCGCCCTCGGCGAGGAACTGCGCCGCCTCGCCCCCGACCTCGGGCAGAAGGCGACGGCACTCCTCGGCGGCGTCGACTTCCTCGCCGGCATGGGTCTCGATCCGACCCGCGCCATGCAGCTGATCGCGCCGATCGGCAAGACCGCCACCGCCTATCGCGCCTCGATCGAGGATCTCGCCAAGGCCGGTTACGCCGCCCTCGACAATCTGAAGGTCCCCGCCGGCGACTTCCTGCTCGCCCTCGACGCCATGGCGAAGTCGGGCAAGGAGGGCGCCTTCGAACTGAAGGACATGGCGCAGTATTTTCCGCAGCTGACCGCCGGTGCCGCCGCCCTCGAGATGAAGGGCGTCGCCGGTGTCGCCAAGCTCGCCGCCGCCCTCCAGATCGCCCGCAAGGGCGCCGGCGACGCATCGAGTGCCGCCACCAACACCGCCAACCTCCTCCAGAAGATCGTCTCGCCCGACACGACGAAAAACTTCGCCAAGTTCGGCATCGACATCCGCAAGGAGTTGAAGAAGACCCAGGCCGCCGGCGGCGACGTCTTCGAGATGGTCGCCCGCCTCGTCGACAAGGCGACCAAGGGCGACATGTCGAAGCTCGGCGATCTCTTCGGCGACGCCCAGGTGCAGAACTTCCTGCGCCCGCTTCTCGCCAATCTCGACGAGTACCGACGGATCCGCGACGCGGCGATGAAGGCCCGCGGCGAGGTCGAGAAAGACTTCGCCGAGCGCATGAAGACCGCCGCCGCCCTCCAGGCCCGCTTCGCGGCGAGCGTCGAGAACGCCGCGATCACCCTCGGCAACGCCCTCCTGCCGGCGCTCTCCTCCGTCGTCGACACGGTCGAGCGGCTGGTCCGCCGTTTCGACGCCTTCGCGAAGGCCAACCCGACCCTGGTGCGCAATCTCGCGCTCCTCACCGGCGGGCTCCTCGCCGTCCGCGTCGCCGCCTTCACCGCCGGCTTCGCCGCGACCTCGCTCCAGGTCGCGAGCCTCACCGCCTCGCTCGGCCTCGCCCGCCTGGCGCAGGCCGCGTCCTTCGCCGCCGCGGTCGGCTTCGTGCCCTTCCGCAACGCCGCGACCGGTCTCGTCGGCGTCGTCCAGATCCTCGCCCTTCGCTTCCGGATGGGGATCGCCGCTCTCGGCGCCGGTGGCGGGGGGCTCGCCTTCCTCGGGGGCACCTTCGCCACCCTGGCCCGCGCCGCCGGCTCGGTCGTCGCGGTCTTCGCCCGTCTCCTCGGCACCGTCGCCGTCCTCTCCGGGGTCGGGCTCTTGGCAGCCGCCGCCGTCGCGGCGATCGCCGCCGCCTTCACCTGGCTCTGGAACAATCTCTCCGGTATCGGCACCTTCCTGTCGTCCTTCGGCACCGCCTTCATGACGGCGCTCGGGCCGGCGAAGGGGCTGATCGAGCCGGTCGTCGAAGCCGCCGGGCGCCTCTATGACAAGGTCGCCGCCTGGCTCGGGCCGGTCGATGCCTCGGGCAAGAAATGGGCGGAGTGGGGGACCGCCGCCGGCACCGCGGTCGCCGGTTGGGTCAACGCCGCCGGCGAGATGGCGACCAGGATCATCGACGGCATCGCCGCCATCCCCGGTCGGGTCGCGGCGTTCGCCTCCGAGATGTACGCCGCCGGCGTCACCCTGGTCACCGGCCTCTGGGACGGGCTGAAGGCGCAGGTCGACGCGATGATCGCCTGGTTCTCCGGCAAGCTCGGCGAACTCTCGGCGAAAGCCTCCTCGCTCGCCCATGCGCTCTCCTTCGGCCTGGTCGGATCGACCGCGCCCACCGGTTCCGCTCCGGCCGTCGACGGGGCCCGCGCCGCCGGCGGGCCGGTCGCCGCCGGCCGCACCTATCTCGTCGGCGAGCGCGGGCCCGAACTCTTCACCCCCGCCGCCGCCGGCTTCGTCTCGCCCAACGCGATCTTCCAGCGCCCGACCGCCACCGCTCCGGTCGTCCCCTCCCGCTCGGTCTCGATCGGCGGGATCTCGATCTCCCTCGGCATGATCGCCGAGGGCCGTTCGGTCGAGAGCGTCGCCGACGAACTCGGTCGACGCATCCGCACCGCTCTCGACGGCGCTTTCGCCGACGGGACCGTCTGAGGAGAACCCCCATGTCCGGTCCGGTCTCGATGATGCTCGGCGGCTTCGCCTTCGAAGCCCTCGGCTTCGGCTACGACGGCCTCTCCCGTTCGGTCTCCACCCCCTGGGCGACCCTCGAGGTCGCCCAGGACTTCGACCGGCAGCAGTGGACCGGGCCGACCTCCGACGAGATCACCATCAAGGGCGTGCTCTTCCCCGCCGAATACGGCGGGCAGACCTCGCTCGACGGCATCGTCGCCGCCGCCCTCTCCGGCGAAGCCCTGATGTTCGTCTCCGGTGACGCCGCCGCCGGCCTGATCCACGGGCGCTTCACCGTCCAGGGCGTCGACGAGGATCGCACCTTCATCGACGCCGACGGCACCGCCCGCCGCAACGCCTATGCGATCCGGCTGAAGCGCTACGGCGACGGCGTCGCGCTCGCCGCGATCGTCGCCGCCTTCGTCTCGCTCTTCGGGTGATCCCATGACCACCATCCACCGCACCCTCCAGGGCGACACCGTCGATCTCGTCGCCTGGAAGCTCGCCGGCCGCACCGCCGAGGTCGTCGAGGCGATCCTCGCCGCCAACCCCGGTCTCGCCGCCCTCGGCCCGATCCTGCCGATCGGCACCGCCGTGATCGTGCCGGAGGTCGCCACGCCGACCGCCACCCCGGCGACCATCGCCCTCTGGGACTGACGCCATGCACCCGACGTTCACCCTGACGGTCGACGGCACCCCCGTCGCCGGGATCTTCTACGAGCGGCTGATCGCCCTCGAGATCGCCGACCACGAAGGCGTCGGCTCCGACACCTTCTCCGCCGAACTCGCCGACGGCCCGCCCGTCTTCCTCGCCCTGCCGCGCCGCGGCGCCGTCGTCGTGCCGACCCTCGGCTACCTCGAGACGGGATCGCGGTCCTTCGGCCGCTTCACCGTCGACCAGGTCACCGCCGACTGTCTGCCGTACCGGTTGAAGGTCTCCGGCAAGGAGGCCGATCTCTCCGCCGGTGCCCTGAAGAGCCCGCGCGAGCGCCACTGGACGAAGACCACCCTCGGCGCGATCGTCTCCGAGATCGCCGGCGAGGCCGGCCTCACCCCGAAGATCGCCGCCCGCTTCGCCACCCGTTCCTTCGACTGGATCGGCCAGCAGGACGAATCCGCGCTCCACTTCCTCGAACGCCTCGCCCGCCGCGCCGGGGCTCTGTTCACGGTCAAGGACGGCAATCTCGTCTTCGCCGAGCGCGGCGCCGGGGCCTCGGTCTCGGGGCTCGCCCTGCCGCCGCTCCTCCTGACCCCCGCCGACATCGGCACCGGCTCACTCTCCTTCGAGATCGCCGACCGCGGCAAGTACCGCAAGGTCGTCGCCTATGCCCACGACCGCGACAAGGCCCGGCGCCTCGAAGTCGAAGTGGACGGTGACGCGACCGGCGACGGCGTCTACCGCATCGCCGATCCGTTCCCCTCCGTCGCCGAGGCCGACGAAGCCGCGACCGCCAAGGCGCGGCAGTTGAAGTCGGGGGAGGGGCGGGTCTCCGTCGAGATCCCCGGCGACGTCGCAGTGCGCGCCGGCCGGCCGCTGGTCTTCGCCGACGTCCGCCCCGGCCTCGACGGGCTCCGCTTCATCATCGAGACCGCCACCCATCGCTACGGCAAACGCGGCGGCTACACCGTCCGCATCGACGCCAAGGCCGCGCCCGGGTGAGACGAGACCCGACCCCGACCGATGATCCCCACGCCGCCTCCGGGCGGCGTCTTCGTTCGCACCGTTTGCGAGGAAAGACCCATGAAGACCTCCGCCGCCGGGATCGCCCTGATCCAGGCCTTCGAATCCTGTCTGAAGCCGACCGGCGACGGGCGTTTCCGCGCCTATCGCTGTCCGGCGAACGTCGTCACCATCGGCTGGGGCACCACTCGCGCCGACGTCTCCGACCTCGCCGACGGTGCGGTCTGGACCCGCGAGCGCTGCGACGAGGTCTTCATCACCTCGCTCACCCGATACGAGGCGATGGTCGACCGCCTCGCCCGCGACCGGGTTCCGCCGCTGCGGCAACACCAGTTCGATGCCCTGGTCAGCCTCGCCTACAACTGCGGTCCGAAGGCGCTCGCCGGCTCGGTCGGCGTCGCCGTCCGCGAAGGCCGCGACGCCGACGTCCCCGCCTGCCTCGCTCGCTGGAACAAGGCCGCGGGCAAGGTGCTCGCCGGCCTCGTCCGCCGTCGCAAGGCCGAAGGCGAACTCTGGTCGGGCGATCTCGCCGCCGCGGCGAAGACCGCTCAGACGGTGTTCCCGGGCGCCGTGGCGCGCTCCCGCGAGGTGCCGACCCCGACCGTTCCCGAACTTGCCCGCGCCACCCCGAAGACGACCGCGACGATCACCGCCGCCGCCGGCGGCACCGCGACCGCCGGCTCGACCGGGGCCGGGGAGGGAAGTGGCATCCCGACCGGGGTCGTCGTCGCGGTCGGTCTCGCGATCGTGCTGGTCGCCGGGCTCGTCCTGGCCCGGCAGTGGAAGACTCTCACGGAGGAGTGGGCGTGATGGACTGGACCTCTCTCGGCAAACAGGTGATCGCGCTCGGCGCCCCGACCATCGGCGCGGCGCTCGGCGGCCCGGTCGGTGCTCAGGTCGGCGGCGTCCTCGCCGCGATCCTCGGTGTGGAAGCCTCGCCGGCCGCGGTCGGCGAAGCCGTGACCGCCGAACCCGGCACGGTGCAGGCGACGGAGGCGGCGCCCCCGGCCGACCTCTCGGCCTGGCTCTCGACCCATGCGGCGATGGCGGCGGCGCTCGCCACCTCGGAAGCCGCGCGGCCGAGCTTCTTCGCCTGGGGCTGGCGTCCCGCCTTCTCCTGGCTCACCGCGTTCCTGTGGGCCTGGACGGCGATTGTCCGGCCGGTCGTCGTGGCACTCAGCGGCGCGGCGATCGAGGCCGTCCCCTACGACCACCTCGTCGGGTTCTCCGGACTGTGGCTGGCGATCTACGGCGGCGGGCACACCGTCAAGGCGATATTCGCGGGGAAGGGCGGGTGATGAGCGAACCGATCGTCCACCTCACCGAGGCGCAGCTGCGCGAAATGATCACCGCGACGGTCCAGGCGACCCTGACCTCGATCGGCATCGACGCCGCCGATCCGCTGGTGATGCAGAAGGACTTCGCGTGGCTGAGGGAATGGCGGGAGAGTGCCGAGGAGGTGAAGCGGAAAGGGCTGGTGGCGCTGGTCACGCTGGCGGTGACCGGCATTGCCGGGGCGGTGTGGGTCGGGGTGAAGGGGGGGATGGCGCTGCGGTGAAGAGGGGCGCCACTCCTGCGGAAACTGGCGACGCCTCGCCACCCGCTACGACAAGATTACCGACAGCTACCTCGGTCTCGTCCTCATCGCCGTCGTCCGTCTATGGACGCACGTAATCGTCAATAGGACCCAGGGGGGTAACGCAGGGCTGGCGTTTGGCGGTGGGACGGGTCACCAAAATGTATCGTGGCATTTGATGGCTGGACGATTTCTGGACGATTTCAAATCGTCGCTCGAATTCTGTTGTTGTAATATCGAATTTTCCTGACTTCGGTTCGCGCCATATCAATCTGCACAGATAAATTATCTCGGTCCCCAGGACTTGTACATTTGTTCAAATTCTCTTTCTAGTCCATTTTTTATCGCTAGCTTGGCAACTTTGTTTCTTGTGACGAGGCCGGCAAGTGCGCCGGATGAAGATGATACCACGGAATTTAGATACAACTTATAAGCTGCCGTGCGAACAGCATCCACCTGGACGCTCCAGTAGTGCATTGAGGCATATCTGGCGAAATCGAGATCTTTCTGTTGCACCTCGGGGTCGAAGGAAGCGCAGTACATAACGGTGGAAATAGCGTCTGGTGTAATCCTGAGACCAAGCACGCTTCCGATGGAAGACGCAATTCTCTCCCCAAGGCTCACACGACCATCCTGATCGTAGTCGCCATCGTCGTAGTATGAAATGACGATAACTGCACTGCTGTTACGAAATGCGACCATGCCGATCAGTTTGTTGGAATTGAAAACTGGATGCCATTCCAATTCGGCTTCGAACATTGTCTTTACTCCGTCCATCCGCAATTCGCGTAATGATTGTTTATGAAGCCAAAAATCGTCAATAAGGTGTAACGCCTAGGTGCCGCAGGTGGGTGTGAAACCCAACCGGTGCCGGCAAAACGATGCCGTCGATCTTGATGGCGCAAACGCAAGCACGCCGAGACGGCTGCCGATCGTGGCAAGGCCGGCGGATGCCGACGCATTCCGATTTCGCGCCGACGGAGGCGGTTCAACACCACTCCAAGTCGTAGACTCCCAACCCTAGGGCGGCATTCGACCCGGCACCGGAGAGCGAACCGAGCAGCAACAGATCGGCAAGGAAGCCGAACGCGCCGGTGACGTCGATTCGCCCCGACCACGCCTCGGCCGAGAAATTCCGCATCTGCCGACCGGAGCGGCGTGCCATGTCGGTCGGATGGAGCGCATCGAGATCCCATCGCAGATCGGTCGCACGGGTTCGCACGTCCTGCCACGGAGCCTGCAGCAGAACTCCGTGCCAACGTGCGAGCCCTGAAAGGCGGTTGCCCAACATCGACAGAAAGAGACCGGGGTCGAATCCGTCGCTCGTCTGTGACCGCCACCGCAACGGCGTGCGAAACTCGATACGGGCGAAGGTCGCGGGCGGAGCCGACAACCCGGCGATCTCCTCGGTGCCGACATCCGTGACCTCGCAGGGCACGACCGAGCCGTTGCGGGCACGGATCCCCTTCCTGACCGCCCTGACGGCCGCTTCTGCGATCGTCGTGGACCACCCCTGCGCCAACCCGAAGAGGCGGATCACCAGATCCGTCGACATTCGGCCCGGCTCGATCGCGAAATTGACCGGTTTCGGCAGGCTCATCCCGGCAGTGAAGGGGCGCTCGCGCCAGAGCACGTCGAGGGCGCATGCCGGGCGCCACGGGCACGGCATGCCCTCACGAGCTTCCGGTGAGGCCTGCTCGAGAAGGACGTGACCGACCGCACCGCGGAACGCATCGGCCAGGAACACCGTTTCGTCAGGCGCGCAGACCCCCCGCACGGTGACGCGGACGATCCTCGCGCGAAACGCCGAGACGAACTCCGCCGTCCCCATGTCGTGGATCGGTTCGGCGAGCATGTGGTCGATCTCTCGGCCGGTTTCGATCGGCAGCACGGCACACCTCAGAACAGGAGGAAGGGACCGTCCTCGGCAGCGACACCGGTTCCCAGGACGAGGAGCCGTTCGCGTCGAGAAGCGGCGATCGGGTAGAACCGAATGCTGTCTCCTTCGCCGACGTGTTTGCGCAACCGTCGGGCCAGTCCGTCCGATTGGGTCCGGCTCAGCCGCGCCTCGAAGACGCTCTCTTGGACCCGAAGCCCGATCTCCTCGAGGATCTCGGCCACGTACCGCCGAGCCCGGTCGCTCGATATGTCGTAGGCGATCACCGTGAGCATCGGATCGTCCGCCATCTTCAATAGTCCATCCGGTAGGGACGATAGTCGACGACATTGCCGCCGACCGCCTCTTCGAGCACATGTGCGAGGTGCTCGAGTTGGTCCTCGATCAGCCCCCGCCAGGTCGTGGTGTCACCGACGAGCGGCGATACGATCGGGCGTTCGACCCAGGCTTCGAATTGGCGAATGATCAGCGCGTAGGTTGCTGCATCGGGGCGGAGAGTGCCGTCGATATCGTCGGTCTCGAACATGCTCTCGTCGAGGAGACGATTGTTGAAGAGATAGGCCGTGAGCGACTCGATCAGTGGCGCCCGGTACTCCTCGACCAGGTCGGCCGACAGCGACCAGTCGACGTCGGTCTGCGCATGGAGAAAGCCGATGGCCGGGTGCAGCCCGACCTTGAGGAGCTGACCGTCGAGATCGCGGCGGAGCAGGCCCGAGAGGATGTCGAGGACCACGTTGACCGGCCCCCCGTCGCCCGCGCGGGAGCGATGAACGAATGCATGTTTGCCGAACATCGAACCGAATGCCGGCCAGTAGAGCCGCGCCGCCTCGCCCTCGAAACCCCGGGCCTGATCCACACTCGCGGCGAACTCGAGTTTCCCGAGCGTACGGCCGATCGCCTTGGCCGCCTCCGCGACGAGAACGGATTTTCGGCGGCGATTGAGACGATGCAGCAGGGCTCGCTGGTTGTGGATCCTCGCTGCGACGATCGCCCGCGCGACGGCGAGCCGACGAGTTTCGTCGAGCCGGCACGCCGCCTGGGCGAGAAGCCGTCCGCCGTGCCGACGATCCCCGGTTTCGATGCGACCGATCACGCGTCCGCGACCGTCGACGAGATCGAGCCCGATGCCGTGACGCAGTGCATGGCGTACGGCTTCCGTTTCGATCGCCGCGGCCGGGCCGACTTCGATGCGGTCGATCCTGGCCGGTGCCACATTGGCGATCGCTTCGCTCCCGTCGTGGACGACCAGAGATCTGCCGACCACACGCAGACCGACCCCCTTGCCCATCAGATAGAGCCGGCGCAGCCGCTCCGCATGGCGCCCGAAACAGGGCTCTGCCAGATCGTCGATCGTATCGTCGGGAACGGGATCCGGACGATGGCCCGCCGGCAGTCCATCGGTCGGCGAAACGCCCCGGGCAGGGAGGCCGCCCTCCGTCGTGGTCGTCGGCGTCACCGGATGCTGCGTCGGTGCGGATTCGTAGACGATCCCCTCGGCGCCGAAACGGTGTCCGAGGAACCGGAAGCCCTCGTCGTAGGGAAGGATCCGCGTCTTGTCGGCGTCGAGCCGCAACCCTTGCTCGGCGAGCACGCGGATCGCCAGCCCCATCGCCCGGGTCGCGGTTTCCTGCGAACGGCAGAGGATCACGAAATCGTCGGCATAACGCACGAGGGCCGTCTCGCTGCCCGACAGAGCCTCGTCGACCGCGTCGAGATGGAGGTTGGCGAGGAGAGGCGAGAGCGGGCTACCCTGTGCGATGCCGACTCCGTCCGGTTCGGCGGAGGTGAGCCACAGGCCGACGAGTGCCTCGACGTCCGGGTCGGGCACCACCTTCACGAGCTTGGCGAGCAGCTTGTCGTGGGGAATCTCGTCGAAGAAGTCGTCGATGTCGGCTTCGACCACCCAGCCGAACCCTTGGGCATGCAGTCCGCCGATCCGGCGCGCCGCCGCCTGGATCGATCGACCGGGGCGATAGCCGAAGCTGGCGTCCTCGAAGGTCGGCTCCAAAAGTGGCGACAGCATCAGGGCGGCGGAACTCTGCGCGACCCGGTCGCGGATGCCGGGGATCCGCAGGATGCGTTCACCGCCGACCTTCTTCGGAATCTTGACGATACGGGGTGGTTGCGGGCGGTAGGTACCGGCGATCAGGTCTTCGGAGAGGGTGGTGATTCGTCCTTCCGCCCCCCGGGTGAAGCCGTCGATGGTGACGCCATCGATGCCAGGCGCCCCCGAGCGGGCGAGGACTCGCATCCAGCCGGCGGAAAGTCCGGGGACGCCGACGATCGAGCGGAAGACCGCTCCTTTCCCGTCGTTCGGCCACCTGAACCCAGTGGATCGTGACATCCGACTGTACTTCTTGTATGATTTCGAACCGCCAGCCGCTCGGAGCGGTTCGGTGCCCTCGGAAGACCGCCGATGTCTCCACCCTGTGGAAACCTGCCGAACTTTACGTGAGCGTTCAATCGGCTACAATGGGGGAGTTCAGCATCCCCTCCGCGATGGAAGCGGATCAAAACTGATAACATGTTCCTCTGTTCTTGATTCAGTTCAGCATCCCCTCCGCGATGGAAGCGGATCAAAACCCCGCGGCGATGGTCATGCGCATGGAGAATCGTTCAGCATCCCCTCCGCGATGGAAGCGGATCAAAACCGGTTTCGGTTTTCTTCATGGTAGATCCTCGAGAAGTTCAGCATCCCCTCCGCGATGGAAGCGGATCAAAACTCGGCGGTCATCAGATCTCTCCGGGTTGGGGGTTCAGCATCCCCTCCGCGATGGAAGCGGATCAAAACCGGAAGTGCGAGCGAACGACATCGAGATTCTGTTCAGCATCCCCTCCGCGATGGAAGCGGATCAAAACAATTCGATCTTGTCCATGGTCCCCTCCTTGGGGTTCAGCATCCCCTCCGCGATGGAAGCGGATCAAAACTGCGTCGGTGTTGCGGAAGTGTCCGCCAATACGTTCAGCATCCCCTCCGCGATGGAAGCGGATCAAAACAAACGATGGTGTGATTCATCTGTTTTCTCCAGTTCAGCATCCCCTCCGCGATGGAAGCGGATCAAAACCGGATAGGTCTTGGTCAACATCTTCTTCTGCTGTTCAGCATCCCCTCCGCGATGGAAGCGGATCAAAACCCGGTCATGGGGTGTTCCTTCTTTCAGGAGGTTCAGCATCCCCTCCGCGATGGAAGCGGATCAAAACGACGAAGAGGCGGTTCTGCATTGGATTTCTCGTTCAGCATCCCCTCCGCGATGGAAGCGGATCAAAACAAGTAACAATCTGCCATGATGCCCTCCAGCAGTTCAGCATCCCCTCCGCGATGGAAGCGGATCAAAACTACGGAAGGACCGGTCGGCGAGAGCCGGCCGGTTCAGCATCCCCTCCGCGATGGAAGCGGATCAAAACGCGGGCGATCATTTGATTTCTCCTTGGGGGTTCAGCATCCCCTCCGCGATGGAAGCGGATCAAAACCGGACATGTAGATGATCGTCTTCATCGGAGTTCAGCATCCCCTCCGCGATGGAAGCGGATCAAAACCTCTGCGAATGAGCAGCGCTTCATGAATTTCTGGCGTTCAGCATCCCCTCCGCGATGGAAGCGGATCAAAACGTATTGCACATGGGAAGGTCTCCTTGGGGTGGGTTCAGCATCCCCTCCGCGATGGAAGCGGATCAAAACAGGCGCCAGGGCGCACAGGAGGTGCGGGCACAGTTCAGCATCCCCTCCGCGATGGAAGCGGATCAAAACCTTAACAAGCTTCTACCGAAGCCTTGCGGAGTTCAGCATCCCCTCCGCGATGGAAGCGGATCAAAACGATCGCTGATGGACATCGTTATATCTCCGGTTGGTTCAGCATCCCCTCCGCGATGGAAGCGGCCTGCTTCGAAGGTCGGACTTTCCCCGACGTCGCCCGACAACGGACGAATGTGGTTGAACTCGCTCGCGCGGCATGCGAGCTTTCGTGCACCGAGGTCGGAGACATCCGATGCGCCGTGCCGCCTACCTGTTCGAAGCCAAGAGTATTCAGGCCCATCTGAGGGCCGGAGGGCGCCTCAGAGACGCCGTCGGCGCCAGCGCCGTCATCGATGCGATCTCCGGTGACGCGACCTCCACCAATCCCGGGCGCGGAACGTCTCTCCTCGACGGGCTGCTGGGTACGCTCGCGCGACAGGGGGACGTCCATGTCGTGCGGCGTGCAGCCGGTGCTTTCCGTCTCGTCTTCTCTGGTGATGAGGCCGCGGCGTGCGCCGACCACATGCGTCGGCTCACCCGTCTGGCCCTGCCCTCGGTGGCGCCCGGGCTCGACTTCGTCGATGCGGTCGGAGAGGGCGACGACGCGGCGGCGGCGTTGAAGGACGCCCAGGAGGCGAGCCTCGGCCGGCGGGGTCTGTCGCCGCGATTCGAGCCGCCGGTCGCGCCGATCGCCGAGCGGGCGCCGCGCACCGGCACCGCTGCCGCCGGCACGGTGCGCGACAAGGCCGAGCCGGGGCGGACCGAGCCGGCCGATGCCGCCCTCCTCTCGAAGCGGCGAATGGCGGGTGCGACGACGCTGCTGGCGCGCTTCGTCGAGCGCGAGCGGGCGATCGCCGCCGATTGGCCCTACAAGATCGAAGATCTGTTCACCGGTGGCGACGGCGCGCGGATCGTCGGCGTCCTCCATGCCGACGGCAACCGACTCGGTTCGGTGGTCCGGGCGATGTCCGACCGCCTGGAGTGCGAGGCCGGCAAATCGGATGGGTCCCTGTCGCCGAGCGAACGGCGGTGGATCGATGCCCATGCCGGTTTCTCCAGGGCGATCGCCGAGGCGACGCGGAAGGCCTGCATCCGTGCCACCACCACCGTCGTGGTCCCCGAGCGGAAGACCGGGGGCCTCTATCCGATGCGGCCGCTGGTCCAGGCCGGCGACGACGTCACCGTGTTGTTGCGTGGCGATCTCGCCCTGCCCTACGCCGAAGTCTTCCTCACCGCGTTCGAAGAATTCTCCGCTGCGTTGCTCGAGGAACTCTTCGGGAAGTTCGGGCTCGGAGCGCCGCCGCCACTCTCGGCCTGCGCCGGGATCGCGTTGGTCGGAGAGGGGCAGCCCTTCGCAGATGCCCATGACCTCGCCGAGGACCTCTGCGGCTTTGCCAAGGAGCGTGCCAAGGCCACCTGCGGTGCGCAGGATCGGGTACCTTCGGCACTGGCCTTCCATCGCGTCGCCGCGTCTCTCGTCCGTCCCTGGGGCGACATCGAGCGGGACGATCTGTCCACCTCGGGCGGCATCTTGACGCTCGGTCCCTACGGTTGTCCGCGCCCGGGCGAGACGTCGCCGCTTCCGCGGCTGGACGCATTGCGCGACCTCGCCGACGTGGTTCGACGGGAGAGCTTCCGGCGGGGACCGCTGCGCGAACTGGCGACGCTCCTCTACGATGCCCCGTCCGAAGCGGGACGCAAGTGGGCCAGGATCCGGAAGATCATGGCGAAGGAGGCTCCAGACGATCTCGCGGCCTTCGAGACGCGCCTCTCGGCGCTGACCGGTGAACCGGTCGGGGCGGGGATCGTCACGACCAAGGGGTACTCGCCGCTCGCCGATCTCCTCGCCATCGCGGCCGTCGAGGGTAGGACGAACTGATGCCGCTGCTCCAAATCGACTTCTCCGGGTTTTGGATCTCGGGCTCCGGACGGGGGCAGGGGTTTGCCGTCGATGAGGAGGGAATCACCGACGAGGACGGGTATCCCTACCTGCCGGGTCGCCACATCAAGGGTGTCCTGCGCGACGCGGCGCGGAAGCTTCTCGACGTCAGGGACGATCTCGGCCCTTCGGTGATCGACGCGCTGTTCGGTGTCGGAACACGGACTTCGGCCGACACCAGCCGGGCCGGGCTCGGCCTGCTGTCGTTTCGCGATGCGAAGCTGTCCGATTCCTTCAAACGGAAGCTGAAGGAAAGTGGCGGACATCCCTCGATCGACCTCTTTCGGACGATCGCTTCGACGGCGATGACCGAGTCGGGCGTGGCGGCGACCGGATCACTACGGGTGTTGCGCGTCGCGGTTCCGCTGATTCTGACCGCGCCGGTCGAGTTCGACGCCGCGCGAGCCGCTCTTCTCCTCGATCGGCCTCGGCTCTCCGACGAATGGCGAGACATCGTGGCGTCGTCCCTCGTTTTGGTGACGGCGTTCGGCGGCGGACGCAACAAGGGCTTCGGCCGGTGTTTCGCGGAGCTTCGATGATGCCGGACCTCGTATTCGAATTGGTACTCGAAGACGATGCCGTCTTCTCCGCCTCCGCCGCGACCGCGGGGGATCATACAGGCCTCGACTACATCCCCGGTGCGGCAGTCCGCGGTGCTGTTGCGGCGGCGCTCTATCGACGACTAGGTTCGGCCGCGCGCGTCGTCTTCCATTCCGGAGCCGTGAGGTTTCACGATGCGCTGCCGATCGCAGAGACGGGTGAGACCGGCTGGCCGGTTCCTCTCTCTTTCCACCGTCCGAAGGACGTGGCGAAGGCCGGACGCATCGCCGCCACTCGCAATCTCCATCTCGTCGGTATGGATGGGAAACAGCCGGAGCAATGGCGCGGTGCCTATGTTACGGCTTCCGGCGGCGTCTTCGGCGTCGACATGCGGTATGTCCTGAAGAATTCGGTTTCCGAAGCGACCGGTCGCGTCGAGGAAGGTGGTCTCTTCGGTCACCATCGAATCTGTCGAGGGCAGAAGTTCGCCCTGACGATCGACATAGATTCCGATGTCGAGCCGGAGATCGTCGAACTGATCGACGAAACGATCATGAGCGGACCGAAGCTGGGTCGGTCGCGCAACACCGAGTTCGGCCGTGTGCGTGTCACGCGGCGCGCGCCGGAGACACGGAAGGCGAGCGCTCCATCGGCGGACATGCGTGTCGTCTGGCTGCTGTCGGACACGATTCTCTTCGACGGGTTCGGCTGTTCGTCGGTCGTCCCGACGGCGGAGGGGTTCGGGTTGGCCGGCGCCGTCTTCAGGGCCGATCGATCGTTCCTCCGCGTGGCGACACGCAGTTTCTTCAACTCCGCGCTGGGGATGCACGAACCTGAGCAGACCGTTCTCTGCCGAGGAAGCGTGTTGGTGTTCGAAGGTGGCTCGGGTGGTCGAGCTTCGACGCCGGATGTGGTCGGTCCCGGTCGGGATCGGGGGTTGGGTCGGTTCGTCGTCGACCATCCGCTGCTTCTCGAGGGTGCTCCGCTCACCAGAGCCGTGGAGATCGCCAAGATGAAGTCGGCCGATGACGACCCCGTGGACGTTTCTGCGGAAGAGGCTTCCGTCCTCGCCTGGTTGTCACGGTCGCGGTCCGCCTCTCGAGATCCGGCGCTGAGTTTTGCTCGCGAAGCCTGTCGCGACATGGAAGTCTGGTACGCCTCGGCGGGTCTCGTTCGCGGTCGTCGAGAAGGCATCGGACCGAAGCCGTCGCAATGGAACCGCCTCTACGTCGAAGCTCGTCGAGCCCGGAGCCTCGCGGACTTCAGGAAGCGATTGGCCGACGTCTGCACCGACACGGATGCCGAGTTGCCGGCTTGGGGGGCGGATTTTTTCCCTTCCGGTGGTGCGAAGCCTCTGACCTTCAAGGATGCGATCGTGGCTTTCGCCGATGCCGCCGAGACGAAGGCAAGAGACTTCTCTGCGCTCTTGGCGATTCAGTATTTCGCCCGTGAAGCCGCCGAGAAGGCCCGCTCGGTGATGGCGGCGGGAGTGGCGGAGGGGACCCATGAACACACCTGATCGCCCCGTTCTGTGGGTCGCTCGGATGGAGATCGGAAGAGCGTCGTGTAGGGAAAGAGTGTAGATCTCGGTGGT
>CALFRR010000189.1 GCA_937919435.1 uncultured Alphaproteobacteria bacterium | reverse complement strand
CCGACGTCGGCCGAGCCGACCGGCGCCGGCCGCTTCGTCCTGGTGGTCGGCCCGTCGGGGGCCGGCAAGGACACGCTGATCGACGCGGCCCGCACCGCCCTCACCGGCGATCCCCGCGTCGTCTTCCCGCGCCGGGTGGTGACCCGTCCGTCGAGCCCGGCCGAAGACCACCACGTCGCCGACGAGGCGGGCTTCCTCTCTCGCGAGGCGGAGGGCGGCTTCGCCCTGTCCTGGGGCGCCCATGGTCATCGCTACGGCATTCCCGCCGCGGTCCTCGACGATCTCGCCCACGGCCGCACCGTGGTCGCCAACGTCTCGCGCACCGTGATCGGCGAGGCCCGCCGCCGGTGGCCGGAAACCGTGGTGGTCGAGGTGACCGCACCCGGCCACGTCCTCGCCGCCCGCATCGCCGCCCGTGCCCGGCCGAGCGACGCCGCCGGCAAGGAGCGCCTCGCCCGTCGCCTCGACGCCACCGCCGACGTGGTGATCGACAACGGCGGCGCACTCGCCGATGCGGTCGCCGCCTTCCTCGTCGCGATCGCCGCTCCCGCCGCTGCGCCGGCGAAGCCGCGCCATGCGGTCTACTTCGCCCCCGCCGTCGACGCCGACCTCTGGCGGCTCGCCTCGCGGGTGATCGGCCGCGACGCGGCGACCGGTGAAGCGCTGCCGTTTCCCGACGCCGCACCCTGCGACGCCGCCGACTGGTCGGCGCTGACCGACGAGCCGCGCCGCTACGGCTTCCACGCCACCCTGAAGGCGCCGTTCGAACTCGCCGACGGCACCGACGAGGATCTGCTGATCGAGGCCGCCCGGGCCTTCGCCGCCGGCCGGCGCGGCTTCACGGTTCCCGATCTCTCGGTCCGGGCGGTGAAGAGCTTCGTCGCGCTGACGCCCGATGTCCGCAATCCCGATCTCGACCGGCTCGCCGCCGACTGTGTCGTCGCCTTCGAGCCGTTCCGCGCCCCGCTCTCGGCGACGGAGCGGGCCCGGCGGGTGGCGAGCCTCGGCGATCCCGCCCATGTCGCCTCGGTCGACCGCTGGGGCTACCCCTGGGTGTTCGAGGACTTCCGTTTCCACATGACCCTGACCGGTCCGGTTCCCGACGACCGGCGCGACGCCGTCGCCGCCGGGCTCGCGGCGCTCTTCGGCGACGTGGCGCGTCCGCTCGCCGTCGACGCGATCGCCGTCTTCCGCCAGGACCACCGCGCCGCGCCGTTCCGCATCGTCGCCCGACTGCCGTTTCCCGCCTGACCGTCCGAGGCCCCGATGCCGAAGCTCTCGCCGACCCCGACCATCGATCCGACCGCGATCGTCACCGCCTCGACCCTCGGCCGCTACACCGAGATCGGCGCCCGCTCGAAGGTGACCGAGAGCGTGTTCGGCGACTATTCCTACGTCGTCCACGACGCCGAGATCATCTACACCACCGTCGGCCGCTTCACCTCGATCGCCGCCCACACCCGGATCAATCCCGGCAACCACCCGATGGAGCGGATCACCCAGGCCCATTTCACCTATCGCGCCGCGGATTATTTCGAAGGCGAAACGAACGACGAGGCCTTCTTCGACCGGCGTCGCGACCTCGCGGTGACGATCGGCGACGACGTCTGGATCGGCCACGGCGCAGTGGTCCTCGCCGGTCGCTCGATCGGTACCGGGGCGGTGGTCGGTGCCGGCTCGGTGGTCACCCGCGACGTCGCCCCCTTCACCATCGTCGCCGGCAATCCGGCGAAACCGATCCGTCGACGTTTCTCCGAGAGCGTCGCCGAGCGGATCGAGGCGCTCGCCTGGTGGACCTGGGACCACGAAAGGCTGCGTCGGGCGTTGCCCGATTTCCGCGCCCTGCCGGTCGAGGCCTTCCTCGACAGATACGCCGGCTGAGGACAGCGGCTCAGGTGCGGCCGAGACCCGCCCCCGCGATCGTCTCGCGCAGCCAGAGGTTGCCGGGATCGTCGTCGGTCCGCCGGTGCCAGACCAGGAGATAGGCGAACGGCGCCAGATCGAGCGGGATGTCGAAGACGAGGTGGCCGAGCCGGCGGGCGATCGGTGCCAGCCGCTCGGGTACGGCGGCGATCAGGTCGCTGTCGACGAGCGCGTCGAGATTGGCCGAGAAGCTCTGGGTGCCCACCGCGATCCGCCGCTCCCGCCCGAGCCGTTCGAGCGCGACGTCGATGGAGCTGCGTCCGGGGTTCTTCGGCGAGAGATTGATGTGCGGATGGGCCAGATAGTCGTCGAGGGTGATCCGTCCCGCCGCCGCCCGGCCGGCCAGCGGGTGCGCCGCGCCCACCAGACCGATCATCCGTTCCGAGAACAGGGGCACCGACCGCCACGGCGGCTCCGGTGCCGCCGCCCCCCAGAAGGTCGCATCGAGCTCGCCCCGTTCGAGCTCGCCGAAGGTCTCCGAGCCGACCGGCCACATCTCGAGCCGCACGCCCGGTGCCGCATGCCGACAGGCGCGCGCCAGATCCGGGACCAGCGCCAGATTGGAATAGTCGCTGGCGCCGATCCTGAAGGTGCGCGTGCTGGTCGCCGGGTCGAAGGACCGGCCGGTGAGGATCCGGTCGGCCGCCGCGAGGATCTCGCGCACCGGGCCGATCATCGCCTCCGCGCGCGGTGTCGGCCGGAACCCGCCACGGCCCCGCACGAACAATCGGTCGTCCAGACGGTCCCGTAGTCGGTTCAGCGCGTGGCTGACCGCCGGCTGGCTGAGCGACAGGCGTTCGGCGGCCTCCGAGACCGAGCCGCAGGTGGCGACGGCGTCGAAGACGGCGAGAAGATTGAGATCGGTTCGGCGATTATTCATCCGGTGAATATCGACGACGAACAGCTTTCATTCAACAGGGGTTGGATTCGGTGGCATAGTCGGAATCGTCCCAAAGTGCCGGGAGGCGCCGTTTGTTCGATTTCGCCCCGGTCGCCGGTTTGGACGGCCGCCTCCCGAACGGGAGGAGAGAGCCGGGCGTCGGGTGCGGGTTCCCTGTTTCCGCGCGAACTCCACGGCCGATGGCGACACGTCCGCCCGCCACGCCGGATCGCCGGCCGGACGCCTCCGGGCGGAGGCCGGCCCACCCTCTCCACGAGGATTTCGCGGACCGCCCCGTCCGCTCGTCCCGGATCCCTCGCCGTCGCGGCGGGGCGGTCGAACTCACCGAACGAGGAAGCACGGAATGGCAGTCCACGCACCCCTCAACGAGGGTCAGGAGCTCTCCGAATGGCGCCGAGGCACCGACGATGCGCTCGAAGCCGTCGCCGAAGCTCGTCGTCGGCGCGACTGGGAACCCCTCGACCGCCTCGCCGACCGTCTCGGAATCCCGTCCGATCCGACGGCACGTGGTGCCTGGGACGCGATCTGCGACATCCTGCTGACGCCACCCTGGCGTTGATCGTCGTCGGTATCGACGAAGAGGCCGTCCTCGGTCCCACGGAAGGGCACCGGGACGGCCTCGTCGTATCGGTCGGGTGCGGTCGTCGGCGGCGCGAGGATCGGCCCTGGCGTCACCGACCGTCGCTCAGAGCGTGACGCCGGTCTTGAAGATCACGATCTCGCCGATCCCGTTCACCTCGTTGCGGGTCGGCTTGCCGCTCGCCACCGCCAGCACCGTGTCGACGAAGGAATCGCGGATCCCGGTCACCGTGGTCGCCCCGGTGGCGATCGGGCCGGCGTCGAAGTCGATCCAGTGCGGCTTCTTCTCGGCGAGGCCGGAGTTGGTGGCGACCTTGACGGTCGGCACCACGCCGCCGAGCGGCGTGCCGCGGCCGGTGGTGAACAGCACCATGTGACAGCCCGAAGCGGCGAGCGCGGTCACCGCGACGCCGTCGTTGCCCGGCGCCGAGAGAAGATTGAGGCCGTGCTTCTCCAGCCGGTCGGTGTAGCCGAGCACCCCGGTGACCGTCGACAGACCCGCCTTCTGGGTACAGCCCAGCGACTTCTCCTCGAGCGTCGAGATGCCGCCGGCCTTGTTGCCGGGCGACGGGTTCTCGTAGATCGGCTGCTTGTTGGCGATGTAGTATTCCTTGAAGTCGTTGATCAGAGCGACCGTCTTCTCGAACACCTCGCGGTTCTCCGAGCGCTCCATCAGCAGCTGTTCGGCGCCGAACATCTCCGGCACTTCGGTCAGAACCGTGGTGCCGCCGATGCCGCACAGCCAGTCGGAGAAGGCGCCGAGCAGCGGGTTGGCGGTGATCCCGGAGAAACCGTCGGAACCGCCGCACTTGAGGCCGATCCGGAGCTTCGACGCCGGCACTTCGGTGCGCACGTCGGTCGCCATCTGCTTCGCCAGATCGCGGGCCAGCGCCAGCGCTTCCGCCTCCTCGTCGCCGGCCTCCTGCGAGATCAGGAACTTCACCCGGTCCGGGTTCGGCGGGGCGAAGCCGTCCGAGAAATAGGCCTTGGTGTTGTTCTCGCAGCCGAGCCCGAGGATCAGCACGCCACCGGCGTTCGGGTGGACGGCGTAGTTCTGCAGGATGCCGCGGGTGTTGGCGAGGTCGTCGCCGAGCTGCGAACAGCCGTAGGGGTGGGAGAGCACCTGGACCCGCGAGTCCTTCGGCAGGATCCCCTCCGCCTCGATCTTCTTGGCGATGCGGCCGGCCAGTCCGTTGATGCAGCCGACCAGCGGGATGATCCACAGGTCGTTGCGGATGCCGACGTCGCCGTTGGCGCGGGCATAGGCGGAGATGGTCGGCACGGTGCCGCCGTTGCCCGGCTGCGCCGCGGAATGGCCGGAGTAGGCGTACTCCAGGATGCCGCCGAGCGCCGTCTTCAGATTGTGGGTGTGGACGTGCCGGCCCTTGCCGATCGGCGCCTTGGCGATGCCGATGGTGGCGCCGTACTTGATCACCTTGTCGCCCTCGGCGATGTCGGCGAGGGCGAACTTGTGCCCCTGCGGGATCTCGTCGCCCAGCGTGAGACCGAAGGCGGGGATCTCGGTTCCCGCGGCGATCGGTTCGAGCGCGACCGCGACGGTGTCGTCGTTGTGGATCTTCAGGACTCTCGGCATGCCGTCACCCCCTCGGGTCGAGGCGACCGTCGAGGCTGACGGCCGGCCTGTCGGCTCATGGTTGTCGATCCCTCGGTGGGATCCTGTCGATGGATATGGGACGTCCCCCGCCCTTCGGCGAGGGACGTCCGATCACCGTGGCGTGTCGCCTCAGGCGGCCGCGACCAGTTCGGCGAGCCGGTCGAAGGTGAACGGCTTCTCGGTCAACAGCGCGAAGTCGGCGAGCACCGCGGCGCGCAGCGCCGGCGCGTCGATCGACCGGCCCCAGAACGCGGTCTCGCCGAGGTAGGCGGCCACCATCGCCTCGCGGCCCTTCGCGGTGCCGTCGTCGAGCGCCCCGATCGCCTTTACCTTGGCCAGGACCTCGGCGGAGTCGCGCGGCGGCAGCTTGTCCGCTCCCGGATAGCGGCCGAGGTAGAACACCAGCCAGGCGGCGAGCGACAGCGTGTTGAGCGGCGCCGGCTTGCCGAAACGCTCGATGTAGGCGGTCAGCCGGTCGAGGTTGCGGGTCTGATACTTGACCAGGCCGTTGAGGCTGATGTCGTACCAGAGGTGGCGGATGTAGGGGTTGGCGAAGCGGCGCAGCACCGCGGCGGCGAACTCGTCGAGCTCCGCCTTCGGCAGGGTCAGGAAGGGGATCACTTCCTTGCCGAGCAGCTTGTCGAGGAAGGCGGCACCGGCCTTGGTGGTCACCGCCTCGCCGACCGTCTCGATGCCGGCGATCAGCGACAGGGCGCAGAGCGCGGTGTGGGCACCGTTGAGGATGGCGACCTTGCGGGCCTTGTAGGGGGTGACGTCCTCGGTGACGATGGTGCCGGCGTCGTGGTCGGCGAGCGGCAGGCGCAGCGCCGGCTGATCGGCCTTCTTCTCGATGACGAAGAAGTGGAACAGCTCCGCCGCGGTCATGAAGGAGTCTTCGTAGCCGAGGGTCTTCTTCAGCTCTTCGGCCTCGGCCCGCGGATAGCCGGGGACGATCCGGTCGACCAGGGTGTTGTAGAAGGCGTTGGCGCTCTTCAGCCAGTCGACGAAGGCGGCCTCCAGCCCCCATTCCTGCGCATGCTGCAGGACGATCCGCTTCAGCTCGTCGCCGTTGTGGTCGATCAGCTCGCAGGCGATCATCTGCCAGCCGAACTCGGCCTTGCCGCCGAACGCCTTCCAGCGCTCGTGGAGCAGACGGGTCATCTTGCCGGGGAACGAGATCTGCGGAGCGTCGTCGTACTTCACCGTCGGCACGTAGGCGATGCCGGCGTCGGTGGTGTTGGAGATGACGACGGTGATGTTCGGGTCGTGGGCGAGCGCCAGCACGTCCGACCACTTCTCGTGCGACGGGATCTCGTGGCGGACGCAGGCGACGAGGCGCGATTCGGAGACCGCCTTGCCGCTGTCGTCGACGCCGCGCGACAGCACCGTGTAGACGCCGTCCTGAGCGTCGAGGAACTTCGGATTGCCGCCGGCGATCGGCCGGACGACGACCACGCCGAAGTCGCTTCCGGCGGCCTCGTTGAGGCGGTCGATCTTCCAGTCGACGAAGGCGCGCAGGAAGTTGCCCTCGCCGAACTGCAGGATGCGCGGCGTCGGCCGCGGACGTCCGCCGAGGAAGGATTGATCCAGGGATTTCATCGGGGTTCCTCCATGGGAACGGCCCCGTTCCGCTCCCTCGCGACGCCGACGCGCGCCCATCGGCCGGCGTCCCGAGGGAGATCGGCGGGTCTCACCGTTCGATGACGATCTTCAGGGTCGAGGCACGTTCCTTGGTCCAGAAGGGCAGGGCCTCGGCCGCCTTCTCGAAGGGGAAGACCTTGGTGACGAATTCGTCCGGCGTGTGGTCCAGCCCTTCCAGATAGTCGATCACCGCCTGGAAGTCCTCGGCGGTGGCGTTGCGGGAGCCCATGATGTCGAGCTCCTTCATGTTGAAGTACTTGGTGTCGTAGGAGACCGGCGCCTTGCAGTAGCCGATGTAGACCACCCGGCCGGAGAAGCAGACGATGTCGATCGCCTGGGTGAAAGTGGCGGGCATGCCGACCGCCTCGATCACCACGTCGGCGCCGTCGCCGCCGGTCAATTCGTTGACCCGCGCGACGACGTCGTCCTTCGACGCGTCGATCGTGTGGGAGGCGCCCCAGCGCTTGGCCATGGCGACCTTCTCGGCGCCGATGTCGACGGCGATGACCGTCGCGCCGCGCGCCACCGCGCCGGTGATCGCGCCCATGCCGATCATCCCGCAACCGATCACCACGACCCGGTCGCTGCCGGTCACCCGGCCGCGGCGCACCGCGTGGAAGCCGACCGACAGCGGCTCGACCAGCGCGAGATGGCGGGCTTCGAGCTTGTCGTTGAAGATCAGCTTGCCGTAGGGCAGCACGATCTTCTCGGCGAGGCCGCCGTCCTGCTGGACGCCGAGGGTGCGGTTCGAGCGGCAGGCGTTGACCCGGCCCTGGCGGCAGGACGAGCACTTGCCGCAGGCGGTGTAGGGAACCACGATCACCTTGCGGCCGGGGGTGTATTCGGCCGGCACGTCGGCACCGGTGCAGACGATCTCCGCGCCGATCTCGTGGCCGGGAATGCGGGGCAGCTGGACCAGCGGGTTGAGGCCGGTGAAGGTGGCGAGGTCGGAGCCGCACAGCCCGACGTGGTGCACCGACAACAGCACTTCACCGGGGCCGGGAACGGGTTCGGGAACGTCGTGGAAGGCGCAACGCTCCACGCCTTCGATCATCAGAGCCTTCATCGGTCGGTTTCCTGGCTTGGCTTCGTTCGAAGTCTTCGATCCGCACGCGCGAGGATCGCTCGCTCCTGTTAGACGGGCGGGTCGATCGGATGTCAAAATGTTTTTTATCGATAAAGAACAGCGGCGGTGCCGATGCCGCGCCGGCGCGTCGCGGTGTCCTCCCGGCCGCCCGCCGGAACGGGGGCGCGGAGACCGAAAGTTCGCAGAATGCGTCAGAGTGGCGCGTCTTCAGGCGCCGAAGTGAAAATTCCGCGTCGTATCCGACGGATCCCGCGATGCGATGATGCGATTTGAAAAGTTGGATGATGCGTTTTGCAAATTTCCGCCGCGATCGTGTTGACGCTGGGGACGCTCGCGACTAGCTTGCGCGCATGCTCAAGGAAGAACGCTGCAACCTCATTCTGAAGGCCATCGAAGGGCGCGAGGCGGTCTCGTGGGAGGACCTCCAGGCGATCGTCGATGCATCGAGCGCGACCATCCGGCGCGACGTCGATCAGCTTTCGGAGGCCGGTCTGCTGCGCAAGATCCGCGGCGGCATCGCGCCGGTGCTGACCTCCCGGGTGAAGCCGCTGCAGTCCTATCTCTTCCGCGACCATCAGTTGCGCAGCATGGACGCCAAGGACGCGATCGCCCGCAAGGCGCTGGATCTCGTCTCGACGCCCGACACGATCATCGTCTTCGGCGGCACCACCTGTGCCCGCTTCGCCGAGTATCTGCCGACGTCGGGCCTGACGGTGCTGACCGACAGCCTGCCGGTCACCACCCATCTGACCATGCACACCGACAACCGGGTGTTCCTGACCGGCGGCGAAGTGCTGCCCGAGCAGGGCATCTGCCTCAGCCCGTTCGACGACGAGCCGCTCTACCATCTCGCCGCCTCGACCATGTTCATCGGCTGCCACGCGGTCACCGCCGCCGGCATCATGGAGGACGATCCGCTGCCGTTGCGCGGGGTGCAGGCGCGGATGAAGCAGGCCGAGCGCCTGGTGGTGCTCGCCGACAGTTCCAAGTTCCTGGAGAGCCGCAGCCTCGTCGTCTGCCCTCTCCGCGAGGTCGACGTGTTCGTCACCGACGACCGCATCTCCGACCGCGCCCACGCCATGCTGATCGACGCCGGGGTCACCGTTCTGGTGGCCGAGACCCGCGCGCCGGCGGCGACACCGCTTCCCGCCGCCGAACGGCCGGACGGGAGCGGCAGACCACTCGACACCAACAGAGAATCGAGGGTTGAGGGATGAACGCGACCGAGGCCATCAGAGGCGGGATCCCGTCCGCGGGTTGACGGCCGAACGAGGCCGACGGCCGGCAGCGCCGCATCCGAGACGACGCGCCGCCCATTTCTCCGAGTGAACCCGATTTCCGTCGACCGGCGCCCAGAATGCCGGCGGTGCGGACCCGTGTGTCCGCACCCGGAACTCACCCCCTTTCCGAAAGCACCGGATCCCGCCCGATCCGGTGGCGGGGTTCGTCGTGCCCGCGACGGACGCCTCGAGACGAGGACTGATCCATGGTCGAACATGCCGCGATCCGCGAAGAGATGATCGCCACCTGCCTCCGGATGAACACCACCGGCCTCAACGTCGGGTCTTCCGGCAATCTGTCCGCCCGCATCCCCGGCGGCCTGCTGATCACCCCGTCCGGCATTCCCTACGACGTGATGAAGCCGGAGGAGATCGTCGAGATGGACATGGACGGCCGCTGGTACGGCGACCGCGTCCCGTCCTCGGAATGGCGCTTCCACTTCGACATCCTGAAGGCCCGGCCGGAGGTCGACGCGGTGCTGCATTCGCACTCCGTCCACTGTTCGATCCTCGCCTGCTGCCGTCAGCCGATCCCGGCGATCCACTACATGATCGCGGTCGCCGGCGGCTCGGTGATCGAGTGCTCCGACTATGCCCCCTTCGGCACCAAGGAACTGTCGGTCTTCGCGCTCGAGGCGCTGGGGCCCCGCAACGCCTGCCTGCTCGGCAACCACGGCGTGATCGCGCTGGGCAAGTCGATCGGTCAGGCCTTCCACGTGCTCGAGGAGGTCGAGAACCTCGCCCGCGTCTACATCGGCACCCGGCTGCTCGGCGGCGGCGTCGTCCTCGACGCGCCCCAGATGGACCGCGTGCTCGAACGCTTCAAGACCTACGGCAAGCAGGCCGGCGACATCGACGAGACCGTCACCGAACGGGTCGAGCCGCCGGTGTGGGGCGGGCCGCGCCGCTGATTCCGATCCGAAGAACGAACGACAACGAAGTCCAGAGGAACGCCATGACCAGTCTCCTTTCCGGCGATCTGCCGAAGATCGGCATCCGGCCGACCATCGACGGGCGCCGCAACGGTGTCCGCGAGAGCCTCGAAGACCAGACGATGGGCATGGCCCGTTCGGTCGCCGAACTGATCGCGTCGAACCTCCGCCATCCCGACGGTCGGCCGGTCGAGTGCGTGATCGCCGACACCACCATCGGCGGGGTCGCCGAGGCCGCCGCCTGTGCCGAGAAGTTCCGGCGCGAGAACGTCGGCGTGTCGCTGACCGTGACGCCGTGCTGGTGCTACGGCTCGGAGACCATGGACATGGATCCCCTGACCCCGAAGGCGGTCTGGGGCTTCAACGGTACCGAGCGGCCGGGCGCCGTCTATCTCGCCGCGGTGCTCGCCGCCCACAATCAGAAGGGCCTGCCGGCCTTCGGCATCTACGGCTCCGAGGTCCAGGACCGCGACGACCGCTCGATTCCGGCCGACGTCGCCGAGAAGATCCTGCGCTTCGCCCGCGCCGGTCTCGCCGTCGCCACCCTGCGCGGCCGCGCCTATCTCGCCATGGGCTCGGTGTCGATGGGCATCGCCGGCTCGATCGTCGATCCCGGCTTCTTCGAGAAGTGGCTCGGCATGCGCTGCGAGAGCGTCGACATGAGCGAGTTCCAGCGCCGTCTGACCCTCGGCATCTTCGATCCCGTCGAATACGAAGAGGCGCTTCGCTGGGTCCGCGCCAACTGCGTCGAGGGGCTCGATCCGAACGCGCCGGAAGCCCGCTCCGACGCCGCGCGGAAGAGCGCCGAGTGGGAGACCTGCGTGAAGATGACGCTGATCGCCCGCGATCTGATGATCGGCAACCCGCGCCTCGCCGAACTCGGTTTCGCCGAAGAGGCCGCCGGCCATCACGCCATCGCCGCCGGCTTCCAGGGGCAACGCCACTGGACCGACTTCATGCCGAACGGCGACTTCATGGAGACCCTCCTGAACTCGTCCTTCGACTGGAACGGCCCGCGCCGTCCGCTGGTGATGGCGACCGAGAACGACTGCCTGAACGGCGTCGGCATGCTCTTCGGCCATCTGTTGACCAGCCGCGCCCAGATCTTCTCCGACGTCCGCTCCTACTGGAGCGCCGACGCGATCGAGCGCGTCTCCGGTTGGAAGCCGACGGGAACGGCGGCGAACGGCCTGATCCACCTGATCAACTCCGGCTCGACCTGCCTCGACGGCTGCGGCGAGATGGAGGTCGACGGCCGGCCCGGGATCAAGCGCTTCTGGGAGGTCACGCCCGAGGATCAGAAGCGGTGCCTGGAAGCGACCCGCTTCTGTCAGGCCGACCACGGCTATTTCCGCGGCGGCGGCTTCTCCACCGACTTCACCACCCGCGGCGGCATGCCGGTGACCATGGTCCGGCTCAATCTGGTCGACGGTCTCGGCCCGGTGCTGCAGATCGCCGAAGGCGAGACGGCGACCCTGCCCGATGCCGTCCACGACACGCTCGACGCCCGCACCAACCCGACCTGGCCGACCACCTGGTTCGCCCCGCGGCTGACCGGCACCGGCCCCTTCGCCTCGGTCTACGGCGTCATGGCGGCCTGGGGCGCCAACCACGGCGCCATTTCCTACGGCCACATCGGCGACGATCTGATCGCGCTCGCCGCGCTGCTCCGGATTCCCGTGGCGATGCACAACGTCGCGCCCGAACGGCTGTTCCGGCCGAGCGCCTGGAGCCTGTTCGGGATGGATCCGGAAGGCGCCGACTACCGCGCCTGCGCCGCCTTCGGGCCGCTCTACGGCTGAGGCCCCGGGACGGGCGACGGCGCCCGTCCCTCTCCTCCCGGCGGTCCGCCGCCGGTTCCGAGACTCATCCGACGAAGGGCGACGGTCCCATGTCAGCAGAAGTCATTCGACCCCAGGGCGCCGCGACGGCGCCCCGCCTCGGCGAGGAGATCCTCCGGGCGACCGCCATCACCAAGCGCTTTCCCGGTGTTCTCGCGCTCGACGACGTCTCCTTCGATCTGAAGCGCGGCGAGGTCCATGCGCTGTGCGGCGAGAACGGCGCCGGCAAGTCGACGCTGATGAAGGTGATCACCGGCCTCTACGGCCTCGACGAGGGCGAGATCGTCTACAAGGGCGAGAAACGTGCCTTCGGCTCGATCCAGGAAGCCCAGGCGGTCGGCATCACCATCATCCACCAGGAACTCAATCTGGTGCCGCACCTCACGGTCGCCGAGAACATCTATCTCGGCCGCGAGCCGAAGAAGGGCTGGTTCGTCGACAGGAAGAAGATGGAGGCCGACGCCCAGGTCTTCCTCGATCGCCTGAAGGTCGGCATCCGGGCGAACGAGCTGGTGCTGAACCTCACCGTCGCCCGCCAGCAGATGGTCGAGATCGCCAAGGCGCTGTCGCTCGACGCCGAGGTGCTGATCATGGACGAGCCGACCTCGTCGCTGACCGAGGCCGAGATCGACCGTCTCTTCGAGATCATCCACGAACTGAAGGCGCACGGCGTCGGCATCGTCTACATCTCGCACCGGCTCGACGAACTGCGCCGCATCGTCGACCGGGTCACCGTGATGCGCGACGGCCGCTGGGTGTCGACCCGCGATCTCGCCGCGATCACCGTCGACGACATCGTCGCCGCGATGGTTGGCCGCAGCCTCGACGAGAAGTTCCCGGAGCGCACCTCGACCCCGACCGAGGAGGTGATCTTCCAGGTCGCCGACCTCTCCCGCACCGGCAAGTTCCGCAACGTCTCCTTCGATCTCCGGCGCGGCGAGATCCTCGGCTTCGCCGGGCTGATGGGGGCCGGGCGGACCGAGGTCGCCCGTGCCGTCTTCGGCGCCGATCCGAAGACCGGCGGCACCGTCGTGCTGGAGGGCAGGGAACTGTCGATCGCCTCGCCGATCGACGCGATCCGTTCGGGGATCGCCTACCTGTCCGAAGATCGCAAGCTCAACGGCCTCGCCGTCAAGATGTCGGTCAAGGACAACATCACGATGGCCAACATGGAGGCCGTCTCCAGCCGCTTCGGCTTCATCGACCACCCGCTCGAACGCCGAGTCGCCAAGAAGTACGTCGACCTCCTGAACGTCAAGACCCCGTCGGTGGTGCAGATCGCCAAGAACCTGTCGGGCGGCAACCAACAGAAGGTGGTCATCGGCAAGTGGCTGTTCCGCGACAGCCGCGTCCTGTTCTTCGACGAGCCGACCCGCGGCATCGACGTCGGCGCCAAGTTCGCGATCTATCAGCTCCTCGACGAGCTCGCCCGGGACGGCATCGGGGTGATCCTGATCACCTCCGAACTGCCGGAGATCCTCGGCATGACCGACCGCGTCGTGGTCTTCCACGAAGGCGAGGTCACCGGGATCCTGGAGACGCGGCAGACCACACAGGAAGAGATCATGCAGTACGCCTCCGGCGTCAGGCACATGTTCCGCTGAACGAAAGCAAGAATTTCTGGAGACGTCCCATGGCCATTACCGAAGCCGGTGTTCCCGAGCGCAAGTACAACATCGACAAGCGGGACCTCATACAGAAGTTCGCGGCGTTGGCCGGACTTCTGCTGTTGGTGGTCGCCTTCTCGATGACGAGCAGCGCGTTCATGACGGTGTCGAACGGCGTCACCATCGCGCTGCAGACGACGTCGATCGCCTTCCTCGGGCTCGGCGCGACCTGCGTCATCATCACCGGCGGCATCGATCTGTCGGTCGGCTCGGTCCTGGCGCTGGCCGGCGTCGTCGCCGGTCTCGCCACCAAGGCCGGCGTCCCCGTGTCGATCTCGATGATCGCCGGCATCCTCACCGGCGGCGTCTGCGGCTGGGTCAACGGCATCGTCATCACCCGGATGAAGCTGCCGCCGTTCATCGCCACCCTCGGCATGATGATGGTCGCCCGCGGCCTCGCCCTGCAGATCACCGGCGCCCGCGCCGTCTCCGGTCTCGGCGACGACTTCGGCATCCTCGGCAACGGCTCGTTCATGCGGATCGTCGAGGAGGGCGCCAACGGCTTCCCCAAGGTGGTGTTCCCGGGCGTCTCCTATGCCGTCATCCTGATGGCGGTGCTGGCGATCGTCTGCGCGATCGTGCTGGCCAAGACCACCTTCGGCCGTCACCTCTACGCGATCGGCTCGAACGAGGAGGCGGCCCGCCTCTCCGGCGTTCACGTCGACCGCACCAAGATCGGCGCCTACGTGCTGTCCGGCCTGCTCGCCGGCCTCAGCGGTTGCGTGCTGATGTCGCGCCTGGTCACGGCGCAACCCAACGAAGGCGTCGCCTACGAGCTCGACGCCATCGCCAGTGCCGTCATCGGCGGCACCTCCCTGGTCGGCGGCGTCGGCACGATCTCCGGCACGGTGATCGGCGCCTTCATCATCGGCATCCTGCGCAACGGTCTCAACATGAACGGCGTGTCGAGCTTCATCCAGATGATCATCATCGGGCTCGTGATCATCGGCACCGTCTGGATCGATCAGCTGCGCAACCGGCGTTGACGGGAAGGGGGTTCGCCCCCCGACCGTCCTCTCGGGTCGGATCTCCGCAAGAACGTGGTCCGTCCCCCTTTCGTGCATCGTCTCGAAAAATCTGGAGGAAACACCATGAAGAAGCTGATTCTGGGAACCGTCGCGGCGACGTTGCTCGCCTTCACATCGACCGCGGCGCTCGCCGCCGACGAAATCGCCGTGATCGTCAAGACCTCGAACTCGAACTTCTGGCAGAACGTCAACAAGGGCGCCACCGCCGCGATCAAGGAACAGTCGAAGTATTCCTTCACGTTCCAGGGGCCGGCCGCCGAGTCGAACGTCGCCGACGAAGTCAACATGGTCGAGAACGCGATCAACCGTAAGGTCGCCGGCATCGTCCTCGCCCCGTCGGATCCGGACGCTCTGGTTCCCGCGATCAAGAAGGCCTGGGAGAGTTCGATTCCCGTGGTCCTGATCGACAGCTCGATCGCGGCCTCCGGCGAGAAGTACTATCAGGCGTTCCTGTCGACCGACAACGCCAAGGCCGGCGAGCTCTGCGCCAAGGCGCTGATCGAGAAGGCCGGCACCACCGGCAAGGTGGCGATCATGTCCTACGTCGCCGGCGTCGGCTCCGAGATCGGCCGGGTCGGCGGCTTCACCAAGTACATCAAGGAGAATTCCAAGCTCCAGATCGTCGGCCCCTTCTATTCGCAGTCGCAGATGGCGACCGCGCTCAACCAGACGATCGACACGCTCGCCGCCAATCCCGACCTCAAGGCGATCTTCGGCGCCAACGAGCCGACCGCCGCCGGCATGGGCCGGGCTCTCGCCCAGTCCGGCAAGGCCGGCCAGATCACCGCGATCGGCTTCGACGGCAACCAGGACCTCCAGGACTTCGTCCGCAACGGAACCCTGCAGGGCATCGCCGTCCAGGGTTCGTTCCAGATGGGCTATCTCGGCGTCCAGACCGTCATCAAGGTGATCAAGGGCGAGAAGGTGCCGAAGGCGATCGACACCGGCGTGGTCTTCGTCACCAAGGACAACCTCGACAAGCCGGAAGCCAAGAACGTCCTCTATTGATCGCTTCCCCGGCACCGGTCCGGTTGCGGACCGGTGCCGACTGCTCCGGCGATCCGTCGGTCTCGGCCGACCGATCGGCCGTTCTCCTTGCTCCCGAGACCCGTGTGAGTCTCTCCCTGCCCGTGCCGGTCCGCCGGCACGGGGCCTCTTTCCGGAGTCCGGTCATGTTGCGCGGTATCTCGCCTCTCCTGTCGCCCGATCTCCTCGCCCTCCTCTCGCGGATGGGGCACGGCGACGAACTCGTCCTCGCCGACGCCCACTTCCCGGCCGAGACCTTCAACACCCGGGTGCTCAGGGCCGACGGCATCCGCATCGCCCCGCTGATCGACGCGATCCTGCCGCTCTGGGTGCTCGACCCCTATGTCCCCGACCCCGTCCTGATGATGGCGCCGGTCGAAGGCGACGCGCTCGATCCGACGGTGGTCGCCGCCTACCGGGCCGCGATCGAACGCCACGAACCGAAGGCGCCGGCGACCCGCTTCCTCGAACGCTTCGCCTTCTACGACCGCACGCGCTCCGCCTTCGCCGTGGTGTTGACCGGCGAGACCGCCAAATACGGCAACATCATCCTCAAGAAGGGTGTGATCCCGGTCGCCTGAGGCGGCCGACCGCTCCGTCGTCCTCACCGGTTTTCGCCATGACCTCAGCCTCTTCTCCCTTCCGTGTCGCCGCCGTCGATCTGGGCGCCGGCTCCGGCCGCGTGATCCTCGCCGAACTCGCCGACGGACGGATCTCGCTCACCGAGGCCCACCGCTTCGAGACACCGGCGATCGTCGATCCCGAGACCGGCCATCGGGCCTGGGATCTCGCCGCGATCGAGGCCAACGTCGTCGAAGGGGTGGAGAAGGCCGACGCGATCGCCCCGATCGCCGGGGTCGGCTGCGACACCTGGGGGGTCGACTTCGTCCTGCTCGACGAAGACCTCCGGCGGATCGGCCCGGCGGTCGCCTATCGCGACCCGCGCACCGAAGGGATGATGGACCGGATCTTCGCGAAGATGGCGCCGGAGGAGCTCTACGCCCGCACCGGCATCCACTTCCAGCCCTACAACACCCTCTACCAGCTCGCCGCGGTCGCCGAGGCCCATCCCGATTGGCTCGCCCGCGCCCGCCATCTGCTGATGATGCCGGACTGGTTGCACTGGCGGCTCTCCGGCGCGATCTCCAACGAGTACACCATCGCCACGACCTCGCAGATGCTGGCGCTCTCGACCCACGACTGGGATCCGGCGATCACCGCTCTGGTCGGTGCGCCGGCCGGGCTCCTGAAGACGCCGGTGGCGCCGGGGACCCGGGTCGGCTCGCGCCGTCTCGCCTCGGGCCGGGAGATCGCGGTGGTCGCGCCGGGCGGCCACGACACCGCCTCAGCCGTCGCCGCCGCCCCGCTCGCGAGTGCCGACGAGGCCTTCCTGTCCTCCGGCACCTGGTCGCTGATGGGGGTGGAGAGCCTCTCCCCGTTCACCTCCGACGACGCCCGCCGCTTCAACTTCGGCAACGAAGGCGGCGTCTGCGGCCGTTTCCGGGTGCTGAAGAACCTGATGGGCCTGTGGCCGATCCAGCGGATCCGCAAGGAACTGGGCTCCCCCGACTTCGCCGATCTGGTCGCAGCGGCCGCTGCCGCGCCGGCCTTCGCCACCGTCGTCGACCCCGACGATCCGCGCTTCCTCGATCCGCCCTCGATGGTCGAGGCGATCCGAGCGATCGCCGCACAGAACGGCGAGCCGGTGCCCGACGGGCTCGGCGCCATCGCCCGCTGCGTCTTCGACAGCCTCGCCCTCGACTACGCCCGGGTGAAGGGCGAGCTCGAGATCCTGCGCGGCCGGCCGCTCACCCGGATCCGGATCATCGGCGGCGGCAGTCGCAACGCGCTGCTCAACCAGCTCACCGCCGATGCCTGCGGCGTCCCGGTCTCCGCCGGCCCGGTCGAGACCTCGGCGCTCGGCAACGCCTGTCTGCAGATGATGGCGCTCGGCGCGCTCTCCTCGCTCGACGAGGCGCGGGCGACCGTCCGCCGCTCCTTCTTCGTGACCGACCACCTCCCCGGCGCGCCGATCCCCGAGACCGTCTTCGCCCGGTTCCGCCACGCCGTCGCCCGTAGCCCCAAGGCCCATTGAGGGCTCGAAAAGCCGGAAGAACGATCATGTCCCCTCCGATCGTCGACGCCCACCAACACTTCTGGGATCCGGACGACGGCGACTACGGCTGGCTCTCCGGCCCCTGCGCCCCGATCCGCCGGATCTGGGCGCCCGCCGACCTCGCCCCCGAACTCGCCGCCTCCGGCGTCACCGCCACCGTGCTGGTCCAGACCTGGAGCAGTGTCGAGGAGACCCGCCGCTTCCTGCGGCTCGCCGAGGCGACCGACTTCGTCGCCGGGGTGGTCGGCTGGGTCGATCTCACCGACCCGGACGTCGCCGCGGTGATCGCCGGGCTGAAGGCCGGCCCCGGCGGGCGCTTCCTGGTCGGCATCCGCCATCAGGTCCACGACGAGGCCGATCCCGACTGGCTCGACCGGGACGACGTCCGCCGGGGTCTCGCCGCCGTCGCCGCCCATGGCCTCGTCTACGATCTGCTGGTGCGGTCGCGCGAGCTGCCCGCCGCACTGCGGGCGGTCGAGGGGGTGCCGGATCTGCGCTTCGTCGTCGACCACGCCGCCAAACCGGACATCCGCGGCCACGCTTTCGTCCCCTGGGCCGAGCGTCTGGCACCGCTCGCCGTCCATCGCGACCGGGTCTGGGTGAAGCTCTCCGGCATGGTCACCGAGGCCGACTGGGCCCATTGGACGCTCGCCGATCTCGCTCCCTTCGTCGCCGAGGTGCTCGGCCGGTTCGGCTCCGACCGTGCGGTGTTCGGCTCCGATTGGCCGGTCTGCGAGCTCGCCGGCGGCCATCGCCGATGGTTCGACGCCCTCGGGACCATCCTCTCCCCGCTTCCTCCCGCCGACCGCGCCCTGATCTTCGGGGGAAACGCGATCGCGCTCTATCGCCTCGACCTTCCGGAGATACCGGCATGACCACGCATTCCGCCGCAGTGACCGGCCCGGGCGCACCCTCGGCGAAACCGATGACCGCCCGCATCGGCTTCGGGGCCTCGGGCCTCGGCACCCTCACCTGGAACATCCCCGACGCCGTCGCCGAGGAGGTGCTCGACGAGGCCTGGGCCGCCGGCTTCCGCTACTTCGACACCTCGCCGCTCTACGGTCACGGCCTCTCCGAGCACCGCCTCGGCCGCTTCCTGCGCGGCCGGCCGCGCGGCGACTTCCTGCTCTCCACCAAGGTCGGCCGCTATCTCGTCGCGCCGCGCCCCGGCGAAACGGTCGATCCCGGCCAATGGGTGGCGCCGCTGCCGCTGAAGCCCGTCCTCGACTACTCCTACGACGGCACCATGCGGGCGCTCGAAGGCTCGGTGAACCGGCTCGGCGTGCCGAAGATCGACATCGTCTACGTCCACGATCTCGACCGGCGCAATCTCGGCGTCGACTTCGACCGCCACTTCGCCGCGGCGATGAACGGCGCCTTCCGGGCGCTGGTCGAACTCAGGAACGCCGGCGTGATCTCGGCGATCGGCGCCGGCATCAACGAATCGGACGTCGCCGCCGACATCGCCCGCCACGCCGACATCGACATCCTGATGCTCGCCGGCCGCTACACCCTGCTCGAGCAGGGCGCGCTCGCCGATTTCCTGCCCGAGGCGGAGAAGCGCGGCATCGACGTGGTCGACGCCGGCGTGTTCAATTCCGGCATTCTGGTCAAGCCGCCGGAGAAGGGCGGCAACTACGACTACGGTGAGGCACCGCCCGAGATCATCGACCGGGCCCGCCGGATCGCCGCGGTCTGCGCCGAATTCGGCGTCTCCATGCCGGCCGCCGCGGTCCAGTTCCCGTTCGGCCACCCTGCGGTGAAGACCGTCGTGGTGGGCCTGAGCCGGCCGAAATACGTCCGCCAGAACATGGCCTGGTTCCAGGAGGCGATCCCGGCGGCGTTCTGGAGCCGGCTGTTCGAGGAGGGGCTGCTCGCCCCGGGCACTCCGGTTCCCGTCGGTTCGCATCCCCCGATCGCCGCGGCCGGTTGACGGGGAGGACGCCGCGGGGCTACCCCTCGGATCCCCCTCCCGCGGAGTACCGCCCCTTGGCCGCCGTCCCCCCCGTCGCGCCGGACCTAGCCGCTGCCCGCAGAGCGTTGCGCGAGGTGTTCGGCTATCCCGACTTCCGCCCAGGGCAGGACGACATCGTCGCCGAGGTGCTGTCGGGACGCGACGTGCTGGCGGTGATGCCGACCGGCGCCGGCAAGTCGATGTGCTACCAGCTGCCGGCGATCGTCTCCGGCGGGCTGGTGGTGGTGGTCTCGCCGCTGATCGCCCTGATGCGCGATCAGGTGGCGCAACTGCGCACCAACGGCGTCCCGGCCGCCGCGCTCAATTCCTCGATCGACTTCGACGAGGTCCGCAGCATCCGCGACGACCTCGCCGCCGGCCGGCTGCGCCTCCTCTACGTCGCCCCCGAGCGGCTCGCGCGGCCCGACACCCGCGAGATGCTGGCCCGCGCCGGCGTCACCTCGATCGCCGTCGACGAGGCCCACTGCATCTCCCAGTGGGGCCACGACTTCCGCCCCGAGTATCGCGAGATCGGCGCCTTCGCCGAAGCGATCGGCGATCCCCAGATCGTCGCGCTGACCGCCACCGCCGACGCCGCCACCCGCGACGAGATCGTCGCCGGCCTGTTCCGGCGCGAACCGACCGTCTTCGTCCACGGCTTCGACCGGCCGAACCTGTTCCTGGCGATGCGGCCGAAGACCTCGCTGCGCCGCCAGATCCTCGACTTCCTGGCGCCGCGCAAGGGAACGAGCGGCATCGTCTACTGCACCTCCCGCCGCCAGACCGAGGAGATCGCCGAGGCGCTCTGCGCCGCCGGCCATCGGGCGCTGCCCTATCACGCCGGGCTCGACGCCGAGACCCGGTCGAAGAACCAGGACGTCTTCGTCGCCGAGGACGGGGTGGTGATGGCGGCGACCATCGCCTTCGGCATGGGCATCGACAAGCCGGACGTCCGCTTCGTCGTCCATGCCGGCCTGCCGAAGAGCGTCGAGGCCTATTATCAGGAGATCGGCCGCGCCGGCCGCGACGGTCTTCCGGCCGAGACGCTGACCCTCTACGGCACCGACGACATCGTGCTGCGCCGCCGTCAGATCGAGGAGAGCGACGCCGCCGACGACCAGAAGCGGATCGAACGGCGCCGGCTGGAGAGCCTGATCGCGCTCGCCGAGACGCCGCGCTGCCGCCGCGTCTCGCTGCTCGCCCACTTCGGCGAGACCGAGCCGCGCGAGCCCTGCGGCCACTGCGACGTCTGCCGCGACGGGGTGGTGACCTTCGACGGCACCGTCGCCGCCCAGAAGGCGCTCTCCGCGATGGTCCGGACCGGCGAACGGTTCGGCGAGGTCCACCTCGTCTCGATCCTGCTCGGCGAGACCTCCGATGCGATCTCCCGCTTCGGTCACGACGGGCTGAAGACCTTCGGTTGCGGCAAGGAATATTCCAAGGCGGAGTGGCGGGCGATCTTCCGCCAGATTCTGGCGCTCGGCCTGGCCGAGGTCGACGTCGTCGCCCACGGGCGGTGGTACGTGACCGCCGCCGGGGTCGAGGTGCTGAAGGGGCAGCGGCAGGTCGCGATGAACGCCCGTACCGTCGAAGCCGCGGCCGAGCGCAGGAAGAAGCGCGACCGCCGCGGCGGTGCCGCCGATCTCGGTCTTGACGCCGACGACACGAAGCTGTTCGACGCGCTGAAGCGCTGCCGGGCGGAGATCGCCCGCGAGCTCGATGCGCCCGCCTATGTCGTCTTCGCCGATCGCACGCTGATCGAGCTGGCCCGCGAGCGCCCGGCGTCGAAGACCGAGATGGCCGAGATCCACGGCGTCGGCGCGGCCAAGCTCGCCCGCTTCGCCGACGCCTTCCTGGCGGTGATCCGGGAGCACTGACCGGCCCGGCCGGCGGGAGGGGCGCATGCGGTCCTTCGTCCTCGACGACCTCGGCGCGGTCCTGCGTTATCACGACCTCGCCGGCGCCGGCCGGCCGCTGGTCTTCGTCCACGGCCTCGGCTGCACCTCGTCGTCCGACTTCCCGGCGGTCGCCGCCGATCAGGCGCTCGCCGGGCGCCGCCGGATCCTCGTCGACCTTCTCGGCTCCGGCTTCTCCGACCGCCCCGAGACCTTCCCCTACACGATCCAGGCACATGCCCGCATCCTCGCGCGCCTCGTCGAAACCCTCACCGACGGGCCGATCGATCTGTTCGGCCACTCGATGGGCGGGGCGGTGGCGATCGTCGCCGCCGACCGGCTCGGCGACCGCGTCCGGGCACTGGTGCTCGGCGAACCGAACCTCGATCCCGGCGGCGGGGTGTTCAGCCGGAAGATCGCCGCGATCTCCGAGGCGGATTTCGTCACCCGTGGCCACGCCGCGCTGATCGCCGCCGCGCGGGCGGAGGGCAACGGCATGTGGGCGGCGACCCTCGAAGCCTCGGCGCCGATCGCCGTGCACCGTGCCGCGGTCTCGCTCGTCGACGGCGACGTGCCGAGCTGGCGCGACCGGCTCGGGGCTCTGACGATCCCGCGTACCGTGATCTTCGGCGCCGCCTCGTTGCCCGATCCCGACCTCGAAGCCCTGCCGCGGATCGGGGTCGACGTCGCGGTGCTCGCCGACGCCGGCCATTCGATGGCCTGGGACGCCCCGGCGGGGTTGGCCCGCTGCCTCGCCGATCGCCTGTCGCAGCCTGTGGGTTGAGCGGCTGCGGCGATGAGAGTATGCATCGTGTCGACAGGTGGAGGCGACCATGACCGACAAGCCGGGGACGCTCCCCGCCGAGCGCCGGCGCGGCGAGGGCGTCAAGCTGGTCTACGACATCCTGCGTGACGAGATCCTCGATCTGGTGCTGCCGCCGGGCAGTCCGATCGACGAGATTCAACTCGCCGAACGTCTCTCGATGTCGCGCACCCCGATCCGCGAGGCGCTGGTCCGGCTCGCCGGCGAAGGGCTGGTGACCACCCTGCCGAACCGCTCGACGGTCGTCTCCAACATCGACTTCCTCAACCTGCACACCTTCTTCGACGCGCTGACCCTGATGTATCGGGTCACCTCCCGGCTGGCGGCGCAGTATCACCGGCCCGCCGATCTCGAGCAGATCCGCCTGCGACAGGTCGAGTTCGCCGGCGCCGTCGCCGCCGAGGACGCGCTGGCGATGATCGCCACCAACCGCGATTTCCACGCGGCGATCGCCGAGGCCGGGCACAATCCCTATTATCTCTCGCTGTTCTGCCGGCTGCTCGACGAGGGCCGCCGCATCCTGCGGCTCTATTACTCGTCCTTCGAGGACCGTCTGCCGCCGCGCTATGCCGCCGAACACGACGATCTCATCGCGGCGATCGAAGCGCGCGACGTCGAGGCCGCCGATCGTCTCGCCACCGCCCATGCCGATCAGATCGTCCGCCAGATCCAGGCGATGATCGCCCGTGACCGGCGCCAGTCGATCACCCTCTAGATCCTCCGAAGCCCACCGTCCGTTCGCCCGTCGCGACCCGGCTTCCCGGTTTCCGCCGCTTCGCCTCGGCCGGCGACGAAGGGCGGGGGACGGTCTCCGTGCCTTCGCGGACTTCCCGGCGCCGGTGGATCGCTCGCGAGTCCCGGGGGCTCTCCGTCTCGGCGGCGGTGCGACGAATTCCGTCGGCCGATCCCTTGCCCCGATTTTTGTGTCGACAAAGAAAATACAGTGTGCGCTATATCGGGCGTCGCGGTTCCGCCCCGAGGAGGCTCACATGACGTCGACCATCTTTTCCGGCTGCATTCCGGCGTTGATGACGCCCTGCCGGCCCGATCGCACCCCCGACTTCGATGCGCTGGTGAAGAAGGGCGCCGAGCTGATCGCCGCCGGCATGTCGGCGGTTGTCTATTGCGGCTCGATGGGCGATTGGCCGTTGCTCACCGACGCGCAGCGGATGGAGGGCGTCGCCCGTCTCGCCGCCGCCGGCATCCCGGTGATCGTCGGCACCGGCGCGGTCAACACCGCGACCGCCGTCGCCCATGCCGCCCATGCCCAGAAGGTCGGCGCCAAGGGTCTGATGGTGATCCCGCGCGTGCTCTCGCGCGGTCCCTCGGCGAGCGCCCAGCGGGCGCATTTCGAGGCGATCCTGTCGACCGCCCCGGATCTGCCGGCGGTGATCTACAACAGCCCCTACTACGGCTTCGCCACCCGCGCCGACCTGTTCTTCGCGCTGCGCGCCGAGCATCCAAATCTGGTCGGCTTCAAGGAGTTCGGCGGCCCCGCCGATCTGCGCTACGCCGCCGAGAACATCACCAGCCGCGACGACGGAGTGACCCTGATGGTCGGCGTCGACACCGCGGTCTTCCACGGCTTCGTCAACTGCGGCGCGGTCGGTGCGATCACCGGCATCGGCAATGTCCTGCCGAAGGAGGTGCTGCACCTCGTCGCGCTGTGCGAGGCCGCCGCGAAGGGCGACGTCGAGGCCCGGGTCCGGGCGCTCGAGCTCGAGGCGGCGATCGCCGTCCTCTCCTCCTTCGACGAGGGCCCGGATCTGGTCCTGTTCTTCAAGCACATGATGGTGCTGAAGGGCGACGCCGAATACACCCTGCACTTCAACGAGACCGACGCACTCTCGGCGAGCCAGAAGGGCTATGTCGAAGCCCAGCTCGCCCTGTTCGAGACCTGGTACGCCGGCTGGTCGAAGCTCCCCGGCGCGGTCCAGACGTACCGCGTCTGATCGACCGGGTCCCGAGCCGTCGCGACGAGAGGCCCGCCCCCCCGGCGGGCCTTTCTGCGTTCAGTCGAGCGCCGCGAGGCCGAGCCGTTCCAGCCGCGCCAGTTTCTCGGCCTCCGCCGCGGTGAGCCGCACGCCCTCCGCTTCGGATCTCGCCCGTGCCGCCCGTCGGCGCTGCGACGGCAATCGCGCGCCCTGGCCGAGGATCGCCTCGAACAGCCCTTCCGCCCGCGCGAACGGATCGCCCGGCCGGCCGCCGGCGAAGCGCTCCGGCGAGAAGGCCAGGATCAGTTCGCCGTGGCTCGGGGCGAGCGCCGTGGTGCCGAGCCGATCGAGGGCGCCGCGGCTGGTCAGATCGCCGATCATCACTCCCGCGAGCAGCTCGATCATCGTCGAGATCGCCGACCCCTTGTGGCCGCCGAACGGCAGCATCGCCCCGGCCAGCGCCCGTTCCGGGTCGGTGGTCGGCCGTCCCTCGACGTCGATCGCCCAACCCTCCGGCAGCGGCTCGCCGGCGCGCCGGTGCAGTTCGATCTCGCCGCGCGCCGCGACGCTGGTGGCGAAGTCGAAGACGTAGGGCGCCGCGCCGGGGCGTGGCCAGCCGAAGGCGAAGGGATTGGTGCCGAGCAGCGGCTGCGTCCCGCCGGCCACCGCCACCGTGGCGAAGCTCGGGCACATCGCCATCGCCGCGACGCCGAGCCCGGTCAGCGTCTCGATCTCCGGCCACAGCGCCGAGAAGTGCGCACAGTCGTTGATCACCAGCGCGGCGAGGCCGAGCGTCTTCGCCCGCTCGGCGAGGAGCGGCGCCCCGCGTTCGAAGGCGAGCGGCGAGAACCCGCCGCCGGCCGCCACCCGGATCACCGCCGAACCGTCGTCCTCGACCACCGGATCGGCGTCGGCCACCACTTTGCCGGCGCGAAGCGTCCGCAGACATCCTTCGATCCGGTAGATGCCGTGCGATCGGCAGCCGTCGCGCTCGCCGGCGGCGATCACCCGGGCCACCGCCTCCGCCTGCGGGGGCGTCAGGCCGGCCTTCGCGAAGATCGCCGCGATCCGGGCGGTCAGGGTCTCGACGGGAAGCGTCACCGTGTCGGTCATCGCGGCTGCCTTTCTTCGACGAAGCGGTTGTGAATTTGCATACATACTGTATTCATGTTGTCGTCGACAGGGAAGGGGCCGCCCGGCGGATGCCGGTGGAGGCCCTTCGGACAACGGGAGAACCGAGATGGCCTTCACGCCGCACGGCAGACACCTCGTCGCCGGTGAATGGATCGATGGCGAGGCGCACTTCACCTCGTCGCCCGCCCACGGTCCGGCGCATCGCTTCGCCACCGGCACGGTCGAACTGGTCGATCGCGCCTGCGAGGCCGCCGAAGCGGCGTTCTGGGTGTGGTCGGCGACCTCGCGGGAGGAGCGTGCGCTGTTCCTCGAGGCGATCGCCGACGAGATCGAGGCCCGTGCCGCCGAGATCACCGAGATCGGCACCCAGGAGACCGGTCTGCCGGTCGGCCGTCTGGAAGGCGAGCGCGGACGTACCACCGGCCAGCTCCGTCTGTTCGCCGACCACATCCGCAAGGGCGATCACCTCGACCGCCGCCACGACCCGGCACTGCCCGACCGCAAGCCGGTGCCGCGCCAGGAGATCTTCATGATCCAGCGGCCGATCGGTCCGGTCGCGGTGTTCGGTGCCTCGAATTTCCCGCTCGCCTTCTCGACCGCCGGCGGCGACACCGCCGCGGCGCTGGCCGCCGGCTGCCCGGTGGTGGTCAAGGGCCACTCCGCCCATCCCGGCACCGCCGAGGTCGTCGCCGAGGCGATCCATGCGGCGATCCGCGCCCGCGGCCTTCCCGGCGGCGTCTTCTCGCTGATCCAGGGCGGCAACCGGCAGGTCGGCGAGGCCCTGGTCGGCCATCCGCGGATCAAGGCGGTCGGGTTCACCGGTTCGCTCGCCGGCGGCCGGGCGCTCTTCGACCTCTGCGCCGCCCGCCCCGAGCCGATCCCGTTCTTCGGCGAACTCGGCAGCGTCAACCCGATGTTCGTGCTGCCGGCCGCGGTGGCGAACCGCGCCGAGGCGCTGGGCGCCGGCTGGGCCGGGTCGCTGACCCTCGGAGCCGGCCAGTTCTGCACCAATCCCGGCATCGCCGTGGTGATCGACGGCCCCGATGCCGATCGTTTCGTCGCCGCCGCCCGCGACGCTCTGGAGAAGACCGCGCCGCAGATCATGCTGACCGACGGTATCGCCGCGGCCTGCCGCAAGGGCCGCGCCCGGATCGCCGGCAACCCCGGTGTCCGCACGGTCTTCGCGGCGGACGTCGACGGCCGCGCCGCCGCGCCCGCCCTGTTCGAGACCGATGCGGCGGTGTTCGCCGCCGATCACGGCCTCGCCGAGGAGGTGTTCGGACCGGTCGGTCTGGTCGTCCGCGTCGCTTCGCTCGACGAGATGCGCAGCCTCGCCCTCGGCTTCGCCGGCCAGCTCACCGCCACCCTGCACATGGACGACGCCGATCTCGCGGTCGCCCGCTCGCTGCTGCCGATCCTCGAGCGCAAGGCCGGCCGGGTGCTGGTCAACGGCTATCCGACCGGCGTCGAGGTGGTCGATTCGATGGTCCACGGCGGCCCCTGGCCGGCCAGCAGCAACTTCGGAGCGACCAGCGTCGGCACCCTGTCGATCCGCCGCTTCCTGCGGCCGGTCGCCTATCAGAACCTGCCCGAAGGGCTGTTGCCCGACGATCTCTCGGCCTGAGCCGCGGACGGAGGCCCGTCGGGGGGCGATCCCCCGGCGGATCTTCCGCGCCGTCAGGCGGTCCGGCCGAGGGTGCGGTCGACGAAGTCGATCAGCGCGGGGTCGCGATAGTCGGGGATCGCCAGATGCGCCCCGGTCTCGGCGATCGCGGCGGCGTCGAGCGAGGTCTCCAACCCGACCGTCGCCACCTCCGCCCGGACCGCGGCGAGGAGCCCCGGCACCGCGTCCTCGAAGGCGACCGCTCGGGCCGCCTCGACGCCGAGCCGGTCGAGCGCCGTCCGGTAGGGCAGCGGATCGGGCTTGGAGCGCGGCAGCTCGGAGCCCAGCACGATCGTCTCGAACACCCGGTCGAGGCCGAGCACCTCGAGCACCGTCTCGACGTTGGCGCGCGGCGCGTTGGAGACCACGGCGAAGCTGCTGCCGAGCCGCTGCTCGCGTTCGATGAAGGCTTCGAGCCCGGGGATCGGGCCGAGCCGGCCGATCACCATCTCGCGGAACCGGGCTTCCTTGACGTCGGCGAGGTCGTCCCACAGCGCCGGGTCGACGTGCGGGAACAGCGTCTCGCAGATCCGACGGTTGCTCTGGCCGGAGATGTGGACGCGGAACGCCTCGTCGTCGATCGTCACGCCGTACTTCGCGCCGATCTCGGCGAAGGCGGCGTGGTGCAACGGATCGCTGTCGGTCAGCGTCCCGTCGAGGTCGAACAGCAGTGCGGTTCCGGTCATGTCGTCTCCCGTCGCGGCGAGACGCCCGGCGAGCGAACCGCGGGGAGAGGGTTTAGCCCGGTTCGACGAAAGGCGGAAGAGCGGAAGGTCCGCCGTTCACTCCGCCCGGTTTCCTCGCGGCCGCCATTCGCCGATCGTCCGGCCCTCGGTCAGCCCGTCGACCGCCGAGACGATCGCGTCGGCGTCGAGGCCGTGGTGCCGGTAGAGCTCGCCGATCGTCCCCGACTGGCCGAAGTGCTCGACCCCGATCGGGATGGTGCGGTGGCCGGCGACCGCGCCGAGCCAGGCCAGTGTCGCCGGATGCCCGTCGATCACCGTGACCAGCGTGCAGTGCGTCGGCAGATCGGCGAGCAGCGTCTCGACGTGGCTGCGCGCATCGCCCCGGCCGCGCCGCCGCGCCCGTTGCGCCGCCGTCCAGCCGGCGTTGAGCCGGTCGGCCGAGGTCACCGCCAGCACCCCGACGTCGCGGCGGAACCCGGCGATCCGGCCGGCCGCCTCGATCACCTCCGGCGCCACCACGCCCTGATAGACCAGCACCACGTCGGCGTTGGGACCCGGTTTCCTCAGCCAGTAACCGCCGTCGACCACCCCGCGGGCGAAGTCGGCCCCCTCGCGGCGCGCCGGCTGCTCGAGCGGCCGGGTCGACAGCCGCAGATAGACGGCGCCGCCGGTCTCGTCGCGCAGCCAGGTCCGTTCGTCCGGATCGCCCTCGCCGTTGCGCTGCAGATAGTCGAAGCTCCAGTCCATCAGCACCGACAACTCGTCGAGGAAGGCCGGCTCGAAGGCGGCGAGCCCGTCCTGGGCCAGGCCGATCAGCGGCGTCGACACCGACTGGTGCGCCCCGCCCTCGGGCGCCAGCGTGATGCCCGATGGCGTTCCGACGATCATGAAACGGGCGCCCTGGTAACAGGCGTAGTTCAGCGCATCGAGGCCGCGGCAGATGAACGGATCGTAGACCGTGCCGATCGGGATCAGCCGTTCGCCGAACAGCGAATGCGAGAGCCCGGCCGCGCCGAGCAGCAGGAACAGGTTCATCTCGGCGATGCCGAGCTCGACGTGTTGGCCGCCCGGCGAGAACTCCCATTTCTGCGCCGACGGGATCCGCTCGGCGCGGAACGTGTCGGCGAGCACGTCGCGGGCGAACAGGCCGCGCCGGTTGACCCACGGCCCGAGGTTGGTCGACACGGTGACGTCCGGCGAGGCGGTGAGGATCCGGTCGGCGATCGGATGGCCGGAGGCGGCGAGCGCGTCGAGGATCTTGCCGAAGCCGGCCTGGGTGGAGAGCACCCTGTCGTCGAGCGCGATCGGGCCGGGCGAGGCGATCTTCGCCGCGGCGAAACGGCGTCGGCCTTCTCTGAAGAACGGCACCCGCTCCAGGAACTCGGCGACCCCGGTGAGATCGGGAATCGCGCCGAAACGCTCCCATTCGCGGCCCGCCTCGACCCCGACCGCGGCCTGGAACTCGGCCATCTGGGCTTCGGTCATCAGCCCCGCGTGGTTGTCCTTGTGGCCGGCGAGCGGCGTACCGTGACCCTTCACCGTGTAGGCGAGGAACACGGTTGGCCGGTCGTGGTCGACCGCGTCGAAGGCGTCGATCAGCGTGTCGAGACAGTGCCCGCCGAGGTCGGTCATCAGCTCGGCGAGTGCGGCGTCGTCGTGGGCTTCGAGGACCGGTGCGATCGCCGCACCGAGGTCGTCCGAGAGCCGCTTGCGCCACGCCGCTCCGCCCTGGAAGGTCAGCGCCGAATAGAGCGGGTTCGGGCAGCCGTCGATCCACCGCTTCAGCGCCTCGCCGCCGGCCTGCGCGAAGGCGGCGCGCTGGCGGGCACCGTATTTCAGCCGCACCACGTCCCAGCCGAAGGCCCGGAACGCCGCTTCGATCCGCGCCCACAGGCCCTCGCCGATCATCCCGTCGAGACTCTGACGGTTGTAGTCGACGATCCACCAGGTGTTCCGGAGGTCGTGCTTCCAGCCCTCCTGGAGGGCTTCGTAGACATTGCCCTCGTCGAGTTCGGCGTCGCCGACGATCGCGATCATCCGGCCCTTGCGGGTGCGCTCCGCCCACGGCCGGGCGGCGACGAAGTCCTGGACGATCGAGGCGAACGAGGTGAAGGCGACCCCGAGCCCGACCGACCCGGTGGAGACGTCGACGTCGTCGACGTCCTTGGTCCGGCTCGGATAGGACTGGGCGCCGCCGAGACCGCGGTAGCGTTTCAGTTTTTCGAGCGGCTCGTTGCCCATCAGATACTGGATGGCGTGGAAGATCGGCGCGGCGTGCGGCTTCACCGCCATCCGGTCCTCGGGACGCAGCACGTGGAAATAGAGCGCCGCCATGATCGCCGCGCACGAGGCCGACGAGGCCTGATGCCCACCCACCTTGATCTCGCTCTTGGCGCGATGGTGGTTGGCCGCATGGATCATGTGGCAGGCGTGCCAGAGGATCTGGCATTCCAGTGCCTTCAGGATGTCCCGGTCGCTCGCCATGTCGTCGTCTCCCCTCGGGCGCCGGTCGTCTCGGCCCGACGGCCGGCGGGCTCTGGTGGCCCGCGACGCCCCTCCCGGCGGCGGTTCGCGGCGCCGGGACGTCAGAGGAGGATGAACGCCGATCGGCCGGGGCCGCAACCCCGTTCGCCGAAAGGCCGATGCGCGTCGGGCGTGACGGCCGGCGGTTCGGATCCGTCGAAGTGGCCGCCGATCGGGCGGAGGAAGGCGTTCAGCTCTCAACCGCTTCGCTCGCCCGGCGCAGCCGCTCGCGACTGTTGGAGAGATGCATCCGCATGCCGGCGCGGGCCGCTTCCGGATCGCGCCTGAGGATCGCCTCGTAGATCGAACCGTGCTCGCGGTTGGTCCGCTGCAGGTAGGAAGGGCCGGGCTCGGGCGTGATCCGGGCGGTGTCGAGCCGGGTCCGCGGGATCGTCGTCGTGCCGAGATGGCGGAAGACGCTCTCGAAATAGCGGTTGCCGGTCGCCTGGGCGATGGTCAGGTGGAAGTCGAAGTCGGCGGCGACGCCGTCGCGCCCGGCTTCAACTTCCTGGTCGAAGGTCTCGACCGCCTTCTTCATCGTGGCGAGATGGCCGTCGTCGCGGCGCAGCGCGGCGAGGGCGGCGGCCTCGGTCTCCAGGCTGATGCGGAGTTCGAGCATCGCCATCACGTCGCGGATGGTCACCACCGTGCCCATGTCGAGCGAGGTCGACGGTTCGCTGGCCAGCACGAAGGTGCCGATGCCGTGGCGGGTCTCGACCAGTCCCGCCGCCTGCAGGCGCGACATCGCTTCGCGCACCACGGTGCGGCTGACGCCGAGTTCGGCCATCAGCGCCGGTTCGGTGGGAAGGCGGTCGCCCGGCCGGTGGACGCCGGCACGAATCCGGGTGACGAGTTCGCCGACCACGGTTTCGGCGAGGCTGCGTCGCCGGGGAGCGGTGGCGGAGGAGGAGGCGGTCATGGATGGTTCGACCCGCAGGTGCGTCGGAGCGATCGGAAGCGGACGCGGAAATCGGAGCCGCGTCGACGGAAGTCGCAGATTCGGTGAGAACCGATCGCGACGCAACCCCGTCTTTGTGGATCGTCGGATCTTTGTGCCGAAGTCATCATATGAATTTGATCGGTATGCGTGTGAGTTCGTGCGGGCACAGCGGTCGGTCGGAGTTCCTTCCGGTGGACGGCTCGATCCGTCTTCGCGGGCCGCAGCCGCGCATCTGCGAGCCTCTGCTGCATCGAAGCGCCGATTTGCGGCGTCGAAAGGACCGACGCGGCCTCCGTGGCAGCCACATCGGCACGAGTACGGACTCGCCCGGTTCGTCCCCGGAACGGCTTGCAACCGCCCCGACCATCGCTATTCTCTCGCCCGAAGACATACGATGACGGATGAGGGGCGTGTCGTGGTGTCGCGTCCGGCAACGCCCGCCCACCGACGTTCCAGGAGGAAGAGATGACGACGCAAGCCGCGGCGCGCCCGCTCCGTATTCAGCTCGATGCGACGGACAACGTCGCCATCGTCGCCAACTCCGGCGGGCTTCCCGCCGGCACGGTGTTCGACGACGGCCTGACCCTGGTCGACGACGTGCCGCAGGGCCACAAGGTGGCGCTCACCGACATCGCCGAGGGCGGCGAAGTGATCCGCTACGGCGAGATCATCGGTTACGCCGTGAAGGCTCTGCCGAAGGGCTCGTGGATCAACGAGTTCATGGTCGAGCTGCCGGAACCGCCGGCCCTCGACAGCCTGCCGCTCGCCACCCGTCCGGCGCCCGATCTGCCGCCGCTCGAAGGCTACGGCTTCATGGGCTACCGCAACGCCGACGGCTCGGTCGGCACCCGCAACATCCTGGCGATCTCCGAGAGCGTCCAGTGCGTCGCCGGCGTGGTCGACCACGTGGTGAAGATCGTCAAGGAGAAGCTGCTTCCGAAATACCCGAACGTCGACGACGTGGTGGCGCTGTCGCATTCCTACGGCTGCGGCGTGGCGATCAACGCTCCGGCGGCGATCGTTCCGATCCGCTCCCTGCAGAACCTGACGCTCAACCCGAACTTCGGCGGCGAAGTACTGGTGATCGGCCTCGGCTGCGAGAAGCTGGTGCCCGAGCGTCTGTTCCCGGGCAAGACCGCCGAGGCGGCGTCCTGCGACATCCTCTCGCTCCAGGACGAGAAGTTCGTCGGCTTCCGGGCGATGGTGGAGGGCATCCTCGCCATGGCCGAGGAGCGACTCGAACGGTTGAACCGCCGGACCCGCGAGTTCTGTCCGGCCTCCGATCTGGTGGTCGGGGTCCAGTGCGGCGGCTCCGACGCCTTCTCCGGCGTCACCGCCAATCCGGCGATCGGCTTCGCCTCCGACCTGATCGTCCGGGCCGGCGGCACCGTGATGTTCTCGGAAGTGACCGAGGTCCGCGACGCCGTCCATCTGATGACGCCGCGCGCGGTCAACGAGGAGGTCGGCCGCGCCATCCTGCGCGAGATGGCCTGGTACGACGCCTATCTCGCCGGCGGCGAGACCGACCGTTCCGCCAATCCGTCGCCCGGCAACAAGAAGGGCGGGCTGGCCAACGTCGTCGAGAAGGCGCTCGGCTCGATCGCCAAGTCCGGCAAGAGCCCGATCTCGGCGGTGCTGGCGCCCGGCGAGAAGGTCACCACCAAGGGCATGATCTTCGCCGCCACCCCGGCCTCCGACTTCGTCTGCGGCACCCAACAGTTGGTCTCCGGCATGACCCTGCAGGTGTTCTCGACCGGCCGCGGCACCCCCTACGGCCTCGCCGCCGCGCCGGTGATCAAGGTCGCCACCCGCACCGATCTGGCCAAGCGCTGGCACGATCTGATGGACGTCGACGCCGGCCGGATCGCCACCGGCGAAGCGACCGTCGAAGAGGTGGGTTGGGAGCTGTTCCGGCTGATCCTCGACGTCGCCTCCGGCACCAAGAAGCCGTGGTCCGACCAGTGGGGCCTGCACAATTCGCTGACCGTCTTCAACCCGGCGCCGGTGACCTGAGCGGCGCCGCGTCGAACATCGAAGCGTGGGGCGGACGGGCGAGACCCTTCCGCCTCTTTCGCGTCTCCGGCCGTCAGAAGTCGAGGGCCGCGTCGTCGACCACTTCCTTCATCACGAAGAAGGTGCGGGTCTGGCGCACGCCGGGCAGGCCGATCAGCTCGGCGCCGTGGATCCGGTTGAAGTCGGCCATGTCGCCGACCCGGATCTTCAGGAAGTAGTCGAAGTCGCCGGCCACCAGATGGCAGTCGATGACGAAGGGCAGCGCCGCCGCCGCCGCTTCGAACTGCGCGAAGCTCTCCGGGGTCGAGCGGTCGAGCACCACCCCGACCATCACCAGCGCGCCGCGCCCGACCCGGGCCGGGTCGACGATCGCCCGGACCTCGCGGATCCATCCCTCTTCGATCAGCCGCCGGGTCCGGCGGTGGCAGGTGGCCGCCGACAGGTTGGCCTTCGCCGCCAGTTCGGCATTGGAGATGCGGCCGTCCCGCTGCAACAGGCGCAGCAGCGCAAGGTCGGTCCGATCGAGGGTTTCGGAGGTGAGAGAATCTTTCGTCATTGCAGAAAAATACGAAAGAAATCGATCGCGGAAAAGCCTTCTTGCGCGGTGGTGGGCGATCGGAGTGCCTCACTTCGAGAGCACCTTTCAGAGCTCCCGTGTTAGCGGTGGAGCCCCTTTCCGCCACCGGAGGACCGTCCATGAATCTCGCGAAGTTCCCCCGCCATCCCCTGACCTTCGGCCCGACCCACGTCGAGAAGCTCGCCCGCCTCTCCGCCCATCTCGGCGGCGACGTCGAGATCTGGGCGAAGCGCGAGGACTGCAACTCCGGCCTCGCCTTCGGCGGCAACAAGCTCCGCAAGCTCGAGTACATCGTGCCCGACGCGATCGCCGCCGGCGCCGACACGCTGGTGTCGATCGGCGGCGTCCAGTCGAACCACACCCGGATGGTCGCCGCGGTCGCCGCCAAGCTCGGCATGAAGTGTCGCCTCGTCCAGGAGGCTTGGGTGCCGCACGAGGATCCGGTCTACGACCGGGTCGGCAACATCCTGATGAGCCGGGTGATGGGCGCCGACGTCCGTCTGGTCGACGACGGCTTCGACATCGGCATCCGCGACAGCTGGAAGAACGCCATCGCCGAGGTCGAGGCGGCCGGCGGCAAGCCCTATCCGATTCCCGCCGGTGCCTCGGTCCATCCGCTCGGCGGCCTCGGCTACGTCGGCTTCGCCGAAGAGGTCCGCGCCCAGGAGGAGGAACTCGGCTTCGCCTTCGATTACGTCGTCGTCTGCACGGTGACCGGCTCGACCCATGCCGGCATGCTCGTCGGTTTCGCCGCCGACGGCCGCGAGCGCCGGGTGATCGGCATCGACGCCTCCGGCACGCCGGCGCAGACGAAGGCGCAGGTCCTCGACATCGCCCGGAAGACCGCGGCCCTGGTCGAACTCGGCAAGGAGCTCACCCTCGACGACGTCGTCCTGATCGAGGACTACGCCCACCCCTGTTACGGCGTGCCGTCCGAGGAGACCAAGGCGGCGATCCGCCTGACCGCCCGGCTCGAAGGCATGATGACCGATCCTGTCTACGAGGGAAAATCGATGCAGGGGCTGATCGACCTCGTCGGCAAGGGGTACTTCCCGAAGGGCTCGAAGGTGCTCTACGCCCATCTCGGCGGCGTGCCGGCGATCAACGGTTACGCCTGGGCCTTCCGCAACGGCTGACCGCCGGCACGGCGACATGGCGCGGATGCGGCGACGGGGTTTGTCGCCCGCGTCGGGGCCGACTATCGTCGGAGACCTCGACCGGGGCGGCGACCGCCGCCTCCGCGCCCATCGGAGCCCGTGCCCCATGTCCCTCCCGCCGAGTCGCGACGGCGCCGTCGCCCGCGCCGCCGCCCATTTCGCGTCCGGGGCCTTTCTCGCCGACCTCCGCCGCCGCGTGCGCATCCGCACCGAGAGCCAGGGCGGCGGCCGGGCGGTCGAACTCGGCGCCTATCTGACCGACGAGATCGTCCCGTCGATCGCGCCGCTCGGCTTCACCTCACGGATCGTCACCGAGGCCACTTCCGGCCGCGGGCCCTTCCTGATCGCCGAGCGTCACGAGGCCGACGACCTGCCGACCGTCCTCGTCTATGGTCACGGCGACGTCGTCCTCGGCGAAGAGGGCCGGTGGCGCGACGGGCTCGACCCCTGGGCGGTGACGGTGGTCGGCGACCGCTGGTACGGCCGCGGCACCGCCGACAACAAGGGCCAGCATTCGATCGACATCGCCGCGCTGGCGCAGGTCGTCGCCGAACGCGGGTCGCTCGGCTTCAATGCCAAACTGTTGCTGGAGATGGGTGAGGAGGTCGGCTCGCCGGGTCTGCGGGCGCTCGCCGAGAGCCACCGCGATCTGCTCGCCGCCGACGTGCTGATCGCCTCCGACGGACCGCGGCTCGCCGCCGAGCGGCCGACCGTCTTTCTCGGCTCCCGCGGCGCGATCGACTTCGAACTCTCCGTCGACCTGCGCGACGGCGGCCACCATTCCGGCAACTGGGGCGGCCTGCTCGCCAATCCCGGCACCATTCTCGCCAATGCGATCGCCGCGCTGGTCGACGGCCGCGGCCGCATCCTGGTCGACGCGCTGAAGCCGAAGGAGCTGCCGGCCTCGGTCCGCGCCGCCCTCGCCGACGTGCGGGTCGGCGGCGGCCCGAACGATCCGGAGATCGACCGCGACTGGGGCGAGCCGGGCCTCTCCCCGGAGGAGAGGGTCTTCGCCTGGAACACGCTCGAGGTGCTCGCCTACGAGACCGGCGATCCGAAGGCGCCGGCCAACGCGGTGCCGCCCTCGGCCCGCGCGGTCCTGCAACTGCGCTTCGTCGTCGGCACCGACCTCGACGGCGCCGCCGACGCGATCCGCGACCATCTCGATCGGGCGGGCTTCGATCGGGTCCGCGTCTGCGCCGACCGGGCTGCCGCCTTCACCGCCACCCGGCTCGATCCGACCGACCCGTGGGTCGGCTGGACGCTCGATTCGATCGCCCGCACCACCGGCAAGAAGCCGGCGCTGCTGCCGAATCTCGGCGGCTCGCTGCCCAACGACGTCTTCGCCGAAGTGCTCGGACTGCCGACCATCTGGATCCCGCATTCCTATCCGGCGTGCTCGCAGCACGCCCCGGACGAGCATCTGCTCGGATCGGTGGTCGAAGAATCGCTCCGGCTGATGACCGGCCTGTTCTGGGATCTCGGCGTCGACGGCGCCCGCATCATGGAGGCACACCGCCGATGACCGCACGCGACCGGACTCTCCTCGACTGGCTCGCCCCGCGCCGTACCGAAATGGAGGCGCTGCTCGCCCGTCTCGTCGACATCGATTCGTGGAGCCGCGACAAGGCCGGCACCGACGCGGTCGCCGATGCGCTGGCCGAGGTGCTCGCCGCCGACGGCATCGCCACCCACCGGGTGAAGGGCGAGCGTTTCGGCGACGTGCTGAAGGCCGAGCTGCCCGGCCGGACGGGTGGCGCGCCGGTCCTGCTGATGGGCCATCGCGACACCGTCTTCCCGACCGGCACCGTGGCGAGCCGGCCGTTCGGCCGCGACGGCGACACCGCCTTCGGTCCCGGCGTCGCCGACATGAAGGGCGGTCTGGTGGTCGCGACCTTCGTCCTCAGGGCGCTGAAGGCGGCGGGCGGCCTCGATTTCCCGGTCGTCGGCCTGTTCACCGGCGACGAGGAGATCGGTTCGCCGGAAGGCCGGGCGGCGATCGAGGCGACCGCGCGCGGCGCGCGGGCCGCCTTCAACTGCGAGCCGGGACGCGCGTCCGGCAACGTCGTCACCGCCCGCAAGGGCGGCATCACCCTCGACATCCGGGTCACCGGCCGTGCCGCCCATTCCGGCGTCGCCCACGCCGACGGGGCCAGTGCGATCGGCGCCCTGGCCGCCAAGATCGTCCGCCTCCATGCGCTGACCGACTACGAGGCCGGCATCACCACCAACGTCGGGGTGATCCGTGGCGGCCAGAGCCACAACACGGTGGCCGATCTCGCCGAGGCCGAACTCGACATCCGCTTCGTCGCGGTCGATCAGCTCGACGGTATCCTCGCCGGCATCGATGCGATCCTCGCCGCCGAGGACGTCCCCGGCACCGTCGCCACCGCGACCCGCGGCCCGCTGTTCATGCCGCTCGAGGAGCGCCATTCGGCCGATCTCTTCGCCCGATATCGCGCCGCCGCCGAGCGGGTGGGCTTCGCGGTCGGTTGCGAGTTCACCGGCGGCTGCGCCGATTCCGGCTTCACCGCGGCGCTCGGCGTGCCCTCGCTGTGCGGCCTCGGCCCGGTCGGCGGCAAGGCCCACACCGCCGAGGAGTTCTGCCGGCTGGAGACCCTGGTGCCTCGTGCCCAGGCGCTGGCGCTGAGCGTCGCTTCGCTGGCTCGAGACTGAGATCCCGCGTTCGATCCGGCGGGGAGGGCGCCGATCCGTCGGCGCGACGTCCCCGACGGATCGGCGTGGCGCGTGTCCCCTGCGGCCGACCGCCTCGCCGCTCGCCGGGGGAATTCATCCGACCGTCATCGAACCGTCGGACGACCGTCACAGCCGCCTCGCAATGTCCGCCCCATCCGAGGAGCGGGCCGTCGGTCGGCGACCGCCCTCCTGAGACGGGACGGTTCCATGACCAAGAAGATCCTCATCGCCACCACTGCGCTGCTGCTCGCCGCCGGCTCGGCGGCGGCCGCCGAGAAGACGAAGTTCGATTTCTGGTTCGGCCTCACCGGCGATCTCGAGAAGCGCGTCCAGGAGGTCTGTGGCCGCTTCAACGCCTCGCAGAACGACTACGAGGTGGTCTGCACCAGCCAGGGCAACTACGACGCCGCGCTGCAGAACACCATCGCCGCCTTCCGTGCCGGCAAGCAGCCGACCGTCGTCCAGGTCTACGACGTCGGCACCGCGACGATGATGCTGTCGGAAGCCTTCATCCCCGCCGCCCAGATGATGAAGGACAACGGCTACACCATCGACTGGAACGACTACATCGGCGGCATCTCCGGCTATTACGCCTCGTCGAAGGGCGAGATGTTCTCCTTCCCCTTCAACTCCTCGACCGCGCTGCTCTACTGGAACAGGGCGGCCTTCGAGAAGATCGGCAAGAGCGAAGCCCCGAAGACCTGGGAAGAGGCCAAGGCCGACGCCGAGGCGCTGAAGGCCAAGGGCTACGAATGCCCGATCGCCATCAACATCTCCGCCAACGAGAGTTGGCAGCTGCTCGAACAGTTCTCGGCGATCCACGGTCTGCCGATCGCTTCGAAGAACAACGGTTACGATGGTCTCGACGCCGAGCTGGTCTTCAACAAGACCAAGTTCGTCCAGTACGTCAAGGACCTGAAGTCCTGGTACGACGCCGGTCTGGTGAAGATCAAGGCGAAGGAACTGGGACAGGACATGGTCCAGGCGTTCGCCGCCGGCGATTGCCAGATGATCCTGACCTCGGTCGGCGACCATGGCACGGTGACCCGCACCGCCAAGGAAGGGCTCTCCTGGGACGTCGCCATGTTGCCGGTCTATGCCGGCACCGAGCGCAAGAACAGCCTCGTCGGCGGCGCCTCGCTGTGGACCCTGAAGGGCAAGTCGGCGGCCGAGTACAAGGGTGCCGCGGCCTTCTTCGCCTTCATCGCAAAGCCGGAGAGCGCGCTCTTCTGGTCGACGGTCACCGGCTACATTCCCGTGACCAAGTCGGGCTTCGACTTCATGAAGGCGCAGGGCTTCTACGACAAGGCCCCCTACAAGGGTCGTGAGGTGGCGATCCAGTCGCTGACCGCGACCCCGCCGACCCCGCTGACCCGCGGCATCCGCCTCGGCGGCTTCACCCAGATCCGCGCCGAAGTGGGCAACGGTCTGCAGGAGGTGTTCTCCGGCAAGGCCGATCCGCAGACCGCGATCGACGGCATCGTCGCCCGCGGCAACCAGATCCTTCGCCGGTTCGAAGCCACCTACAAGGGCAAGACCCTGCCCTGATCCCGATCGGACGTCCCTTCCGAGCGCCGCGTCCGCCGCGGCGCTCGGGTTCGTTCCTCGGTCCGGGTGAAGCGAGTTCGATGGAAAAGCGTACGACCTTTCGTCAGTGGTGGATCGGCGTCGCCTTCGCGGTGCCGCAGATCGTCCTGATCTTCACCTTCTTCTATTGGCCGGCGGGACAGGCGGTCTATTGGTCGCTGACTCTCCAGCAGCCGTGGGGCGGCGGCAACATCTGGGTCGGCTTCGACAATTTCCGCCAGATCCTGAGCGATCCACTCTATTGGAACTCGGTCGTCCGCTCGATCGTCTTCGCGCTCGTCGCCACCGGCCTGTCGATGGGCATCGCCCTGATCCTCGCCGTCTTCGTCGACCGCGGCCTCACCGGATCGCGGATCCACCGCGTCGTGATGATCTGGCCCTACGGCATCGCCGCGCCCGCCCTGGCGCTCGCCTTCCGCTTCATGATGGCGCCGGAAGCCGGCTTTCTGTCGAGCCTCAACCGGCTCTGGCCGGGCCTCTGGGATCCGGGCCTCGACGGGGTCGACGCGATGATCGAGGTGATCGTCGCCTTCTCCTGGAAGTACGTCGGCTACGATTTCGTGTTCTTCCTCGCCGCCCTGCAGGGAATCCCGCGGGCGCTGTCCGAGGCGGCGGCGCTCGACGGCGCCGGCTGGTTCCGCCGGCTGCGCGACGTGCAGCTGCCGCTGCTCACCCCGACGGTGTTCTTCCTCTTGGTGATCGACATCACCGAGAGCTTCCAGGACTCTTTCGGCATCGTCGACATCATGACCGCCGGCGGCCCCGCCCGGGCGACCGAACTGATGGTCTACAAGGTCTATTTCGACGGCTTCAAGGGCTTCGACTATTCCGGGGCCGCCGCCCAGTCGATCGTCCTGATGATCCTGATCGTCGCCCTGACCATCCTCCAGTTCCGCTTCATCGAGAAGCGGGTCCATTATCGGTGAGGCTCGCGATGATCGAACGCACACCGGTTCTCGACGCCGTCACCCACACGATCCTCGCGCTCGGCTTCGTCGTCGCGGTCGCACCCTTCTTGGTGGTCGGCATCGCCGCCTCGCACGACCTCTTCCACGTCAATCTGGTGCCGATGCCGCTGGTCCCCGGCGGCCACTTCGTCGAGAACATGACCGCCGCCTGGATCCGCGCCGATCTCGGGGTCAAGCTCCTGAACAGCCTGATCTTCGCCCTCGGCGTCGCCTTCGGCAAGGTGATCGTCTCGGCGCTGACCGCCTACGCGATCGTGTACTTCCGGTTTCCCGGCCGCCACCTGCTGTTCTGGGCGATCTTCGTCACGCTGATGCTGCCGCTCGAGGTGCGCATCGTCCCGACCTATGCGGTCGCCGCCAACGTGCTCGGCCCCTGGCAGGGCATCCTCGACATCCTCGGGGTCACCTGGCTCGCCGAACACTTCGCCGGCGTACGACTCGATCTTCAGTTCGGTCTGCTGAACAGCTACGCCGGTCTGATCCTGCCCCTGGTCGCCACCGCCACCGGGACGTTCCTCTATCGTCAGTTCTTCCTGACGGTTCCGGACGAACTCGCCGAAGCGGCGAAGATGGACGGCGCCGGGCCGATCCGCTTCTTCTTCGACGTTCTGCTGCCGCTCAGCCGCAACAACATCGCCGCGCTCGCCACCATCATGTTCCTCTGGGCGTGGAACCAGTATCTGTGGCCGCTGCTGGTGACCACCGACCCTTCCCACGCCACCGCGGTGATCGAACTGAAGCGGCTGATCCCCAACGAAGGCGGCATTCCCGAATGGAACATCGCCATGGCGGGAACCCTGATCGTCATGCTGCCGACCCTGCTGGTGGTCGTCGTGATGCAGCGTTGGTTCGTCCGTGGCCTCGTCGCCACCGAGAAGTGAGTCCCGCCATGGCCGACATTTCGCTCTCCCGCGTCGCCAAGTCCTTCGGCCGTACCACCGTGGTGCGCCCGCTCGATCTCGACATCCGCTCCGGCGAGTTCATCGTCGTGCTCGGCCCGTCCGGCTGCGGCAAGTCGACCCTGCTCCGGATGATCGCCGGGCTCGAGGAGATCTCCGGCGGCTCGATCTCGATCGGTGGCCGGGTGGTCGATGCGCTCGAGCCGCGCGAACGCGGCTGCGCCATGGTCTTCCAGAACTACGCCCTCTATCCGCACATGACGGTCGCCGACAACATCGGCTACGCCCTGAAGGTCGCCGGCGTCGGCCGCACCGAACGGCGCGCCCGGGTCGAGGCGGTCGCCGCGACGCTCGGGCTCGAGGGTCTGCTCGACCGCCGCCCGGCGCAGCTCTCCGGCGGTCAGCGCCAGCGCGTCGCGATGGGCCGGGCGATGATCCGCTCGCCCCAGGTCTTCCTGTTCGACGAGCCGCTGTCCAACCTCGACGCCAAGCTGCGCGTCCAGATGCGCATCGAGATCCGGCGCCTGCACGATCGGCTCGCCGCCACCTCGATCTTCGTCACCCACGATCAGGTCGAGGCGATGACGCTGGCCGACCGCATCGTCGTCCTCGACGCCGGCCGGATCGAACAGGTGGGCACCCCGAGCGAGGTCTACCATCGACCGGCGACCCGCTTCGTCGCCGGCTTCCTCGGGTCGCCGCCGATGAACCTGATCGACGCGACCGTCGGTTCCGACGGCACCCTGGAGTTCGCCGACGGGTCCGCCCTCTCGGTGCCGGGGGTGCGAGCGGAGCCGGGGCGGGCGGTGACCCTCGGCATCCGCCCGGAAGCGATGGCGGTCGGCGCCATGGCGCTCGACCGGCCGGTCCAGGGGCGCTTCGCGCTCGAGTTCGTCGAACACCTCGGGCCGACAGCGTTGGCCCATGGCCGCTTCGCCGATGCCGCCTTCGTCGCTCAGGTGCCCGGCGAACTCCGGACCGGCGCCACCGAAGGTCTCGCCTTCGGCTGCGATCCGACGGCCCTGCACCTGTTCGATCGGGAGACCGGACGTCGCATCGACGACGCGATCGCGGCAGGCGCGGCTCCGGCCACCACCTCGGTCGAAGCGGCATCGGCCGAGCACCACTGACCGGTCAGAGGAAGAAGCGGAGCAGCAGCGGCGCCAGGATCGGGGTGATCAGGGCGTTCAGCGCCATCGCCACCCCGGCGAAGGCGCCCGAGACCGGATCGACCGCGAAGGCCCGGGCGGTTCCCACCCCGTGCGCCGCGAGGCCGACGGCGAAACCGCGGCCCGCCTTGTCGGTGATCCCGAGTGCGTCCATCAACGGGGTGACCACCATCGCCCCGAAGATTCCGGTGGCGATCACCATCAGCGCGGCGAGCGCCGGCACCCCGCCGAGCGTCTCGGCGACCGCCATCGCGACCGGGGTGGTGACCGACTTCGGCGCGATCGAGATCATCAGATCGGCGGGAGAGCCGGCCAACGCCACGATCCCGACCGCAGAGACGATCGCCACCGTCGAGCCGACCACCAGGGCGGCGAGCATCGGCAGGAGGTTGCGGGCGACCAGCGCGCGGTTGTGGTAGAGCGGCACTGCGAGCGCCACCGTCGCCGGTCCGAGCAGGAAATGGACGAACTGGGCGCCGTCGAAATAGACCCGGTATTCGGTCCCGGTCGCCACCAGCCCGACCGACAGCACCGCGATCGTGGTCAGCACCGGGTTCAGCAGACTGTGCCGCCCGGCGAGATGCGAGACCTTGTCCATCGCCATCCAGGTGAGCAGCGTCAGGCTGAGCCAGAACAGCGGCGTCGCCGAGAGATAGACCCAGAGGGCGCTTCCGTCGATCACCGGCATGCGTCGTCTCCCGTTCCGCCGTCGGCCCGCCGCCGTTCGGTGAGCCGTCGGACCAGCACGAAGGTCCAGACGGTGGCGATCATCGTGACCACGGTCGACAGTGCGACCGCCGCCGCCATCGCGATGCCGTGGGCGCCGATCACCCCGAGATGCCGGATCACGCCGACGCCGGCCGGCACGAACAGCAGCGACAGGCAGGAGAGCAGCACGTTCGACACCCGCCCGAGGTCGCTCGCCGAGACCAGCGAATCGTCGATGTCGCCACGCGCGGAGAGCACCAGCAGGATCGCCACCAGTCCGGCGAAGCCGAGCACCGGCCCGGGGACGCCGAGATGCAGCACCCTGGTCAGCATCTCGCCGATCAACTGGCAGGTCAGGAGAATGGTGATGCCGCGGATCATCGGGCGGCGTGTCCCCTCCGGGTGCGCGATCCCTCGGATCGGCCGAAGGCTCCCTACTAAAGGAGGGGGCGCCCGGCAGGCAACCGATTTTCTACCGCACTGCCGCAGGGCCGACCGGCGCGAAACGCAACGAAACGGCACCTCCGGGGAGGGATGTCCCCCACGCCGGACGTCGCCGAGGGTGACCCGACGCTGCGTCACGGGAGCCGCGCGCACACGCACCCGGTCCCGACCGACACCGAGCGCGCCGAGGCCCCCGCCGCGGTGCGGGCATCGTCGGATGCGCGGGGCCGGTCGGCGCGGACGTCGCCGGATCAGGAGATCTGGCCGAGGAAGGTGCGGGTGCGCTCGTGTTGCGGGTCGTCGAAGAAGGCGTCCGGCGGCGCCACTTCGACGATCTCGCCGCGATCCATGAAGATCACCCGGTCGGCGACCCGCCGCGCGAAGCCCATCTCGTGGGTGACGCAGAGCATGGTCATGCCGCCCTCGGCGAGGTCGATCATCGTGTCGAGCACCTCCTTGACCATCTCCGGGTCGAGTGCCGAGGTCGGCTCGTCGAACAGCATGATCTTCGGGTTCATGCACAGCGCCCGGGCGATCGCCACTCGCTGCTGCTGACCGCCGGAGAGTTGGGCGGGAAACTTGTCGCGCTGTTCGGGGATGTGGACGCGGGCGAGGTACTTCTCGGCGATCCCGACCGCCTCGTCGCGCGACGTGCCGCGCACCTTCATCGGCGCCAGGATGCAGTTCTCCAGCACCGTCATGTGCGGGAACAGGTTGAACTGCTGGAACACCATGCCGACCTCGCGGCGGATGGCGTCGACGTTCTTGCCGCCGGCGGTCAGTTCGATGCCGTCGACGACGATCCGGCCGCCCTGCACCGCCTCGAGCTGGTTGATGCAGCGGATCAGCGTTGATTTTCCCGACCCGGAAGGGCCGCAGACGACGATCCGTTCGCCTGCCGCCACTTCGAGGTCGATGTCCTTGAGGGCCTGGAAGGCGCCGTACCACTTCTGGACGCCTTCCATCCTGACGGCGATGTCCCGGGTCTTCCGCGACGCGTCAGCGCCGCCTTCGGTGGGGTTGGTCATCGCGAAAGACTCCCGGATCACGTCACTTGGCGGCGGCGACGAAGTCGGCGAGCGGCGCCTTCAGCCACTTCTGGCTGATCGCCTCGAGCCGCCCGTCGGCCTTGATCTTGGCGACGAAGTCGTTGATCGCCGCCAGGAATTCGGTCTGCTTCGGCCGTACGGCGATGCCCTGCACCTGCTGCGACAGCGGGAACATCTCCTTGAAGCGGCCGGGCGCGACGCGGGTGATCTGGGCGATCACGGTGTTCGAGCAGCCGATAGCGTCGACCTGACCGGAGAGCAGCGCCTGGGTCGCCGAGGCGTCGTCGTCGAAGCGCTGGATGTTGGTGCCGGCGACCGCCACCTTGGTCACCGCGGTGTCCTGGGTGGAGGCCCGCGCCACGCCGACCCGCTTGCCGACCAGCTTCTCCGGGCTCGACAGATCCTGGTTCTTGTCGCCGATCACCGCGATCCGGATGCCGGCATAGGGCGCGGAGAAGTCGACCTTCTCGGCCCGTTCCGGGGTGATGCCGAGCGAGGCGACGAGCACGTCGACCTGGCTGGAGAGCAGGTAGGGGATGCGGTTCGGACCGGTCACCGGAACGATGTTGGTCTTCACGCCGAAATATTCGCCGAGCAGCTTGGCGACGTCGGCGTCGTAGCCGTCCGGCTGGTTCTCGGTGTTCATGATGCCGAAGGGCGGGAAGTCGACGAGCATGCCGACGTTGATGACCTTGCGGCCCTTGATCTCGGCGACCGTCTGAGCGGCGGCCGTTCCGGTCGCCAGCCCGAGAAGGCCGGCACCGAGGAGAAACGTGGCATTGCGACGGGTGAGGCTCATGGAATTTCCTCTCTTGTTTGGTCGGAACGACCGACGCCGGGCCCTTCTCAGCGTGTGGTGGCCCGTGCGAAGCGGATTTCGGCCCTGCGGGCGAGCAGCGACAGCGGCCAGCACAGGACGAAGTAGAACGCCGCGACCGTCGAGAACACCAGGAACGGTTCGAAGGTCGCATTGTTGATGATCTGCCCGGCCCGCGTCAGTTCGGTGAAGCCGATGATCGCGGCGAGCGAGGTGCCCTTGATCAGCTGGACGAGGAAGCCGACGGTCGGCGCCACCGCGATGCGGGCCGCCTGCGGCAGCACGATCCAGCGCATCCGCGCGAGCCATTTGAGCCCCAGTGCGGTCCCCGCCTCGTTCTGCCCGGGCGGGATCGCCTCGATGCAGCCGCGCCAGATCTCGCCGAGGAAGGCCGAGGCGTGCAGCGTCAGCGCCAGCGCCGCGGCGATCCACGGATTGATCGCCGCCCCGACCACCGCCATGCCGAAGTAGACCAGGAACAGCTGCATCAGCAGCGGCGTTCCCTGGAACACCCGGATGAAACCGGCGGTCGCCCGCATCAGTGCCTTGCGGCCCGAGGTCCGGGCGAGCGCCACCGCGAGCCCGCCGACGCCGCCGCCGACGAAGGCGATCGCCGAGAGCGCCAGCGTCCAGCGCACCGCACCGAGGATGAACAGAAATTCGTTCCAGCCGAAGGTCCGGATCATCGCGCCCTCACCTCGACAGCGGATAGTCGAACGCGGCTTTCTCGATTGCCGAGAAGATGGCCGAGAAAACGATCGACATCAGGAAGTAGACGGCGGTGATGATGAGATAGACCTCCATCGACGCGAAGGTCTTCGACTGGATGTCGTTGCCGGCCGCGGCGAGGTCGCCGGCCGAGATCACCGAGACGACGCTCGACGTCAGCATCAGATAGATGAACTGGCTGGTCAGCGCGGGATAGACGGTGCGCAGCGCCGGCTTCAGGATGATGTAACGGAACACCTGGAGCGGCTTGAGGCCGAGCGCCCGGCCCGCTTCGATCTGCCCGACGGCGATCGACTCGATGCCGGCACGGATGATCTCGGTCGCATAGGCGCAGAAATTGACCACCAGCGCCAGCAACGCCGCAGAATTCGGTGTGAGACGAAGCCCGATGCTCGGTAGGCCGAAGAAGATGAAGAAGATCTGCACCAGGAACGGCGTGTTGCGGATCAGCTCGATGTAGGCTTGGACCGCCCATCTGAGCGGGGCGATCTTCGACGTCTTGGCGCCGGCGAGCCCGATCGAGATGACGAGACCGATCGCCATCGCCTCGACCGAGAGTTCCAGCGTGACCGCCGCGCCGCGCAGCAGTTGATCGCTCGATGCGATCACCGGAGCGAAGTTGAAATCGTACACGAAAGCCTCTCGTCGTGCGGTTCGTCCCCAGCCGGTGTGCGCCTTTCACGGTGCATCTCGAATTGGTATGGCAGTCTGGTCAATCTGCCCGCTGCCGTCAACTCGGGATCGTTGCGGTGACGCGAGAGCCGGCGCGCCGCCGCGGGATCCGGGCTTGACGGAACGGATGGGCTGCGGCCTAGTCCCCGACCTGTCCGTCGATCCCGCCGTCGCAAGGAGAGCCCGCATGTTGCACGTGATCGCGATCATCACCGCCAAGCCCGGCCGCCGCGACGAGCTTCTCGCTCTGTCCCGCGCCAACATACCGGCGGTCCTGGCCGAGGACGGCTGCATCGAGTACGGCCCGGCGATCGATGCCGATGTGCCGGGTCTCTCGACCTTCGGCCCCGACACCTTCGTGGTGATCGAGAAGTGGGCGAGCGCCGCCCATCTCGCCGCCCATGCCGCTTCGCCGCACATGAAGGCCTATGGGGCCGCAGCCGCCGATCTCATCGCCGCGCGTGCCGTCCATGCCTTGACCTCGGCCGCCTGAGCGACCGCGCCCGGCCCCCCGCAGGAGACAGACGATGACCCGGATCCTGGTTCTGCACGGCATCAATCTCGACATGTTCGGCCAGCGCGACCCCGCCCAGTACGGCACCGCGACCCTCGCCGACATCTGCGCCGCGGTCGAGGCGCTCGGCCGCGAACTCGGCGTCGAGGTGGAGAACTTCCAGAGCAATCACGAAGGCATCTTCGTCGAGCGCATTCATCGCGCCCATCGCGAGGGGATCGACGCGGTGGTGGTCAACGCCGGCGCCTGGACCCACTATTCCTACGGAATCCGCGATGCGCTGGCGATCCTGAAGGCGCCGGTGGTCGAGGTCCACATGTCGAACGTCCACGCCCGCGAGCCGTTCCGCCACAACTCGGTGATCGCCGACGTCGCCCGCGGTCAGATCGCCGGCTTCGGCGTCGAGTCCTATCTCCTCGGCCTGCGCGCCGCGGCGGCCCTCGTCCGTCCGGCCTGAGCCCACCGCCCCGATCCTCGCCAGATGCGAAACGGCCCGGGCGTCGCCGCCCGGGCCGTCGTCGTTTCGCGTGTGCCGTCGTCTCAGATCAGCGCGATCGAGAAGAACGGCACGAAGGTCACCAGCGCCAGGGCGGTGAACAGCGCCAGGAAGATCAGGCCGGACTGCCGCATGAAGTCGGCGACCGACACCTTGGCGAGGTTGCACACCAGCAGCATCACCGTGCCGACCGGCGGGGTCAGGCAGCCGATCGCCAGATTGAGGATCAGCACGATGCCGAAGTGCACCGGATCGATCCCCAACGACTTGACCACCGGCATCAGCAACGGCACCAGCACGATCATGATCGCCGTGCCCTCGATCAGCATGCCGAGGATCAGCAGCACGATGTTCACCGCGATCAGGAACACGTACTTGTTGGTGGTGAAGTTCATGATGACGGCGGCGAGCTTGTCGCCGGCGTGCTCGAGGCTGAAGATCCAGGCGAGCACCGAGCTCGCCATGATCACCAGCATCACCGCGGCGGTCGACTTGGCGGTGTCGAGCAGCGCGTTGGAGACGTCGGCGACCTTCATCTCCTTGAAGATGAAGAAGCCGATGATGATGACGAGACCCACCGCCACTGCGCCGGCCTCGGTCGGGGTGAAGATGTTGAGGCGGATGCCGCCGATGATCGCCACCACCAGGAACAGCGCCGGCCAGGCGCCGATCAGCGTGGTCTTGACCTCCGCCGCATCCGGCCAGCTCTGCCGCGACGGGACATAGCCGCGCCGCTTGGAGACGACATAGGCGGCGATCATCAGCAGGACGCAGCACAGGAGCCCCGGCAGGATGCCGGCCATGAACATCTTGCCGATCGAGACGTCGGCGACCAGGCCGTAGATGATCAGCGCGATGCCCGGCGGGATGATCGGGGTGATCAGCGAGCCGGACGCGGTCACCGCGCAGGCGAAGGCGCGATTGTAGCCCTGCTTCTCCATCTCCGGCACGATCATCCGGGTGAGCATCGCCGCATCGGCGAGGTTCGAGGCGGAGATGCCGCCGAGCATGGTCGACAGAAGGATGTTGGCGAGCGCCATGCCGCCGGTCAGCTTGCCGACCATCAGATCGGCGACCTTGAGCAGCCGGTGGGCGATGCCCGTGTGGCTCATCAGGGTGCCGAGCAGGATGAAGAACGGAATCGCGAGCAGCGAAGCGTTCTGGGACGGGCCGATCAACTGCTGGACCGAGATCTGCAGCGGCACCTGACCGTAGAACAGGAAGTACCAGAGCGCCGCGGTGAACATCGCCAGAAACAGGTTCTGGTTCAGCGCGAACAGCCCGAGCATGATCGGGATGATGAGGATCCAGGTCATTCGTGGCCTCCCGGCGCGGTGGTCTGCTTGGCGAGGGCGGCGGCTTCGGCGTCGCTCAGGCCGAATTCGCGGACGTAGCGCACGATCCGGAACAGCGTGTAGACGGCCATGCCGGCGGCGCCGACACTGACCGCGACGTCGATCCAGAACCACGAGACGCCGAGAATCTGGGTGAGTTTGTACTGGGCACGCCCGGCGAGCTGCCAACCGAGCCAGCCCATGTAGGCGAGGATCGCGATGGAGAAGGCGGAGACGACGATGTTCATCACCAGACCGACCCGGCGCGGCAGCGCGTCGGGCAGCAGCGGGATGGTCAGCTGCTGGCCGTCGCGTTCCGCCGCGATGCCGCCGAGCATGACGATCCAGATCATCAGGAGGCCGGAGACCTCTTCCGTCCATTGCAGCGGCGCATTGAACAGATAACGCATGAAGACGGCGGCGATCGTCACCACCACCAGGACCAGGAGCGGAATACCCGCCGCCCAGCCCCAGATCTTTCCAAATTTCGGCATCGCGTATGTCCCCCACGACGTCGGTCGGGGGCGGTGAGGCCGCCCCCGACCGGGTCACGTCACTTGGTGAGTTCTTTCTGGATCAGGTCGTAGAGACCCGGCGTCCACTTCGGGAACTGGGTGTAGACGGTCTTGGTCGCGTCCTTGAAGGGCTTGATGTCCGGCGTCACCACGGTCACGCCCTCGGCCTTCATCTTGCCGATCATCTCGTTGTCGAGCTCGGTCACGATCTTCTGGCTGTAGAGGCCGGCCTCGTGGGCGGTGTCGTGGATCAGCTTCAGCTGGTCCTTCGGCAGGGTCGAGAAGTAGGCTTCGCCACCCACCCACAGCGAGGTGTTGGTGAGGTAGCCGACCATGTCGAGGTACTTCGCCTGCTCGTGCAGCTTCTGGCCGTAGAGCACCGAGATCGGGTTCTCGA
>CALFRR010000188.1 GCA_937919435.1 uncultured Alphaproteobacteria bacterium | reverse complement strand
TGGGGCAACGTCTCGATCCAGCTCGAGAGCTACCCTTGGCCGATCGTGCTGATGGTGCGCTCGGGCGCCCGCGAGCCGATCGTCGACGTGCCCGTCACCGTGCGCATCGCCAAGTCCGGCGCCTCGCCGCTCGCAGCTTCCGGCGTCTCGGGCGTTGCAGCGCCGACGACCACGGCCAGTCTTCCGAAAATGCCCCTGGCCGGTGTCCCGAAATCGCCCGCCGGCATCGACGGCTCCCTGATCGCCTTCGCCGCTGGAACCCCGCCCACCGGCGCTCACCGCATCCGCGTCGCCGGTGACGGCGACGTGCAGGCCTGGCTCTTCCGGGATCGGCTCTACCTGCGCGGTCGCGTCACGCTGATCAACCCGGTCCACGAGGCGACCGCCGATCGCGACGACGTCCACGTCTGGCGCCTCACCCCGACCGCGCGCGTTCTCGTCGCCCGCGAGGACGGCGCCGAAGTCGCCTTGACGCTCGCCTACTGATCCGAGGACGCCCCATGAACAAATATCTCGTCATCGGCGGCCTCGTCGGCACCCTGTCGGTCGGGACCGCCGGCATTCTGCTCATCCCGAAGAAGAGCACCGATCTCGGCGGCACCTCCGCTTCCGAGCTGAAGGGGACACCTCCCAATCCGCAGAACGAGCCGATGAAGGCGGTCGGACCGAAGGAGGCCGACCGCCGCGCCGCCGTCAACGGTGAGCAGGCTCGGGCCGCGGTCGACAAGGGCCAGTCCTATGTCTCGAAACCGGTGATCTCGCGGTCGTCGAATGCCGAGCTCGGAGAGATGCCCGAGCTCCCGGTCGCTCCCGCCCCGGCGCCGGTGCCCCCACCTCAGCCGCAGATCGTCTACGTCCAGGTGCCGGTCCAGCCCGAACCGAAGCCCGACCAGTCACAGGTCGCCGCGATCAACAGCCAGATCCAGGCCCTGCTGACGCCGCCGACCGGACAGTTCACGGTGCGCACCTATCAGAAGGGCGAACGGCCGAAACCGACGGCCGCGGTCCAGCCGGTGCGTGTCCGCATGGTCGCCCGCGCCGGCGACGTCGCCACCGCGACCCTCGATCGCGGCTTCAATTCGGACGATCCTGCCGCGCCGATCTTCGCCACCATCCAGGACATCGACGAATACGGCCGACCCGGGCCCCTCCACGGCGTCCGCATGATGGGCAAGATCACCTATACCGGCGAACAGGGCGCGATCGAGTTCGATCAGGCCGTCCTGCAGGATGGCCGATCGTTGAAGCTGAAGGCCGTCGCCATCACTTCCGGGACCGGGCGTACCGGGATCGCCTCCGACGTCGACCACCACTATCTCGAACGCTACGGCAGCCTCGCCTTCGGCGGCCTCGTCCAGGGGGTCGGGCAGGTCGGGCAGATGCTGGTGGCGCAGAACTCGACCACCACCTCGACCACGTCGTCGACCACCACCTCCGGCAACTCGGTCAACTGGGGGCAGGCGGCGATGGGCGCGACCCTGCCGCTCGGCCAGGCGCTGACGGCGGCGGCGAGCCAGAACTTCAGCCGCAAGAACACGATGTCGGCGGACGGTCAGACGATGATCGGTGTCCTCTTCCTCGAACCCGTCACCGTCCAATGAGCACGATCCAGTCGGTCCTCGACGGGATCATCGGCTACGGCGAAGGCGCGGCCGCGGTCGTCGCCGGCGGGCTCGGCGTCGTCGGCATCGCGCTCGCGGGGCTCGCCGGTGTCGCCCTCTATCGGGCGATCGACGAAGGCCGGCCGGTCCTCGGCCACCTCGTCGGCCTTCTCGTCGGCGCGACCATGACCATCGCCGCGATCGTCGCCGGATGGGTCAGCCTCCAGATCGTGGAGTGAGCATGCACACCGCCGATCGCTTCTGCGACCTCGCCGGCTTCCACCCCGACCGGCTCGAACCCGTCGTCTATGCCCACGACGGTTCCTGCTGCACCCTGATCGAGGTCGACGGTACCCGAACCATCGTCTCCGACGAGGAGTTCGAGGAAGCCGCGATCCTGCGCATCGCCGGATCGCTCGCGCAGATCCTGAAGCGGCCCGGGCACAATCTCTCGATCTCCTTCGAGAGCTCGCTCAACACCCATGCCGACATCGAGACCCTCGCCACCGCCCAACTCCGGTCGGCCGACCAGAAGGGGCTCTCGCTCGAGGCGATCGTCGAAGAGGGGCGCGTCGTCCTCGAACGCCGTGCCCGACGTGAACGCATCCTCGTCGCGGTCTGGACCCGGCCGGACGCCGCGATCTCCGAGGAACTCGCCGAGGAGATCAGAGAGACTCGCGCGCTCTGGCGATCGCTGCCGCCGGCGAGCGAAGCCCAGAACCCGTTCCTGAAGCTCGATGCTCTCGAAGGCCCGCACGCCGCCTTCGTGAAGAGGGTGGTCGAGGCGCTGACCGATGCGCGACTTCAGGTCCGCGTCCTCGGTCCCGAGGACGACGGATCCCGACGCGACCTCACCGAGATCCGCCGGGCGATCCTCTTCCACGAGACCCCGACGGTCTGGCGGCCCTTCGGCCCGGGCACCCGCGCCCGTCCGGCGGCGAAGGATCGGATCGACGATGATGTCGGCGCCTTCTTCACCCCGACCGTCGCCCGCCAGATCATGACCGCCAACGCCGAGGCCTCCTCGGACCTGCGCACGATCGCCGTCGGCGGCCGCCGCTACGCGCTCGCCGTCATGCGCATGTTCCCGGCGACGATCCTCGCTTTCGACCGGTTGCTCGAGGCCCTTCTCCAGCGCTCGTCGCGATCCGCCGACCTGCCGTTCCGCGTCTGCCTCCACATCGAGGCACCGAACGACGGCGGCATGGCGATGAAGTTGCGCAAGGTCGCGGCCGGTCTCATCGCCTGGGCGAGCCCCTCGAACCGCAATCTCTTCGAATCCCTGCGCACCCTCGAGGAGATCATCGGCCGCGACAGCGAAGCGATCGTCAAATGCCGCCTCACCGCCTGCACCTGGGTGGAGCCCGGCGAAGAGCCGGGACGGCTCGATCAACGTCGCTCCACCTTGAAGAACGCGCTGATGACCTGGGGCGACGCGCTGATCGCCGACGCACCGCACAATCCCCTTCGCGCCCTGTGCGAGACGATCGCCGGCATGAACTACCGAGCGAGTATCGCCCCGGCCTCGCTCGCGCCCCTCGGCGATCTCGCGGTGATGTTCCCGTTCCACCGCACCGCGGAGATCTTCCGGCAGGGGCAGACCATGCTCCTCAACCCCGACGGGCGGATGATGCCCTACGAAGCGCTGAGCCCGGAGCAACTCTTCTGGCTGACGCTGATCTTCGCCACGCCGGGGTCCGGTAAGTCGGTTCTGATGAACCGCCTCAACGTCGAGTTTGCCGCCTTCCAGCCGAGCCGCGTCCTCCCTTTCCTCGGCGTGATCGACGTCGGCGTCTCCTCCTCCGGCCTCATCGAGCTCATCCGCAACGCCCTGCCGCCGGAGCGCCGGCACGAGGCCTATTACGTCCGCCTCCTCAACGACCATGCCCACGCGATCAATCCGCTCGGCCTCGGGCTCGGCCGACGGCGGCCGTTGCCGCGCGAGCGGGTGTTCGTCGAGAACTTCCTCGCCACGCTTCTCGACCTGAGGCAGGACGGGTCGGAGCAACTGATCTCTCGCCTCGTCACCCGGCTCTATCAGTTGAAGTCCGATCTCGAGTTCGGATCCTCGCCGGCGATCTACCAGCCCGGCATCGACGCCGAGGTCGATCGCGCCATCCGAGACGCCGCCATCGTCGTCGGCGAGCGCACCCGCTGGTGGCGGATCGTCGACGAGTTCGTCGCGCTCGGTCGCATCCTGCCGGCGATGCGGGCCCAACGTTACGCCGAACCGATCCTCGAGGATCTCGCCCGCGTCCTCGGCGAGCGGATCATGACCGAGGACTTCGGCGAAACCCTCGTGAAGTCGGCGCAGCGCGCGCTCGAATCCGCCATCGAACGCTTCCCCGTCTTCGCCCGGCCGACCCGCCTCGATCTCGGCGAGGCGCGCGTCATCGCCATCGATCTCAACGACGTCGCACTGCGTCACAAGGCGCCCGACGCCGAGCGCAACAACGCGCTGATGTTCATGATCAGCCGTCACGCCTTCCTGTCGAAGATCTCCGGCCATGCCGAGGAGATCGGCTCGATGGATCTGCCGACCGAACCCGACGTCCGCGCCAAATACGTCGCTTTCTGGGAGAACCGTTACGCCGAGATCGCCGAGACGCCGAAACGCCTCTGCATGGACGAGTACCACCTGACCGGTGGCGTCGCGACCATCGCCAAACAGGTGCTCTCCGACGTGCGCGAGGGCCGCAAATGGGGGCTCGAGGTGATCCTCGCCTCGCAGCTTCTCGCCGACTTCGAAGTCCTCGCCGACATGGCCTCGACGGTGATGATCCTCAACGCCGACAGCAACGAGTTGCGCGAGGCCGCGCGGAAAACCTTCGGCTTCTCCGATGCGGTGAAGCGAGCGCTCGAGCGGCAGGTTCACGGCCCCCGAGGGTCACGCGGCGCCAACTTTCTCGCCCGTTTCAAGCTGCGCGACGAGGAACGCTGGGTCGTCCTCAACAACTCGCTCGGACCACGCATGCTCTGGGCTCTCACCACCCGCGCCGAGGACCGGCAGGTGCGCGACGAGCTCTACCGTCGGATGGACGTCAACGAGGCGCTCCGCGTCCTCGCCGCCCGCTTTCCCGAAGGCACCGCCCACGACACCTGGAAGAAGGTCGCCGGCCGCCACCACGACGCCGACGACCGGATCGCCGCGATGCTCGCCGACGAAATCGTCGCTCAGATCATGCGTGGCGAAATCCGCACCTGACCCGCTCCTCCCGATCCCTCGACCACCCCTCGAAAGGAACCCTCATGCGCATCCGCGACTTCGTCCCGATGGCGACGATCTATCTCCTCTCCATTCTTCCGGCCGGCGCCGTCGACCCTTCCGCTCCCCTCGACGTCCTGAACCAGGCCCGCACCAAGGCTTCGTCGAGCTCGCTCAACACCACCTCGCTCACGAGTTCCTTCTCCAACATCGGCCTCTTCATCATGGGCGCCTTCGGGCTTGCCGGCATCGGTCTCGCCGGGATCTCCGGCGTGAAGCTCTACCACGCCTCCCAGAACCCCGACGGATCGCGCGAGCACGTCGGCCGCTCGATCGCCGGCATCGTCATCGGCGCCGGCGTCACCATCATCGGCGTCATCATCGGCGTGATCACCAACTACATGACCGGCTCCTGAGCCCGCGGGGTGGGGCCGGCTCGCCGGCCCTCCCTCCGGAAGAACAATCGCCTTCCTCCCTGCAGAGATCCTTGGAGTTTGCCGAACATGCTCGTCGGCTACATCCGCGCGTCGTTCGACGACGGTCGCGAGACGACGGTCCTCCAGCGCGA
>CALFRR010000187.1 GCA_937919435.1 uncultured Alphaproteobacteria bacterium | reverse complement strand
GTCCCAGGTCAGGAAGCGGTTCCAGTCGCCGCGCTGCCACGATCCGAGGTGGACGTCGTAGATCGACATCGGCCTGCGTCGCGGATCGCCCTCGGCGCGGGTCTTCATCCAGTCGTCGTCGGTCCACACGAAGCCGTCGACCCGCTCGACCACCGAGGCGGGCGACGGGCGCATCTCCGAACCGAAGCCGAAGGGATCGGCCTTGAGCGGCTGGAGCCGACCGTCGGCGGAGACGATCTCGTACTTGTAGACGGCGCCGACACCGATATCGGGGACGAAGATCTCCCAGATGCCGCTGTCGACACGCTTGCGCATCTGGTGGCGGCGGCCGTCCCAGGCGTTGAAGTCGCCGACCACCGAGACCCGCGAGGCGTTCGGTGCCCAGACGGCGAAGTTCACGCCGGCCACGCCCTCGTGGTCGATGACCTGCGCGCCGAGCCTTTCCCACAGGCGGCGATGGGTGCCCTCGACCAGCAGATGGTCGTCGAGCGGGCCGAGCACCGGGCCGAAGGCATAGGGATCGGCGAGGTCCCAGGAGCCGCCGGCATTGCCGGCGACGATCCGATAGCGGGGCGGCGGGGCGGAGACCTTGACCCCCCGCCGGCGCTTCATCAGTCCTTCGAAGAAGCCGGCCTCGTGGGTCTTCTCGAGCGTGGCGAGGGACTCCCCGCCGTCGCCGACGAGTTCGACGGTCTCGGCGTTGGGGACGAAGACGCGGACCGCGAAGCCGCCCTTGACCGAATGTGGCCCGAGGATCGCGAAGGGATCTCCGTGCCTGCCGGCGACGATCGCCTCGACGTCGTCGCTGCTCGCCTTCCAGACTTCTCCGTTCATTCCCCGCCCCCTCTGGAGACCCTTTCCGCTCGGAGCCGAACGGTTCCGAGGTCTCCGTTGTCGTTCCCCGGTCCGACGCGGCGGCCCGCCGCGTGCCACAGGGAGGGAACCACGATCGCTCCGTCAGGCGTGTGGCGGTTTGACGGGGACCCCCCAGATGTCCTCGGCGTATTCGGAGATCGTCCGATCCGAGGAGAACCAACCCATGTTGGCGGTGTTGAGTGCCGCAGACCGCCGCCAGGCCGCCTTGTCCCTCCACTTCCTGAAAACCGCTCGCTGGGTAGCATAATAGCTTTCGAAATCAGCCGTCACCATGAAATAGTCGTGGTAGGTCAAGGCGTCGACCAAGGGCTTGTACCGATCGGGTTCTCCCGGGGAAAACACCCCGCCGCCGATGGATTCGAGCACTTCTGCCAGGATCGCCGACTTGGCGATCGTTTCGCGCGCGTCGATTCCACGGGCGCGTTGTTGCGCGACTTCTTCCGTCGTCAAGCCGAAGATGAAGATGTTGTCGTCTCCGACGTGTTCCTTCATTTCGACATTTGCGCCATCCAGCGTGCCGATGGTCAACGCACCATTGAGGCCGAACTTCATGTTGCCGGTACCGGAAGCTTCCATTCCGGCGGTCGAGATCTGTTCGGAGAGGTCGGCGGCGGGAATGATCTGTTCCGCCAGACTGACATTGTAGTTCGGCAGGAACACCACCTTGAGCTTGCCGCGCACCACCGGATCGGTGTTGACCACCTTGGCGACGTCGTTGGCGAGCTTGATGATCAGCTTGGCCTGCGCATAGGAGGCGGCGGCCTTGCCGGCGAAGATCTTCACCCGCGGTACCCAGTCGCGGGTCGGCTGGGCCCGCATCGCGTCGTAGACGGCGATCGTCTCCAGGATGTTCAGGAGCTGGCGCTTGTACTCGTGGATGCGCTTGATCTGGACGTCGAACAGCGCGTCCGGATCGACCTTGATCTCCAGGCGATCGAGGATCACCCGGGCGAGACGCTCCTTGTTGGCCCGTTTCACCGCGGCGAAGCGTTCCTGGAACGAGAAGTCGTCGACGTGCGGGACCAGATCGACCAACCGGTTCGCATCGTCGAGGAACTTCGGGCCGATCGTGTCGGTGATCAGCGAGGTCAGTCCCGGGTTGGCCTGATAGAGCCAGCGGCGGAAGGTGATGCCGTTGGTCTTGTTGACGATCCGGCCCGGACAGGCGGTGTTCAGGTCCCGGAACACGGTGACCTTCATCAGGTCCGAATGCAGCGCCGAGACGCCGTTCACCCGGTGCGAGCCGAGATAGGCGAGATGGCCCATCCTCACCCGGCGGCCGCCGGCCTCGTCGATGATCGACAGCGCCGAGAGCAGACCGCCGTCGACGTTGCCCGCCTCCTTCATCTCGTCGAGATGGAGGGCGTTGATCAGGTAGATGATCTGCATGTGGCGCGGCAGCACCCGCTCCATCAGCGGGACCGGCCAGGTCTCCAGCGCCTCGGGCAGCAGGGTGTGGTTGGTGTAGGAGAAGGTGGCGATGGTCATCGCCCAGGCCTTCTCCCATTCGACCTCGTGGACGTCGACCAGGATGCGCATCAACTCGGCCACGGCGATCGCCGGATGGGTGTCGTTGAGCTGGATGGCGACGTGCTCGGCCAGACTGTCGAGCCGCGGATGCTGGTTGAGGTGGTGGCGAATCAGGTCCTGGAGCGAGGCGGAGGCGAAGAAGAACTCCTGGCGCAGGCGCAGCTCCTGTCCGGCCGGCGTCGCGTCGGAGGGATAGAGCACCTTGGAGATCGCCTCGGCGCGCACCCGGGCGGCGGCGGCGCCGACGTGGTCGCCGGCGTTGAAGGCGTCGAGCCGCATCGGGTCCTGGGCCTTGGCCGACCACAGGCGGAGCGTGTTGACGTGGGCGCCGCGCCAGCCGGGGATCGGCGTGTCGTAGGCGATCGCCATCACCGTCTCGGCCGGGCGCCACTCGTGACGCACCGTGCCGTCGCGGTCGGTCAGTGCCTCGACCCAACCGCCGAAGCCGATGGGATAGGCGACCTCGGGGCGCGGGAACTCCCACGGATTGCCCTGGGCGAGCCAGTCCTCCGGATATTCGAGCTGCCAGCCGTCCTTGATGCGCTGACGGAACAGGCCGTGGTCGTAGCGGATGCCGTAGCCGTAGGCGGCGATCGACAGGGTCGCCATGCTCTCCATGAAGCAGGCGGCGAGCCGGCCGAGGCCGCCGTTGCCGAGCGCCGCATCGGGCTCGACGTTCTTCAGCATTTCGAGGTCGACGCCGAGACCGGCGAGCGCGCCGCGCACCGTCTCGGTCATCTCGAGGTTGCCGAGCGCATCGAACAGCAGGCGTCCGATGAGGAACTCGAGGCTCAGATAGTAGACGCGCTTGTCGTCGTTCTTGTAGGTCCGGGTGGTCGAGTCGATCCAGCGATCGACGATCTCGTCGCGCACCGCGAGAGCGACCGCCACGAACCAGTCGTGGGCGCTGGCGGTGATCGCGTTCTTGCCGACCCCGTACTTCAACTTCTCGACGATCGCGTCGCGCATCGCGTCGACCGATTTGGCTGCGGGCGTCTCTTCGGTCGCGGTTCCGTTCGTCGACAGATTCATCGGCTGCGCTCCTCTGCGGCCCGTACCCGTCCGCGACCCTCGTGGAAGGGGCGACGAGTCGTCGCGGGTTCACCCGGGGCATCGATGCCACGGTTTCATCCCGCAATGCAATTCCGTTGCCGGTTCTCCCTCCCCTTACGTGAGGTTCGCGACGATGCCGCGATCCGACGGGCGAAAATGCGAACCGGCCGGCCCCTCGCGGGACCGGCCGGCCGTCGTGATCGGATCGTTCGTTCGGCGGACGGTCAGTCGGCCTTGTGCGCCGCGGCCCACTTCGGAAGGAACGAGAAGGCCTCGTCGAGCAGATGCGGCGTGTGCAGGCCGGTCTTTCCCTTCAGCGCGCGGTCGTAATACTCCTGCAGCGCCGGCCGGAACGACGGATGAGCGCACTTCTCGATGACCAGCTTGGCGCGGTTCTTCGGGCTGAGGCCCCGCAGGTCGGCGAGACCCTGCTCGGTGACGATCACCTGGACGTCGTGTTCGGTGTGGTCGACGTGGTTGACCATCGGCACGATGCAGGAAATGGCGCCGTTCTTGGCAGTCGACGGGGTCATGAACATCGAAATATAGGCATTTCGGGCGAAGTCGCCGGAGCCGCCGATGCCGTTCATGATCGCCGTGCCGGCGATGTGGGTCGAGTTGACGTTGCCGTAGATGTCGGCCTCGATCATGCCGTTCATGGCGATCACGCCGAGCCGGCGAATCAGCTCGGGATGGTTGGAGATCTCCTGCGGCCTGAGGATGATCCGCTCGCGGTAGAAGTCGATGTTCTCCAGGAAGTCGGCGGTCGCCTCTTCCGACAGCGACACCGCGGTCGCCGAGGCCATCGTCATCTTGCCGCACTTGATCAGCGCCAGCATCGCGTCCTGGAGAACCTCGGTGTAGGCGGTGAGGTTCTGGAAGTCGGACCTCTCGAGGCCGGCCATCACCGCGTTGGCGACGTTGCCGACGCCCGACTGCAGCGGCAGCAGGTTCTCCGGCAGGCGGCCGGCCTTCACCTCGTGCGACAGGAAGTCGATGATGTGGTCGGCGATGGTCTGGGAGACGGCGTCGGGCGGCGAGAAGGCGGTGCAGCGGTCGGAGGCGTCGGTCTCGACGATCGCCACGATCTTCGACGGGTCGACCCGGAAATAGGGCTCGCCGATCCGGTCGGAGGCCCTGATCATCGGGATCGGCCGGCGGTTCGGCGGCCGCTCGGTGCCGTAGTAGATGTCGTGCATGCCGTCGAGGGCGAGGCTCTGCCAGGAGTTCACCTCGAGGATGATCTTGTCGGCCTGATCGAGCCAGGTCTTGTTGTTGCCGATCGACGACGACGGGATCAGATGGCCGTCCTCGGTGATGCCGGCGACCTCGATCACCGCGACGTCGAGCTTGCCGAGGAAGCCGAACCAGACGTACTGGGCGACGTGGGAGAGATGGATGTCGATGTAGTCCATCGTTCCGTCGTTGATCCGCTTGCGGCAGTTCGGATCGGACTGGTAGGGCAGACGCATCTCGATGGCGTCGACCTTGGCCAGCGCACCGTCGAGTTCGGGTGCGGTCGAGGCGCCGGTCCACACCGAGATCCTGAAGGGTTCGCCGGCCTTGTGGATCGCGTCGATCCGCTCGGCGAGCGCCACCGGTACCTCCTTCGGATAGCCCGACCCCGTGAAGCCGCTCATGCCGACGTGGCTGCCGGACGGAATGAGAGCGGCCGCTTCCGCCGCCGTCATGATCTTGGAGCGCAGAGCGGCATTCAGGACTCGCGACTTCTTTTCGACCTGCGACATCGACGGATGACCTCCTGTTCGGACCCGTACCCGACCGACGAAAGTATCACGCTTCCGCCGGCCGGAGTCCGCCCGTGTTCGGCCTCCTCCCACACGGGGCACGAACGCGCGGACGCTGCCCCGGATAACGCGCCGCACCCGAAAAGCGTAGTCATACCAAATACGTAAGGATCTCCCTTTGTGCCCTCCAGGGTTGTGTGCGCTGCAATAAGCGGCTGAAATGTTTTATTATTCGGCGGTGTTCGGGTGGTCTGCGCGAAACCGCGGTCCGGCATCGCCCCGAGGGGCGGCGGACGGTGCTGGTCGTCTTTCGGTCGGTCCGCCGGCGCGGTCCCGGGTCAGCCGAACTTGAACAGCACGCCGTAGCCGCCGCGCGGGTAGTTCCATTCGATTTCACCGGACGGTTCGCAGAGGATCCGGCAGGTGCCGCATTCCATGCAGCCGTCGGGGGTGACCTCGACCTGGCCGCGGTCGTTCATCTGCCAGCATTCGGCCGGACAGACGGTGGTCAGCGCCACCAGTTCGGGGCTCGGCGTGACGTGAGGACGGACCTTGATGTGGGGCCGGCCGGGGTCGACGAGATAGCGGTTGCGGTAGAGCTTGTCGGCGATGCGCGGCGTGGAGGCGGTCATCGGAGTGATCCCTTCGGTTCGGGCGGACGATCGGTCCTCGACGCCGGGTCAGCGCCAGGCCATGGCGAGTTTCACCGCGTCGGCGACCAGGCCGAGACGCGAGCGCTTCTCGACGAAGCTGCGGACGGTCTTCTTCTCCTTTTCCAGCTTCGGGGTGCCGTCGACCCTCAGCCAGGTCTGCATCGCCGAGGACACGAGCTCCGGGTAGGAGAGGAAGAAATTCCTCGAATTGGTGTGAAGAAGCGCCGGCAAATCTTTGTATTTGCGGAGATCCTTCATCAGGAAGGACTCTTCTAGGAGGGTCTCGTAGAGCTTCAGGTCGGCTCGGGTCATCGGCGAGCGTGTCGCCTTCAGGCGGTGGATCGCCTCGCCGGCGAGCCGGCCGGAGGTCATCGCCAGATTGGAGCCCTCGCGGTGGACGGCGTTGTTGAAGTGGGCGGCGTCGCCGACCACCACCCAGCCGTCGCCGCAGAGCTGCGGGATCTCCCGCCACCCCCCTTCCGGGATCAGATGGGCGGCGTATTCCCGGACCTCGGAGCCGGCGATCAGCGGTGCGATCGAGGGATGCGCCTTGAAGTTCTCCAGCAGTGCATGCGGGCTCTCGCGGGTCTCGGCGTAATCGGAGACGAGGCAGCCGAGGCCGAGCGAGATGCTCTCGCGGTTGGTGTAGAGGAAGCCGAGCCCGGTCATGCCGCGCGAGAAGCTGCCGACCATCTCGATCACGCAGCCTTCGTCGCCCTTCAGGGCGAAGCGGCTCTCGATCACCTCCGGCGGCAGGAAGTGCATCTCCTTGACGGCGAGGGCGACGCTCTTCGGCTTCGGCGTCTCGCGCAGACCGCAGCGGGTGCCGACGAGGCCGTTGACCCCTTCCGCCAGCACCACCACGTCGGCGAAGACGACGCCGCCGGCCCGGTCGGTGCGCACCCCGAGGACCCGGCCGGAATCGTCGCGGATCAGATCGGTGACGGTGGTCTCGGTCAGCACGGTGACGCCGGCCTCGCGGCACTTGCCGGAGAACCAGCGGTCGAACTGGGCGCGGACGATGGTGTAGCGGTTCGGCCGGTCCTCGTTGAAGTCGTCGGACCGGTAGTGCATGCCGGTGTGCGAGCGGTCGTCCATCATCCAGAACCGCTGTTCGACCAGATGCCGCTCGAGCGGCGCGTCGTCGCGGAAGTCCGGGATGATCTCCTCGAGCATCGACGCGTACATGATCGCGCCCTGGACGTTCTTCGATCCGGGGTATTCGCCGCGTTCGAGCTGGAGCACCTTCAGGCCGCGCGAGGCCATGGTGTGGGCAGCGGCGTTGCCGGCCATGCCGGCACCGACCACGATGGCGTCGAACCGTTCTTCGATCATCGCATGTCTCCTCGTCTGCGGGGTCAGCCGGCGAGCCGGTCGCGGGCGTGGGGGGAGAGGCGGCGCCGGAAGGCCTCGGTGAGCGCCGGCAGGAAGCGCACCGCGTCGGTGACGATGCCGACATGGGCGAAGTCGAAGATCGGCGCGTCGCGGTCGGTGTTGATCGCCACGATCAGATCGGCACCCTCGACCCCGACCCGGTGCTGAACCGCGCCGGAAATGCCGGCGGCGATGTAGAGGCGGGGGCGGACGGTCTTCCCGGTCTGGCCGATCTGACGGTCGGCCGCCATCCAACCCTTCTGGACCAGCGGCCGCGAGCCGCCCCATTCGGCGCCGATCGCCGCGGCCAGGGTCTTCACCAGTTGCAGGTTCTCGACCGCGCCGAGGCCGAGGCCGCCGGCCACCACGATGTCGGCATAGGCGAGATCGGCCTCGCCGGTGTCGCGGTCGGGGACGAAGCCGAGAATCCGGGTGACCACGTCCTCTTCGCCCATGCCGAGCGGATGGACGATCACCGGCCCGATCGGCCGGTCCCGACGCTCGGGCATCTTCATGACCCTCGGCCGGACCGTCGCCATCTGGGGCCGGTGGTTCAGCGTGTAGATGGTGCAGAGCAGCGAGCCGCCGAAGGTCGGCCGAGTGGCGGCGAGCGACCGGTCGGCGTCGATCGCCAGTTCGGTGCAGTCGGCGGTCAGTCCGGTCTTCAGGGTGGTCGCCACCGCGCCGGCGAGATCGCGGCCGAGCGGGGTGGCGCCGAGCAGCAGGATCTCCGGCTCGCGGGCCTCGACCAGATCGGTGAGCCCCTTGGCGAAGGGCTGGTTGCGGTAGTCGGCGAGCAGGTCGTCCTCGATCAGGTGGACGAGGTCGACGCCATG
>CALFRR010000186.1 GCA_937919435.1 uncultured Alphaproteobacteria bacterium | reverse complement strand
ATCTCGCGGGTGCTGGCGGCGATGGAACGGGCGGGCATGCCGCTGCTGGTCCACGGCGAGGTGACGCGGGCCGAGGTCGACGTGTTCGACCGCGAGGCGCGGTTCGTCGACGAGGTACTGGTGCGGCTGCTCGCCGACTTCCCCGGCCTCAGGGTGGTGCTCGAGCACGTCACCACGGCGGAAGGGGTGGCGGTGGTCCAGGCGCATCGCGACCGGATGGCGGCGACGGTGACCCCGCAGCATCTGCTCTACGATCGCAACGCGCTGTTCCGTGGGGGCATCCGGCCGCATCTGTGGTGTCTGCCGGTGCTGAAGCGCTCGTCGCACATGCGGGCGCTCAGGGCGGCGGTGACCGGCGGCGATCCCGCCTTCTTCCTCGGCACCGACACCGCGCCGCATCTGAAGCACACCAAGGAGACCGCCTGCGGCTGTGCCGGGGTGTTCTCTGCGCCGACCGCGCTCGAGGCCTATCTGACGGTGTTCGCCGAAGAGAACGCACTCGATCGTTTCGAGGCCTTCGCCAGCCTCAACGGGCCTGCCTTCCACGGACTGGCGCCGAACCGCGAGACGGTCGCCTTCGAGGCGCGGCCGCGGCTGATCGCCGAGGCGGTGCCGGTCGAGGGCGCCGGTGAGATCGTGCCGCTGTTCGCCGGCGAGACGGTCGGCTGGTCGCCGGTCGCGGAGGTCTCGGCATGAATCGGCTCCTCCTGGTGATCGCCGGCCTGCTCGGCGCGGCCGGGGTCGCGGCGGCCGCCGCCGCGGCACACGTCGCCGGCGACGGTCCGTTGGCCAGCGCGGCGCAGGTGATGATGATCCATGCGGCGGCGCTGGTCGGGTTGACCGCACTGGCCGCTCCGGGACGCCGCGGTGCCCGCCCGATCCGGGTGATCGGGACGGCGATGGGGCTCGCCGCCGGGCTGTTCGGCGCCGACGTGACGCTGTTCGCCCTCACCGGTGGGCATCTCTTCCGCTGGGCCGCACCGATCGGCGGGACGACCCTGATCCTCGCCTGGAGCGCCCTGGCGCTCGCCGCGGCGTTCGGCGTGGTCGGTCGCGACGAGGGCTGAGCCCGGGCGGAAGGTCGCGTCCTCCGGCCCGACCATCCGCCGATCTCGCTCCGGAGCTTCCACGAAGGGCCGATTGCGGGTCCGGAGCGGCTCGACTACGGTCCGCCCGAATTCATCCGGGAGAGCGACCATGACCATTCGTCCGCGCCGCAGCGTCCTCTACATGCCGGGATCGAACCCCCGGGCGCTCGACAAGGCGAAGACCCTGCCGGCCGACGCGGTGATCCTCGACCTCGAGGATTCCGTCGCTCCCGACGCCAAGGAGATCGCCCGGACCCAGGTCTGCGATGCGGTCGCCGCCGGCGGGTTCGGTCCGCGCGAAGTGGTGGTGCGGATCAACGGCCTCGCCACGCCCTGGGGGCAGGCGGATCTCGACGCGGTGGCGGTGGTCGCCCCGGACGCGATCCTGGTGCCCAAGGTCTCCTCGGCGGAGGACGTCTTCGCGGTCGGGCGGCGGCTCGACGATCTCGGCGTGTCCGGACGCACCGCGATCTGGGCGATGTACGAGACCCCGTCGGCGGTGCTGGCGGCGGGATCGATCGCCGCGGCGGTGCGCGAACCGGAAGGGCGGCGGCTCGCGGTGATGGTGCTCGGCACCAACGATCTCGCCAAGGAGACGCGGGCCCGCTTCGTCGCCGGTCGGGCGCCGATGCTGACCTGGCTCGCCATCGCGCTGGCCGCCGGGCGGGCGAACGGACTCGAGGTGATCGACGGGGTCTACAACGACCTCAACGATCCGGAAGGCTTCGCCGCCGAGTGCGCCCAGGGCCGGGATCTCGGCATGGACGGCAAGACGCTGATCCATCCCAACCAGATCGCCGTCGCCAACGAGGTGTTCTCGCCGTCGGAGGCGGAACTGGCCCAGGCCGAGAAGATCATCGCCGCCTTCGAGAAGCCGGAGAACGCGCTGAAGGCGGTGATCGGCCTCGACGGGCGGATGGTCGAACGGCTGCACGCCGAAATGGCCGCCCGCACCGTGGCGATCGCCGCGGCGATCGCGGCGCGCGGCTGAAGTCCGGCGCCGGCCCTTCCCCGTCGACGGACGATCGGCCATGGTGCACGATCGCCGCGACGGCGGCGGTCGGCCGGATGGTCCGGTCTGTTCGGAGACGCGCGATGAAACTCTATCGATTCCTCACCGGCCCGGACGACGCGGCCTTCTGCAAGCGCGTTTCGGCGGCGCTGAACAAGGGCTGGCAGCTCTCCGGTAGTCCGTCGCTGACCTTCGATCCGGTCCAGGGACGGGTGATCTGCGGTCAGGCGGTCACCAAGGAAGTGATCGGCGTCGCCTACACCGACGAGACGGTGCTCTCCGACTGGTGAGCCGGCGGCTCGCCGTAGCACGCGTCGACCGGCACCCGGAGGCCGGCGACCAGCCGGTTGGTCTCGGCGGCCATGCCGACCACCGCGAGCAGCTCCATCAGCTGCGCCTCGCTCATCCCCTTGGCGCGGGCCGAGGCGGTGTGGGTGGCGATGCAGTAGTCGCAGCCGTGGGCGATCGACACCGCGACGTAGAGCATCTCCTTGACGAGCGGGTCGAGGGCGCCGGGCGCCATCACCTGTTTCAGGCTCTCCCAGGTCCGCTTCATCGTCGCCGGATCGTTGGCGAGCGCCCGCCAGAAGTCGTTGACGTGGTCGGTGCGGCGCACCGCCCGGATGTCGTCGACGACGGCCTTCGCCTCCGGCGACATCTCGTGATCGGCGAGGAGGCGGACCGTCGGCATCGCCCCCTCCGGATCAGCGGCTGACGGTGATCGGCTGGCGGGCCGCGGTCTGGCCGACGAAGCGCTCCTTGGCCGACTGGGTCAGGGTGGCGACGGTCGAGCCGTCGGAGCCCTTCAGGGTGATCCGGTTGTCGGCGAGGCTCCAGGCGGTGATCTTCTGCAGATCGGGCGAGGCGCAGCCGCGGGAGGTCGCACGATAGCCGCCGGCCCAGGTGGTGAGGTTGGCGAAGAGCTGGCAGGTGTCGGTGCCGCTCGACAGGGTCCAGCCGCCGGAGAAGTCGCCGCGGCCGATCGACATGCCCTTCTCGGGGGCCGCCTCGGCGACCTGGGTCGGCTTCACGGGCGCGGGCCCGACCGCGACCGGAGCCTGCGGGGCCATCGGGTCGACCGGCGGCGGCAGGCCGGCACCCGGCGCGGGACCGGCCGGCGGCAGCGGCTGCAGCGTCTCCTGGGTGACGGTTCCGGCCGGGGCGGCCGGCAGCGGCTCCCAGGTCTGTTGGACCGGTTGGGGGCGACGCGACGGTCCGTCGCCGTAGCCGAGCCGGCTGCAGCCGGCGAGAGCGGTGGCGGTGACCAGTGCGACGACCACGACGTGTCCGCGAATCATTTCAATCGGCTCCTCGATCGCACCACGGCCGTCTCTTCTAACCCGATCGCCCGGCCGAGGCGACCCTCCGCAGGGTCGCGCCGATGATTTCCGAAATCGGTGGCGAATTTCGGATCGCCCACCTTCGGGATCACGAAACCGTGCGGCCGGTTTCGGCACCGCGCACGCGAACTCTGCCGCAATTTCGCCATGCGGCATCGCAAAAATCCTTATCGACTTTAGTCCAAGATACCTCCAGGCGACGGGGGACGGCATGTACGATCCCATTCGATCCGCGTCCTTCCGCAAGCTCGGCGTGGCCGATCGCGCGGCGTTTCGGGACCATCTGCTGCGGCTCGATCCGGAGGGACGGCGCTGCCGTTTCGGCGGGTCGACGACCGACTGGTTCATCGAAAACTATGCCGAGCGCAGCGTCGAAGACGGCACTCTGATCCACGGCGTCTTCGTCGGCGGCCGGCTGGTCGGCTGCGGCGAGCTGGCGATCTGGGATCCGGCGAGCGGCGAGGCCGAGGCGGCGTTCAGCGTCGAGGCGCGGTTCCGCGGGTTCGGTTTCGGCACGCGGCTGATGCGGCGGGTGCTGCTGTCGGCGCGCAACCGGGGTGTCGGAACGCTGCGGATGACCTGCCTCTCGGCCAATCTTCCGATGCAGACCCTGGCGCGACGGGCCGGCGCGGACATTCTGTTCGAACGCGGCGAAGCGGTGGCGCTGCTGGTCACCGAAGGCGCATCGCCGGGGTCGCGGGTGGTCGAAGCGGTCCGCGACCTCCGGGTCCGGATCGAGAGTCTCTTCCGACTGTGGTCGCGCCCGATCCACCCGGGGCTCGGGCGCAGTTTCTGAGGCCGAGGTCCCGCCCGTTCGGTCGCCGGAACGAAGAAACGCCCCGGTCGGCGGTCCGACCGGGGCGTTTCACATCGGGCGTTTCCTGAAATCTTCGCGTCGAAGCGTCCGTCAGAGACGGCGCTCGATCAGCATCTTCTTGATCTCGGCGATCGCCAGAGCGGGGTTCAACCCCTTCGGGCAGGTGTTCGAGCAGTTCAGGATGGTGTGGCAGCGATAGAGCCGGAACGGATCCTCGAGCTCGTCGAGACGTTCGCCGGTGGCTTCGTCGCGGCTGTCGATCAGCCAGCGATAGGCCTGCAGCAGAACCGCCGGTCCGAGGTAACGGTCGCCGTTCCACCAGTAGCTCGGGCAGGAGCTCGAGCAGGAGGCGCAGAGAATGCACTCGTAGAGGCCGTCGAGCTTCGACCGATCCTCGTGGCTCTGCAGCCATTCGGTCTGCGGGGTCGGCGAGACGGTCTTCAGCCACGGCTCGACCGAGCGGTGCTGGGCGTAGAAGTTGGTCAGGTCGGGGATCAGGTCCTTGACCACCGGCATGTGCGGCAGCGGATAGACCTTCACGGCGCCCTTGATCTCGTCCACGCCCTTGGTGCAGGCGAGGGTGTTGAGCCCGTCGATGTTCATCGCGCAGCTGCCGCAGATGCCTTCACGGCAGGAGCGGCGGAAGGTGAGCGTCGGATCGATCTTGCTCTTGATGTAGAGCAGTCCGTCCAGAACCATCGGGCCGCAGTCGTCGAGATCGACGAAATAGGTGTCGATCTGCGGCAGCTTGCCGTCGTCCGGGTTCCAACGATAGATGCGGTATTCCTTGAGGCGCGTGCCCCCGGCGGGCTTCGGCCAGGTCTTGCCGACCTGGACACGCGAATTCTTCGGCAACAGGAGCTCGACCATTTCGGTGTGCCCTTCTCTTGATCCCGTGTCGAACCGGGCGCCGACCGCTGCGGGCCGGCGCCGTGATCCCGTGGCTCGTCAGTACACGCGGGCCTTCGGCTCGATGTAGGCGATGTCGTTGGACATGGTGAACGTGTGCACCGGTCGGGAGTCGAGCGTCACCTTGTGGGTGGAGCCGTCGGCCCAGGCGAGCGTGTGCTTCATCCAGTTGGCGTCGTCGCGGTTCGGATAGTCCTCGCGGGCATGTGCGCCGCGGCTCTCCGTCCGGGTGGAGGCGCCGTTCATGGTGACCACCGCCTGGGTGATCAGATTGTCCAGCTCGAGCGTCTCGACGAGGTCGCTGTTCCAGACCAAGGACCGGTCGGTGATGCCGATGTCCGGCATGCCTTCCCAGACCTTCTGGATCTTCTCGACGCCTTCCGCCAGGATCTCGCCGGTACGGAACACCGCGCAGTTCGACTGCATGGTCTTCTGCATGGCGAGCCGCAGTTCGGCGGTCGGGGTCGAGCCCTTGGCCTTGCGGAACCCGTCGAGACGGGACACGGCGATCTCGCCGGCGTTCGCCGGCAGATCGGCGTGACGCACGCCGGGCTTGACCGTCTCGCGGCAGCGCAGGCCGGCGGCACGACCGAACACGACGAGGTCGGTGAGCGAGTTGGAGCCGAGGCGGTTGGCGCCGTGGACCGACACGCAGGCCGCTTCGCCGATCGCCATCAGGCCGGGAACCACCGAATCCGGATCGCCGTCCTTCTTGGTCAGCACCTCGCCGTGGAAGTTGGTCGGGATGCCGCCCATGTTGTAGTGGACGGTCGGCAGGATCGGGATCGGCTCCTTGGTCAGATCGACGCCGGCGAAGATCTTGGCCGATTCGGTGATGCCGGGCAGACGCTCGGCGAGCACGTCCGGATCGAGATGGCTGAGGTTCAGGTGGATGTGGTCCTTGTTCCGGCCCACACCGCGGCCTTCGCGGATCTCGATGGTGATCGACCGGGAGACGACGTCGCGGCTGGCGAGGTCCTTGGCCGACGGGGCATAGCGCTCCATGAAGCGCTCGCCTTCGGAGTTGGTGAGGTAGCCGCCTTCGCCGCGGGCACCTTCGGTGATCAGCACGCCGGCGCCGTAGACGCCGGTCGGATGGAACTGCACGAACTCCATGTCCTGCAACGGCAGGCCGGCGCGCAGCACCATGCCGCCACCGTCGCCGGTGCAGGTGTGGGCC
>CALFRR010000185.1 GCA_937919435.1 uncultured Alphaproteobacteria bacterium | reverse complement strand
CCACCCTGTGCATCGGCGGCGGCATGGGCATCGCCCTCACCGTCGAACGCTGACACCGGGACGCTTCGACCCTCGACCTCCGGTCCGACCGGAGGTCGAGACATCGCCCGCGAGGGCGAGCCCGACACCACCGGCGCCGACGATCCGGCTCCCGTCGCTCGGGCACACCACTCTCCGACGACGTCCCGGCCCGAGCGGACCGGGGCGGCACACGAAAGAGGCCCGGGATCGGTCGTCGCCGATTCCGGGCCTCGTCGTTTCGAACGTGGAGAAGACGTCAGGCCGCGGTGTCGAGGACGAGGGCGCTCGACGCCGTGACGGTGGTCGTACCGCCGGTCGAGCCGTAGCCCGTGGTCGTGGTCTGCTGCGCCTTCAGCGCTTCGAGGAACTCTTCGAGCAGTTGGGCGGCGGTATCGCTGGTCGAGGAAGACGAGGAGTCGGTCTCTTCCGGCGGGGCGCCGCCACCACCGCCGGCGGGCGGCGGCGGCGGAGCACCTCCTCCGGCCTGCGCCTGGGGCGCGGCGTCGGAAAAGACCTTCTTCAGCTCGGTCGCCTGATCCTCGGTGAGCGTCCCGGCATCGACCTGTCGGTCGATCAGATCGTCGATCTTCGACTTCATGTCGGTCGGCGAGGTGCCGGAGGTGGTGGCCTCGCTCGTCAGAGATCGGTCGATCGCGTCGAGCGCATCGGAAAGTGCGGATTCGTCGCTCGCGGCGACGCTGCCGGACGTGACCTCGTCGGCGAGGGTCGACTTCAGACGATCGAGCGGCGACTGTTGCGCCGTCCCCGTCGCGAGAGCGGTGATGCTGGTCATCGGCATTCCCTCCGTGGCGCGGCCACTCGAAGCGCGTGGTCGTTCACGACGCCGACGAGACCTCGGGGAAGTTAACGGATCCTCGAGTTTTCCGGTGTCTCGTTTTCGTCTGTTTCCACGCGCCCCGGAGATACGAACGGAAACAATTTTCCGGGTGCACGGGGCGACCGATCCCGGCATGTAACGGTTCCATGAGCACGAGCCCGCACATCCTCGTCGTCGAAGACGATCGCGAGATCAGCGCCCTGGTCGCCCGGTATCTGCGCGTCAACGACTTCCGCGTCACCATCGCCGCCGACGGGCGGGAGATGACCCGCCGCCTCGCCGACGGTCATTTCGACCTGATCATCCTCGATCTGATGTTGCCCGGAGAGGACGGCCTGTCGATCTGCCGACGGTTGCGGCGCGACACCCGTCTGCCGATCGTCATGCTGACCGCCAAGAGCGACGAACTCGACCGCGTGGTGGGGCTGGAGACCGGCGCCGACGACTATCTGACCAAGCCGTTCAGTCCGCGCGAGCTGCTCGCCCGGATCCGCGCCGTGCTGCGCCGCTGCCGGGGCGAGGCCGATCAGCCCGAGCAGTCGCGCGCCAAACGGCACACCTTCGCCGGCTTCGTCCTCGACGTTCCCGGCCGGCGTCTGACCGATCCGAGCGGCGCGCTGGTGACTCTGACGGCGGCCGAATTCGACCTCCTCCTGGTGCTGGTCGAACGGCCGGCACGGGTGCTGTCGCGCGACGCGCTGCTCGATCTCACCCAGGGGCGGGCGCCCGGCCCCTACGAGCGGTCCGTCGACATTCTGATCAGCCGGATCCGTCGCAAGACCGAACCGGATCCCCACCATCCCGAACTGATCCGGACGGTGCGCTCCGGCGGCTACATCTTCTCCGCGGAGGTGACGAGCACGTGAGAGCACGCTTGCGCGCCCTCGGACCGACCCGGATCACCGCCCAGCTGGCCAGCGTGGTGATCGTGTCGGTGATCGTCATCCAGATCGCCGTCTCCGTACTCTTCCACTTCCTGAAGCCCGAGTTCCGTCCGCCCGAAGAGCAGGCGCACATCGGTACGCTGGTCCGTCTGATCCTGGAGCGGTCACCGGGCGAGGATCGGCGGGTGGCGGTCGAGGCGATCGCGCGGACCTTCCCGTCGGCCGGTATCGGCCTCGTCGACCGGCCACCGGAGGGTGGCCGCCCGTTGGACGTCGGTCCCGGCGATCGCGACCGAATGGTCGAAGACCTCCGCCGCCTCGTCCCCGGCAACCTGATCGCCGTCCCGCCGGACGGAGCGGAGGGACGCGAGGAGCGACTGGCCATCGGACTCGGGGCGTCCGAGTGGCTCCTCTTCACCGCGCCGCGCCGGCCACCGCCGCCGATGATCGGACCGGCCACGGCGAGCCTGATCTTCGCGGTGTTCCTGACGGTCCTGCTCGGCGTGTGGGCGGTCGGCGCCCTGACCCGCCCGTTGCGGGCGCTGGCCGAAGCGGCCCGCGACTTCGACATCGAACGCGAACCGAAGCCGTTGGCCGGTGCCGGGCCGGACGAGGTGCGGGTCGCCCTCGCCGCCTTCGACGCGATGCGCAACCGGATCCGGGCGCTGGTCGAGGACCGGACCCGGATGCTCGCCGCGATGGGCCACGATCTCCGGACCCCGATCACCCGGCTCCGACTGCGCACGGAGTTCATCGGCAACGACGACCTCCGGCGGGAGATGCTGAGCGACCTCGAACTGATGACCGGAATGATCGAAGGCGCGCTCAACTTCCTGCGCGAGGGCCGCTACGACGAGCCGCCGGAACTGGTCGATCTGGTGGCGCTGGTCGAAACCCTCGCCGACCAGTGGACCGATCTCGGTCACACCGTCGCCTTCGAGGGTCCCGAACACCTGGTCGTCCGCCTGCAGGGGCAGGCGGTGACCCGGGCGCTGACCAACCTCGTCGACAACGCGGTGAAGTACGGCACCAGCGTCCGCCTGCGGGTCGCCGAGACGCCGACCGGCGTGGCGATCGAGGTCGAGGACGACGGCCCGGGCATTCCGGAGGCAGAGCGCGAGGCGATGCAGCAACCGTTCGTGCGCGGCGATGCCGCCCGCCGGCTCGACGGCTCCACCGGTTTCGGCCTGGGTCTGGCGATCGCACGCGCGGTGGCGGAGATCCACGGTGGCCGGCTGAGCATCCTGGCGGCGGAGCCGCACGGCACGATCGCCCGGATCGACCTGCCGATCGGGGTCGAACCGCCGCTCTGACCGCCGGCCGGGTGCGCCGCCACCGGATGGCTCAGCCCTTGGCGATCAATCGCTTCTGGAACTCGGCGAGATCGTCGGCGAGATCGGTCTCGGCCAGAGCGATCTCCAGGCCGTGGTCGACGAAGGTGCGTTCGAGCGCCGCCTTCTCCTGCGAATGGACGCCGAGCGAGATCGACAGCCCGGCTCGCAGAGCGCGGGCGGTGAGATCCGGCGGCGGCAGCACCGTACCGGCTTCGGCCGGCACCATCGATCCGCCCGACCAGGCGGCGGCGCGGACCAGCCAGGTGGTCGGCCGACTCTGGGCGGCGGTCTCGCCGTCCTCCAGCGCGGCGCGGCGACGTTGTTCGTCGGGGCTGCGGACCCAGTTGGCGGCGATCGCCCAGGACCGACGGTCGGACGCCTCGACGACGTCGCCGGCGCTCATCACACAGCGGCAGCCCCACCACACCGCTTCGCGGCGCGGCAGCAGGAAGGCGAAGACGGCGATCGCATCGGCGAGGCGTCCCTCACGGACGAGCCGTTCGACGTGTTCGATCGGCGGTTCGTCGGGCGCCGTCGGCGCCACCGCCTCGGCGAGCGCGGGAAAGGCTTCGTGGACGTCTCCGATGGTTCCGAAACGAATGCGACGCATGACCTTCGCCTCTCTCCCCGGCCCGCCCGCCGGACCACACGAACCATCCACGGAAGATGCCGTCGTGAGCGGGGCGCGACCGCTCCCCGCCGGCATCAGTTGATCTTCACCAGTCCGCCCTGGAGGGTGAGCAGGCCGGTGCCGGACACCGTGGTGCTCACCGAAGTGGCGTCGAGCGAGGCCGAGGCGTTCACCTCGATCTGCGGCGAGGACACGGTGATCTTGGCCGGCTCCATGACGATCGTGCTGGACCCGACGGTCAGCGTCAGCTTGACGTCGGCGGTGATCGCGATGGTCTTCAGCACATGGACCTTCTGGTCGTTCTTGACCTCCAGGAGGTCGTCGTGACCGATGGTCCCCTTGCGATCGCCCTTGTCGATGCTGAATTCGTCGTCGCCGTTCTTCAGAACGGTCTTGCGCGAATAGGTGCCCTGCGGGGTCTTGAACTCCGGCCCGATGGTCCGGGTCTCCTGGTGGCGGACGAGGACGTCGAGGTCCTTCTCGGCCCGCATGTGGATCAGTTCGGAGTTCTTCTTGTCCTCGAAGAACAGTTCGTTGAAGCCGCCGCCGCCCTTGGTCGAGTTGGTCTTGATGCCGCCCTTGGTCTTCTCCTGGGGCAACGGATAGGGTGTCGTGTTGTCGCCGTTGTAGACGGCGCCGACGATCAACGGCCGGTCGGGATCGCCTTCGAGGAAGTCGACCACCACCTCCTGGCCGTGGCGCGGATGGAACAGGTCGCCCCATTGCTTGCCCGACCAGATCCGGCCGACTCGGATCCAGCACGACTGCTTCTTCTTGCGGTCCCAGGGGAACTGGACCTTGATCCGCCCGTACTTGTCGACGGTGATCTCCTCGCCCTGCTCGCCGACCACCTTGGCGGTCTGGATGCCGTGCACCACCGGCTTGCGGGTGTGGAGCGGCGCGCGGAACTGGGTCGACGCCTTCATCAGGACGTAGTGGCCGGAATAGGTGTCGCGGGCCGCCGAACTCTTCGAACGATAGGACGAGCCGACCACCGAATGGCTGGCGTGGACCACCACGTAATCGCCGTTCTCGCCGCCGGTCGGGTGACGCGACAGCCTGATCTTGCCACCGGCGAAGACGTTGACCGCCTCGCCGGTCGCCGAACGCCGGTGATCGAGTGCCTGCTCGGCCTCCAGCCGGATCCGGGCGAGGGTCTCGCCGCGGCCGGTCTCGGTGTAGCGGCCGGGAAAGTCGTAGAGCTCCAGCTTGGAGTGCCGGTAGCTCTCCGCCGCCTCCTTCATGGTGACCAGATTGGTGTTCGGCTTCTCGAAGTCGTAGTCGTTGAAGGTCACCTTGCCGGTCCGGAACAGCCGTTCGCTGGTCCAGGTGTGGAGGTGCTCCTGGGTGCGGCCGTACTGTCCGGTCAACGGGATGAACGGCAGTTCGCCCTTGCCGGGGATCGGCTTGTGCGCACTGGGGGCGTCGGCGAGCACCATCACGTGCTTGCTCTTCGAATGTTCGAAATAATAATAGATGCCGTACTCTTCCATCAGCCGCGAGACGAAATTGAACGACGACTCCCGAAACTGGACGCAATATTCGAGCGGATCGTAGTTGCCGGTGAGCCGCACGTCGAAGTCGCTGAACCCGGCATCGGTGAACACCTCCCGGATGATGTCCGGGACGTTCTTGTTCTGGAAGAACCGCATGTCGGTGGTGAACTGCAACAGCCAGAACCAGGGGCGCAGTTCGAGCCGGTAGGAATGCATGCCGTCGGAGAGGCCGTGCCACTGGGTGGCGACGAGCACACCGTTGAAGTTGCGGGCGAGCCCGTCGTAGCTCTTCACTTCGACGTTGCAGTTGCGGCCGAGGGCGGGCGTGAAGTCGACGTCGTCACGGTCGGCGAGCGCATCGACGGAGATGTCGAAACACTCGGCGAGACCTTCGGTCACCGTCATCTGATCGAAGAGGACGACGTCTTCTCCGAGCGGCGTGGTGAGGATCGCGATCCGTCTCTGCTGCTTGGAATTGGCCATGGCACCCTCGACCGGAAAACCCGCCCAACGCATCCGAGGCCGACCGCTGCCGGCGGACGGCCGCTCGGCGGTCGAAGGAACATCGATCGTCCGGATGGGCAAACATCCACCCGTCGTCGCACGGCATCCGGAAAACCCGGCCGCGCCGATCCGGCTCCCCCCTGATCGGTGCCGAACCGCGGTGGCGACATCCCCTGCCGACACGCGCGGCGATAGTGTCATCGATTTGAGGCGAAAGCCAGACGAGCCGCCGACGGCGGCGGTTTTCCGCCGCCGCAGGCCCCCACTTCGGTCTCAGACCACCTGCAGCGCCTCGAGCACCGGCAAGCGCGCTTCGAGGAACCCTTCGGCGATCTTCGTCATCTTCTCCCGGGCGAGCACCGGATCGGTGATCGCCCGCCCTTCGTCGACCAACGTACGTCCGTTCGCGGTGAGAGCGGAGAGCGCGTGCTCGGCGAGTTCTGACACCGTGGTGCGACCGGCGAGCCGGGCGGCGACGAAGAACTGATGGATCGACTCGACCGGCACACCGGCACCGATCACCGGGCTCGCCAGGAACCGCAGATCCTCGCCGGCGAGATCGAGCAGCCGGCGGTTCAGGGCGTCGGTGGCGGGGCGGCGCGCGGCGATCACCGCCTCCTCCTGGACGAAGCCGACCTCGTAGCGGCCGAGCAGGATCCGGATCGCCTCGACCGTCTGGCCGAGAGAGATGCCGTTCGCCTCGTGGCGCGCGATCAGTTCGCCGACGCCGACCGGTCCGGCGGCGAGCCGATCGAGGATCGGTTCGTAGACGGCCGGCTGGAGCTGGGCCGCATGACCGGCGGCGCCGATCGTCGGCGAGACGTCGCGGCGGCGGGTCAGGAGCGTCAGCGTGAAGCCGGAGAGCGCCTCGCGCTGCCGCCGCCCGGCGATCCGCGATCCGCCGCGCAGGAACAGATCGCGTCGGAAGTTCCGATTGCAGAAGAAGTCGCGCATCGTCTCACGGGCGATCGGATCGCCGATCTCCGCGACCGATCGGATCTGCTCGGAGTTGAGCGAGAGGATGTCGACCTGATCGTGGAAATGCGCCGGGCACGCCCAGGTGAGCCTGGCGCCCGCCGAGAGCGTCTCGACGACGTCGGCGAAATAGTCGGGTCGCCAATCCTCGTTCAGGTACTCGTGCAGCACGTAGCGCCAGTCGAGGGTCTTCAGACGGGCGATCCGATCGGCAGCCTGCGGCTGGGCGGCGAGATGGCCGGCCCGGGTCGCGACCAGCCCTTCGGCGAAGGCCACCGTCGCACGCACCCGCGCCTCGAGCCCGGCCGAACGATCGGTCCGGGTCTCGTAGAACCGCTTCATCAGATGCCGAACCGCGGCGATCGAGCTCCAGCCGTAAGGGACGTTGTAGCTGACGAACACGACGCCGCCGACCGCGAGGCGGCGGCGCAGGAACTCGACGATCACCGCCCGATTCGCCTCCGACACCCAACTCCAGATCCCGTGGAGCACGATCATGTCGAACGTCGGCAGATCGTCGCGGGCGACGAAGTCGGCGAAGGAGTCGTCGTAGACCCGCGCCTCGCCGTCGACCAGCGCACGCGCGAAGACCGCGTGAGAGGGGTTGAAGTCGGTGCCGGTCCAGGCGGCCGGGCCCGCGGCGGCGGAGATCGCCAGGGTCAGGCCCTGACCGTAGCCGAGCTCGCAGGCGGAGCCCAACTCCGGCGCCCGCCAGCCGTTGGAAACAAGGGCGAAACGGATCCGCTCCGGTATCCAGTCACCGAAATACTCACGCACATAATCGGCATCGACAGTATACCCGTCGCCCCAACTCGCCCCACTCATCCCCGCCCCCGACTCGTTCGGCCGCGGCATCGGCCATCGGCGGCGCCATCCTATCTCCGGCCGGTTTCCGGACACAATCGACAACCCGTGCAACCGACCGGACAACCCCTGCGGACGGCTCTGTTCCGCCGCTTTTCGGGGGAGAAGGATGCGCCGGCGCACGACTGTTGCCGGCGCGCAACAATTTTCAACTTCTGTTAACCATTCATACGCATCGACCTACCTTCCCAAGAGGTAATCCGCTGCACCAATGCATATTAATATAAACTCAAGTAATTGCCACGCTTCACAAATTTACCACTTCCGGTCGAATATACCACGCCTGAGGCGGCTCGTACGAGCCTTAGACGGCGGTTTTCCGCGGTTCCGTTCGGTTGCACGAGCTCGGCATCGGTGATTATCGTCGCAGTGGGCCTTTGTGGAATTGACCAGCTTTCTGCGGGGAAAATCATGTCCACTGACGCGTTCGCAGCCAACGGGAATACGGGTTCCTCGGTGGCCATGAAGGCACGCCGCGTGGCGCTCCTCGCTTCGGTCTGTTTCCTTCTGGTGAACGGATCGGCGTTGGCGGCGACCATCGACGTGACCGGCGGCATCACGATCGACGCCACGACGCCGCCCGACAACCCGGGCGACACCTACACGGCGGCACCCGCGGGCACGCTGACGCTGGACACCGGTCTGGGCAACTTCACCGTCGCCGGCAACATCACCAACACCGGGGCGATCACCGTATCGCTGACCGGTGGCGGCACGGCACAACTCGACGGCACCAACACCTACACGGGCACCACCACCGTCGACACCGGCACCCTGCTGGTCGGCGGCACCGGCGTCCTCTCGCAGGTCTCCGCCACCACCGTGCAGAACGGCGGCACCCTCGA
>CALFRR010000184.1 GCA_937919435.1 uncultured Alphaproteobacteria bacterium | reverse complement strand
CGGCGTCCGGTTGGCCGTGAGCTGCGCCACCTGCGCACCGAGAGCTTCGACCTGCGACGACAATCTGTTTATCTCTGACTCGGACGGCCGACGCGGATCGACGGCAACAGTGCCGACTGGGACGGGCGTTCGTCCGCCGAGTACGAACCCGGTCGTCGCGGTGATGCCGAGGAGAACCGCGGCCGAGGCCCAGACGACGTGTTTGTTCAGAATGTCCGACATCTCTCGTGATTGCCCCGGTTCGAATCAAAGCAAGGCCGGACCATATCGGCGTTTGTTTTGATCGAAAAGCCCTATACCGAGCGAATATGCTTCGCTATTGTCCGTCATGTATCGGCAAAAAGTAAATCGAATACGAACGAAAAGTCGGCATATGTGCGTAATCAACTTTGATGTTGGCTCGATGATGACAGTTTTTCTAATCCGGAAAGTGTCCGAAAACCCGATGTGTTCTTCCTCGAGACCGAGCCACCGCATGGATTGCGTCAGATTCGTGCGTGGGGTCGTCGCGGCGATTTCTCTGTTCCCGGTTGTTGCCTGCCTCGGTACAGCTCCGTCGCCGGCTCAGGAATCTGGTGCGAGCGGCAATACAACTTATTTATCTGTTTTGGTGCCATCCGATCGCTCTGTCGTGGCGACGGCTTCGGCCGGCGCCGGGAGCTCGCCGTTCCGCTATGTCGACGGACAGAAGGCGCCGGACGCCGGTTACGCGCGGCCGGGCAGTGAGGCATGCGAGGAGCTCGAACTCGCCGTCGAGCAGCTGCGCCGGCGTCAGACGGAACTCGAGGACCGGATCGAAGCGCTCGAGCGGCGGCTCGGAGCGAGCGCACCGGCCGGGAGTGCCCGATGACGGTTCCCGACCTCGGCAACTTCCTGATCTCGCTGACCGAGGTTTTTCCCCGGATCGTCCAGCTCGTCTTCGTCGGGCTCGGCGTATTCGGCCTGTGGGCGACGGGGAGCGGTCTCTACGCGCTCTACAACATCGTTTCCGGCGAGTTCAAATTCGCCAACCGCTCGGTCTCCTACGAGGGTGCCTTCGCCCGGATCGCGCTCGGCGGCGCGCTGATCGTCGCACCGGTGCTGCTCTGGATCTCGGCCGACACCTTCGTCGCCGGCGGATCGACCACGCAGGGCCTCTTCGGCTATGGCGGATCGTCGTCGAGCTACTGCATGGAGATCTACTACGCGGTCTCCACCTTCTTCATGGCGCTCGGCGCCATCGCCTGGGGCTTTGCCGCGGTTCAGCTCTACGACGCGGCCGGCGGTGCGCAGGGCCGCACCGGGTCGGCCGTCCTCTACGTGATCGGCGGCACCCTCGCCTTCTTCGTCAACGACGTCGCCCAGCTCGTCTCCAACACGACCGGCATGAACGTCACCCTCTCCAACGTCTGCACGATCATGGGAGGGAGCTGATGTCAGTCGCCTCTCGTCTCGGCGCGCAGCCAAGCACCGATCGGCGGCCGCGCCTCGAAGAGACGCCGGTGCTCGACCTGCCAGGCGCGATAGCGCGCGGTCGCCGCGAAGGCGAGGAGCAGCAGCGCCAGCGCCGTGCCGCCGACGAGGGTCGGCAGACCGCCGGCTGCGACCGCCCATATGGCCGACCCGACGGCGACCCCGTCGGCGGCGAGGAAGGCGATCAGCGCTTCGCGGCGGCTCGCCGCTGCGACACGGGCGATCGTCTCGTCGTCGGCCACGATCGTCTGCCGCAACACCTCGAGCGGGAAGGACGCGCCGCAGGCCTCGCAGATGCGAGCCCCGAGATCGGTCGTCGAAGGCACGAGCGTGCCCTCGTCACAGGCCGGACAAGGCGCCCGGCGCGGGCCGAGCACGTCGGCGACCGCCGCCCGAAACGTCCGGGTCTCCGCGCCGCCGACGCGAGGGAGAAGCTTTCCAAACAGAGTCATGACCGACGATGCCTCGATATTGAATGTATCGAACATCTATGATCGAGAAGTCATCGTGTCAATTGAAGGAAAACAACGAATGAATATGTCATTGCGGATCGTGTCCGTGTTGCTTTTGTTGTCCGTTGTTGTTGGCTGCGCGACTTCTGGAAGTTCCGTGCCGACGAACGAATTCGTCCGATCGGAACTGAAGAAGCACGAGAACTGAAGGATACCCGCATGAGATCGCTTCACTCGGCCGTCCTCGCCGTCGCGCTGCTCGGGACGTCCTCGCTGACGGCCGCCGCCCAGGTCGCCTACAACCCGAACGCCTACCTGCTGAACCAGGGGGCCTATCTCGGTCCCGGCTATGCCGGATCGCAGATCAATCCGACGATCGCGCCGCTCGTCGCTGCCGAGCAGGCGCAGCTCCTCCAGCTTCAGCAGGCCCAGCTCGCCCAGCAACAGGCGCTGGCCGCCCAACAGGCCGGAACGGCTCAGGCACAGGCTGCCGGTACGACGGGCCAGTCCGGGACGACCCCGACCGTCGTCGTCACCGATCCGCGCAATCCCGATCTCTCGCGTTATTCGCCAACCTCCTACGGTGACGAGGCCCGGCTCGATCTCGTGACCAAGGCGGCGCACGGCGCCGGCATCCGGGCGGGGTTCGCGGAAGAGATGGAGCGGATCGCCGCTTCGCTGCGCGACGCCGAACTCGTCGCCGATCTCGATCGCCGCTACGATTTTACGTCCGAAGTCACCGACGGGATCGTGCCGCCGGTCGTCGCCGAGATCCACGACGTCGCCGAGGTCGCCTCCGACCGCCGGCTGATCCTGACGCTCGGAAGCTTCGAGATCGTCCGACCGGCGCGTCTCGCGACCCGGCCGCCGACCTGGCGCGACTATCTCCTCATCGACGCCTATTCGGCGCCGGCGCCGACCGCCGTCGGTCCGCGCAACGGCGCCGAGCAGTCCGCCTGGGACGAGGCCTACGGCTCGGCCACGGAGATCGGCATCCGTGAGGCCCGGGCGACCTTCACCGAGAACCTCGATCGGCTCGATCGCGACCTCACCGGCATGCGCCGGTACCACGAACTCGCCGCCCGTGGCGCGTTGAGCCTGCCGATCGTCACCACCGGCAAGACCAAGCTGAGGATCTCGCAGAACGGCCGGCGCGCCGACGTCGATGAGCGGGTCGTCGAGCTGAAGGTGACCCCGAGCTTCAAGGCGGCCTCGCCCGCCGCGTTCCGGTGAGGATCGGCCGATGCCCGCCTGGACCGGCCCTCTCGACGTCTCGGACATCGTCGACCGCCCGATCGTCGGCCGCGACGACGTGACCCGCCTCTTGGTGCGCGCCGTCGCGCTCGAAGCCTCGGAGGTGATCTTCCAGACCGGGCGACCGGTGCTGGCGCAGATCCACGGACGATTGCTCGCGCTCACCCGGCAATGGCTGCAGCCGGCGACGATCTCGCGCATCAGCGTCGACCTCACCGGCACCGACAGCATGATGTCGAAGCTCTATTCCGGGCGCGATGCCGATCGGGCGGTGCCGATCGAGGATCGCTCGGCGGTCGATGCGACCGGCGAGCCGCTGCGCCATCGCTTCCGTGTCAACCTGACGCCCAATCACTACGAGGGTGACATCGGCGTCCAACTGGTCTGCCGGCACATTCCATTCATGCCGCCGACGGTCACCGAGATCGGCATAGAGCCGGGGATCGTCGCCGAGAGCACCCCGGCGCAAGGCGCGGTCGTCATCGCCGGGGAGACCGGATCGGGCAAGACCACCACCTTCGCCGCCCTGATCCGCCGCGTCCTCGAGGAGCCGACGCCGATCGTCGGCAATGTGCTGACCTTCGAGGCGCCGATCGAGTTCGTCTTCGAGGGGATCTCGAGCGCGACCTGCACGATCTCCCAGCACGAGATCGGTGTTCACCTCGGCTCTTTCGCCGACGGCGTGCGCGGCGCCATGCGCCGCAAGCCGGCGCTGATCGTCGTCGGCGAGGTCCGCGACAGGGAGACGATCACGGCGATGGTCGAGGCCTCGAACACCGGCCATCCGATCTACACGACGACGCATGCCAACGACGTCGCCTCGATCATCCGCCGTCTGACGTTGAAGTTCCCCGCCGAGATGCAGTTCCAGGCCTTCCACGACGTGCTGAGCACTGTGCGCCTGCTGATCAGTCAGGTGCTGGTCCCCCGCGTCGGTGGCGGCCGGACCTGTCTCAGGGAATGGCAGGTGGTGACCGATCCGGTGCGCCGGGAGATCTCGGAGGCTGGTCCCGAGCACGCCACCGTCGTCACCCGCGACATCGTCGATCGCGACGTCGACGGTCGGTCGATGCGCTCCACCGTTCACCTCGCCCATGCCGCCGGCACCATCGATGCCGAGACCGCGCGGCGCGTCCTCTATCGCTATGGCTACCGCAATGACCTTCTCGCGGCGTGAACTCGTCACGGGGCTCCTCCCGTTCGTCGGCCTCGGTTCCTGGTCGAGCAGCGTCGCCGCGGCGATGCCGGCGCCGGTGGAAATGCCCTCCCGGCTCTGGCTGGTGCGGGAGCACGACGGCACCGAGATCATGACGGCGTTCCGCAATGGCGCCGGCTACGATCACGGTGCCATCCTCGAACTCTCCTGGCTCTGGCGGGACAACGAGGACGGCCGCGCCATCTGGATCGAGCCGCGCCTCTTCGACGCGCTCGCCGCCATTCAGACCGGGATCGGTCGCGCCAACGGCGCGCTCCTCCCCTTGGTGCTGGCCAGCGGCTGCCGGTCGCCCGCCCACAATGGCGCAACGGAGGGCGCGGCGCGGCAATCGACGCACATCGATGGGCTCGCTGGCGACGTCCGGATTCCCAGCGTCGAGCCGAGGATCGTCGCGTTGGCGGCCGCCATGTGCGGCGCCGGCGGCGTCGGCCTCTATCCGAACCACGTCCACGTCGACGTCTGGCGTCGCCGCTTCTGGGTCGACCCGAAGATCGACGTCGGCGCCGCCTTGCCGGCGGCCCCCCGCCCCTCCTCCGGAAAAGGAAATCCGTCGTGACCGATCTTCAGTGGCGCTGGACCGCCCAACCCCTCCGTATCGCCGGGCTCCACGCGAGCGTTCTCGTCTTCGGCCCGCTTCTCGTGGTCACCGGCCTCTCGCGCTGGGCCTTCGTCGCGCTCGCGCTCTACGTCGCCTTCCTCTGGTGGTGTCGGCGTGCCGGACGGACGCCGCTCGCGATGATCGCCAGCCTCGACACCCGCTGGATCCGCCGTGGCCGTTGGCCCGCCTTCTGAGAGATATGCCGATGTCCGTCCCCTCCCCTGCCCTCGCGCGGGTCGCCGCCGTCGTCGCCGTGCTCGCCGCGCCGCTCCCCGCGTCGGCCGCCTCGACCTGCTCCGTCAAGGCGGCGGCCGACGCCGCCGTGCAGCGTCAGATCACCCTGATCGACGCAGCCAAGGTCAACCCGTCCGACTTCTTCGACGGGGCGAACTCCTGCATCGCCACCAACCTTCTGCAGCAGTTCGACCTCTCGAACCTCATTCCCGATCTGTCCGGGTTCCTCACCTCGGCAGCGCAGAACCTCATCACCCAAGCTCTGAACACGGCGAAGCAGCAGGTCTGCTCGATCCTCAACAGCCAGCTCCAGAACGTGATCAACCAGATCAACTCGAAGCTCTACGCCTTCCGTTCGACGCTGAGCGCCGACCTCTCGAAGCTCCTGAACGGCAGCACCAGTACCATCACGCTGCCGAACGTCACCGGGATCGGCACCTACACCTTCAACGCCTCGTCCTCTTCGCTCGGGTCGGTCCTCGGCGTCGGCACCAGCTCGACCACGACGACGACGACCACGACGGACACCTCGTCCGGGTCTGCGGCGACGGGCTCCGGCACGACGTCGAACTACTCGACGATCTTCAACAACAACTGAGGTGGCAATGCCCCGCTCGTCGATCCTTCTCGCCGCCGCCCTGTTCGTCATGGCCGGCGATGCTCTCGCCGCCGGCCCCCTGCCGGTCACCGGCACGTTCGTTCTCGCGCCCGATCCCCGGTCCCCGGCCCGGCCGTTCTCCTGCGCGATCGCCACCAGGGTCGAGATCTCCGCCGACCGGATCGTCGAGCGCTGGCACGCCGCCGACTTCGGTCCGGACGCCTACATGCCCGAGGGCACCAACACCTGCCGCGTCACCGCATGGAAGAAGACGGGCGATCGGATCGAGGGTCGCCATGCGTGTTCTTGGACGGGCACGACGCCGTCGCCGGCGGAGATGGGCGACGGCGACGATACCGGCGGCGCCTCGACCTTCGTCATCCGCGTCCTCTCCGCCGACCGCATCGAATACGACGCGGCCGCCGTCTTCGGGCGTTGTCCATGAAGAGCGTCTTGCCGATCAGGCTCCGCGCCATCGCCGGAGCACTTCTTCTCTTCCCGGTCGCATCATCGGCGAACGCCGGCACCTGCCTGTCGGTCGACCTGATGAATGCCTCGGGCTGGGTCGTGACCTCGCCCTACGGTGTCGATCGCACCGGACATTCCGGCGCCTCGGCCGGTTATCACCAGGGCCTCGACATGGTGAACGGCGAGGGTGCCGGTACGCCGATCTATTCCGGCTCGGGCGGCACCATCCGATATCGCACCTTCACCGGCGGCGCCGATGCCTCGGGTCTCGTCGCCGAGGTCACCGTGCCCTCGGGCGACACGATGTTCCGCTATCTCCACATGCGCAATCACGCGACGAACGGCGAGACGCGCGAGATCGCCGCCGGAACGCAGGTCGGCACCATGGGCTGCGCCGGCATGAAGTCCTGCAGCCCGCATCTGCACCTCTATGCGATGCTGCGCGGCTCGGAACTGGCGGCGAGCGGCTACGCCGGCCGAACGTGGCACGACTTTGCCGGCAAACATGCGGCCCCCATGACCTCGGAGGCGATCCGCTCGGCGGCGCCGCGTGATTGGTACTACGTCAATCCCGAGACGTTCCTGTCGCGCCGCATTCCGATCGTCCACACCTACCCCGACATGCCGGGTGGCGTGCACACCACCACCCTCCCCCAATCCTGCACCGCCGATTCCTCCTCCGCCGTCGCCGTCAATCCGCAGAGCGCCGGCGAGACGCGTTCGCGGGAGAGCGCGGTCGCCGGTGATGCCACGATCGCCGGGACCGAGGACTACGCCTTCAAGTCGGCCGAGCAACCGATCCGCTCGCTCTGGATCAGCCTCGCCAAACAGTCGGCGACGTCTCTCGTCGCCGGCACCCTCGATCACCAATCGGCGCTGGATGCTTCGCTCGCCGAACTGGTCCTCGTCACCGCCCTCCCCTCTTCGGCCTCCGCCCCATGAAACGTGCCTCCCTTCTCCTCGCCGGAATGCTCGTCTGTCCGTCGTTGCCGGCGATCGCCCAGACCTCGCCGATCACCGCCGTCTGGTACGCCTCGCTCGTCCGGCTGCTGTCGGGATTGAGGGTCGATGCGTCGCAGGCGACGACCACGGCCGATCAGACGGCGACGGCCGTGAAATCGAGTGCGAGCGCCGCGGCCTCGACCGTCGCGGCGACCCGTCAGGGGCTCCTCGTCGCCAAGGCTCGGCACGACTATTCCTATGAGACCGGCACCGGCTATGCCGCCTGCACGGTCTCGCTCGGGCTCACCGACGAGCGGGATGCCGGCGCCTCCGCCGCCACGGTGATGGCGGCCTTCGGGACCGCCGACCGGTCCTGGCTGCAATCGGGTGGCGACGGCGCAGCCCGTCTCAGGGCCTCGCTCGATCTCAGGAAGACCCTCTATTGCTCCGAGGCGGAGCGGACGGCCGGTGTCTGTACGGGCACCGGCGGCTATGGCGCCGGCGATTCCGACGCGAGCCCCTGGCTCTATTCGCGCAACTACGGCGCCGAGGAGATCACGACCGCAGGCGATTTCCTCGACGTGATCGCGCCGCTGCCGACCATCGAACCCGCGGCATCGACCGCCGTCGAGCAGACCCGGCTCGTCGAAAACCGCCGTGGTGGCGCCCTTCTGAGCGGTGCCCGCGCCGCCCTGATGACGGTGATCGCCGCAGGCACCGCCGGTGACGAGAGAGGGACCAACTGATGCTCCGCCGCGCTTCCGCCGTCGCCTTCGTGACCGTACTCGCCGGTACGACTTCCGCCTTGGCTCAGTCCTGCGCCGGCGTCGAAGCCCGCGTCAACGTCCGCACCGGGCAATTGCAGGCCGCGGTCGAAGGCGTCATCGACACGACCGAGAGCGCGCTGATCGCCCAGGAACTCCTGCAGCGCAACCAGCTCCTCTCTGCCTTCAAGGTGATCACCGCCCAATCGGCGACGGCGAGTGATCAGGTCACCACGGCCCACAAACAGGCGGCGAGCGCCACGGCTTCGACGGCCGTCACCCAGGCGAACAATCTCGCCGTCGCCGAGGCGTCCCACCGCTACCAGTCGGTCGGCTACGATCCCTGTGGGTCGAACGCCAAGGCGGCGACCCTCTATCAGGCGATCGCCGCGGCGCCTGCCGCCCGCAAGACGATTGCGGCGAGCGTCGTCTCGCAGCCCGGCAAATACGGCGATCCCGCGTCCTGGATGGCTGCCGTTCGTTCGGGAACCGCCACCGACGGGACGTCGCTCTTCTCCGGCGACACGGCGGCGGCCGCCGCCTTCATCAATGCCGTCGTCGGTCCCCCGGAGAAGCAGGACCCGACCCGACCGAGCGGAACCGCGAGAGGCGACGCCGATCGTCTCGGCAAGGCCGAGCGCGACGCGATGAAGTCGGTCGGCACGGTCGTTCTCTCCGACATCGCCGCCGACAACGCCACCGGTGGACCCGTCGAGCAGGCGAAGGCGCTCGGCAAACATTGGGTCGGCGACGATGGTGGCGAGACCTGGGCCGCCTCCATCGCCGGCGATCACCAGCGCGGCATCCTCCAGGACGCCGTCCGGATGGAAGCCGCCAACCTCTCGCTCCTCGCTCTGCAGGTGAAAAAAGGGGCCCGGACCGAGACGGCGGCGGCGACCCTTCTGCTCGCAATGATCAACGCCAGGGTCGGTGCTCGCCTGCCCTCGCCTGAAGCCGGAGGCCCGAAGTGACGAACTCTCCCCCGATGCCCCGTCTTCTGCAGGTGGCAGCATTCGCCTTCGCGATCATCGCCGTGCCGTTGCCGGCGCAGGCCTGGTGGTGTGGCGTCAACGACGCCATCTGGCGCGCCGGTCATCAGGCCGCCGAGACCGCGCTCGAGGCGCGGGTCACCCTGATGGGGATGGATCTGTCGGCTCAGCGCGCCATCACCCTCGAGATGCTGCTCTCGGCCGCCAAGGTGAACACCGCCCAGGGCGCGACCAACGGCGGCCGCGAGGCGACCATGGTGAAGTCGTCGCAGGAGGCCCTCGCCACCACTCTCGGCGAGCAGACGCGCCGCGAGGCGATCGTCGACGCTCAGGAGCAGTATTCCTTCGAGACCGGCCAGGGCGTGAACATCTGTTCGGCGGTCAATCTCACGGCGACGGTCACCCAGTCGCTCTCCACCATCGGCGAGATCGGCCGCAAGCTCTACACCGACGTCGACGTCTCGCCCGGCAAGGCGACCACGGTCGCTTCGGCGACGGCGACGAGGCTGGCGACGACCTCGCTCACCGATGCCGAGCCGTTGTTCGATCCGACCGCCTCCGATGATGCCCGCAAGGCCGTCATCCAGCATCTCGCGGGCCTCCCCCTCCCCCTTCCGGACGCCTCGATGCCGCAGGCCTCGGCCGACCTCATGCTGATGCGGGCACGTCGCGTCGAGGCCCTGCGTTCCCCTGCCCTCGTCTCGCTCAATGCCGTCCGCGCGATGTCGTCGGCCGCCGCCCACGAGACCGGCACCACCGACGTCGGCGCCTTCGTCGCCCTCGACAAGCTCATCGCGCAATATGGCGGCGGCGACGGTTTCGAGGCCTGGTCGGCGGGATTGGCCGGTCAATCCGAACACGGTCTTCTCGTCGAACTCGCTCGGCTCCGTTCGATCTCTCTGACACTGCGGCAGACGCAGACCGAGCAGCAGGCTCGCCTCGCGGGCCTCTTCGCGACCATGGTCGCCGTTCAGGCCGGAGGCGATCTCTGATGGACCGTCTTCGCCGTCTCGGCATCCTTCTCGTCCTCGCCGCCCTCCCCTCCCCCGCAGCGGCTCAGACCACGTCGAAACAGATCTTCACCCCGACCACCGACGATCTGGCGCTCGCCAACCTGAAGAAGCTGCTCGGCTGTACGGTCGACGCGCTCTGGAACTCGACGACCTGCAACGAGACGCGGCCGCTGACGACGGCGCTCGCCTACTTCAACGTCGCCTGCCTGATCGTCGCGACGCTGGTCGCCTGCTACCTGCTCTATTCGATGGTCGCCGACACCGCCAACGACGGCCAGATCTTCGGCCGGTCGATCGAGACCCGCTACACGCTTCTTCGCGTCGGGCTCGGCGCCATCCTCGCCCTCCCCGTCTCGAGCGGCCTCTCGGTCGTCCAACTCCTCGTCATCCAGGTGGCGCTCTGGGGATCGGGCGGTGGCGACACGCTCTGGGCCAAGGTCGCACCGACCATGCTCGCCGGCATGTACGGTTCGTCGGCTTCCGCCGCGCCGACCGGGACCTACGGCACCGACTATGCGCTGCGCGGCAAGATCGCCAAGGCTCTGCGCGCCCGCACCCTCGGCTACGTCTGTGCCAAGCTGATGGACGACTACGCCAACCGCCTCTCCGGGTTGACCGGCACCGTCTCGGCGACCGGCCCGACGACGACCACGGGCGATTCCGTCTTCGCCACCGACACCATGACCGTCTACGGCTTCTCGTCCACGTCCTATTGGGGCATCGCCGAGCCCTGCGGCGTCGTCCAATACCGCAATCTCGACATCGCCACCGTCGATGCCGATTCCTCCGGCGTGTCGGACCGGTTGATCGCTGCCGTGTCGCAGGCCGAGAACGCCGCCGTTCAGAACGCCATGTCGACGATCGATTCCACGGCTGCGACCAACGCCGAGCGCATCGTCAATGCGGCGCGCGACGGCACCGCCATCCGGGAGAGCGTCAAGACGGCGGTCGAAAGCGCCACGGCGACCGTCTCGTCGGCGCTCGCCTCGGCGCTCCAGAGCAATGCCGCCGAGGTGCAGGCGGCCGAGCGGGAGTATCTCTCCGATGCCACCGACAACGGCTGGCTCGGCGCCATCCTCTGGCAGCGGTCGATGGTCGCGACCTACGCCAAGCTCTCGACCATGACGGAGGCGGTCAACTTCGAATACCGCGACCCGCCCGATCCCTCGACCAGCATCTCCTTCTTCAGCCGCTGGGGATCGGCCTATCAGGCCCTCGTCGACAAGATGCAGGACGTCTACCCCTACGCCCGCAGCTTCGACGCCTATTACGACAGCTTCGCGCAAGCCGCGCCGGTGCCGGTCTCCTCCGACGCGGCCGCCGCCGATCAATCCTCGTCCTGGTCGGTCGCCGGCTGGGTCGCCTCCGCCTATCAGACGATCCTGCGGCAGCTCGCGACCGCGGAATCGAGCACCTGGAAAGACCCGGTCGTCGAGATCCAGGCGACGGGCCATGTGTTCGCCAAGACGGCCGCCGGGTTCGGTCTCGCCAGTGCCGCGGGCAAGCTCGTCGAAACCGTGACGGGCGGCGTCGGCAGCGTCGTCGCCGGCGGCCTCTCGGCTTTCTCCTGGGCGGCGATGTGGTGCTTCATCGTTCCCGGCTTCCTGCTGTCGGGGATCGGCCCCTTCCTGTTCGTGATCCAGTTCCTGTTCGCCGTGCTCAACTGGTTCCTGGTCATCGCCGAGGCCATGGTCGCCGTCCCCCTCTGGCTTCTCGACAAGTTCGCGCCGACGCGCTCGCCGGGTCTCTTCGCCGGGAACATGACCGGCTACATGTTCCTGCTCGGCATCCTGATCCGGCCCTTCCTGATCGTGATCGGCCTCCTCGTCTCGCTGCTCGTGCTCCGCGTCGGGCTCGACATCGCCAACCTGTTCTTCCGCGGGGCGCTGGCGGCGCTCTCGCCGGACGGCCCCGGCACCATCATCGTCGGGCTCGGCGGTCTCGTCGTCTACTCGGGGCTTCTCTTCACGCTCCTCACCTTCAGTTCGGCCTTCATCGGCCAGGTGCCGGAACTCGTCATGAGTTGGGTCGACACGCA
>CALFRR010000183.1 GCA_937919435.1 uncultured Alphaproteobacteria bacterium | reverse complement strand
ACGGTCGCCGCGGTGATCGACGCGGTTCCGACCGTGCTCGGCAAAGCCGCGGCCGTTCCACCGCTCCCCCCGAACAGGCCACCGAGCAGGCCGGCGGCGTCGCTCGCCGTCGGCAGGTTCTGGCCGAACAGCATGTTCTTCAGCGGGTTCGAAACCGCGAGCTTCAGAAACTCCTTCGAAAGGTCGTCGACGAGCTGCTGCGAGACGTCCTTGCCGGTCCGGAAGCCCTCGACGATCGTGTCGATCGCAGACCCGCCGGTCGTCTGGATCTCCGACCAGGCCGCTTTCTGGCGCTCCAGCGCCGTCGTCAGGTCGGCGGTCGCTCGTGCCTGCGCCCGGATCTGCTCGGCCATCGAGCCGGTCAGCCCCTGGCTGCGGATCCGCTGCTCCGCCTCGAGCAGGGCCAACGCCCGGGCACGCACCGGCTCGGCCGCGCCGACCAGGGAGATCTCGGTCTGCAGCGTCTCGATCCGGTCCCGGCCGGACCGGAGATCCTGGATCGCCTGCGCCTGTTTCTCCGCCTCCGCCTGGGCGGTGATCGCCGCCCGCATCTGACCGGCGAGGCCGAGCAGCCGCTCGCGCTCGGCACCTTCCTTTCCGGCTGCGGCGGTCAGCAACTGCCGGGTCTGCGCCTCGATCTGAAGCTCGCGGGCCGCATCGCCCGAGGCGAGCGCTCCGGAGGCGACGAGCGCGTTGACCCGGGTGCGCGCCGCCGCGTCGGCGGTGATGTCGGCGATCGAGCCCCGGGTCTGAGCGATGCTCTCGCCGATCGCCCGGGCATAGGCGCGCTCCGCCGCCGCTTCGGCCTCCGAGGTCGACATCAGCTGACCGGCTGTGACGATCCGGCTGCGCTGCGCTTCGAGCACCGCCCGTTCGACCGGATCGCGAGCGGTCAGCAGCGCGACGTCGATCTGATCGAGCCGGCGCGCCCGCTCGCTCTCCGAGATCCAGGTGGTGAGCGCCCGGGTCCGCGCCTCGATCGCGTCGGCCGTGCCGAGCGTCGCCTCGGCGATCCGCCCGGCGACCGCCGGCGTCTCTCTGGTCTCGGACCCGTAGAGCCGCGCCGCCGCCTGCTGACGTTCGCGCAACAGGGCGAGTTCGTCGGCGATCTGCTGTCGGCGCCTGGTCTCGTCGTTCTGACCCGCCTCGGCGAGTCCCCGGCCCCGCTCGATCGACCGATCGTCGGCCGACCGGGCGCGCAGCCGATCCCGGGTCGCGGCCGCGGTCTCCTCGAGCGCGATACGCCGCTGGAGCTGAGCGATCTCCTCTTCCGCATCGGCTCGACGGATACTGCCGGTCGGTGACGACCCCAGCCGCGCTTCCGCCGCCCTGAGCCGCGCCTGCAATGCCGTCGCCGATCCGTCCTCCTCCCCGAACAGTAGACCGGCGGAGACCCGGCGGAAGGTCTCCCAGTAGTTGGACATCGCACGGGTCGCACCGTCCCAGGCGCGGCTCCAGCCGTCGGTTCGTTCCCGCGCCCCGGCGATCGAGGCACCGAGGGCCTGCGTCAGTCGCGCCTGAGCTTCGCTGAGACGCCCCTGCTCGGCGAGACGGATCACCAGCCGGGCGGTCGAGGAATCGACCAGTCCCATCTGACGCGACAGCATCTCGGCGCCGCGGGCCGGGTCGGCCATTGCTTCGCCGAGCGTCTTCGCCGCCGTGGTCGCGTCGGTGCCGGTGACGGTGGCGAAGTCCTTCACGATGCCGAGCAGAGGGCTGAAGGCTTCGACACCGATCCGGCCGGTATTGGTCCAGCCGACCACCATTTCCCGCGCCGCGGACACCGAAACGCCGGCCGCATTCGCCTGCGTGCGCGCGATCCGGTCGATCTCGGTGGCGGACGTGCCGATCGCCCGACCGAGGCCGGTCGCGGCGATCGACGCCTCGTTCATCGCGACGACATGGCCGCGGCCGGCGAGGATCGCCAGTCCGATGCCGCCCGCGAGAGCGGTGGTGCCGAGCAGCGTCCCGGACAAGACGCCCGACAGCGCCGCCATCGTTCCGCGGATCCCGCCGAAGATCGGCGTGATCTGGCTGCCCTGCTGAACCAACACGGTCAGCGGGTTCATGCCGCTCATCAGCGACACGACGACGTCGTTGAGCTGGTAGGAGAGTTGGGCCGCCGCCTGACCGTTGAGGCGCATGGCGCCGGTGTGCCGCCCCAGGTTCGCCT
>CALFRR010000182.1 GCA_937919435.1 uncultured Alphaproteobacteria bacterium | reverse complement strand
AGCTTCGCCCGGCTTCGCCGGCCCTCGACCCGGCCGGCCGGCGAGGCGGCGTCGGGGGAGGGGTCAGGAAGGATCGAAGAGGAGGGCGTCCCGGGGGATGGCCGTGCTTCGATCCACGAGCCGGAGAACCGCCATGATCCCGTCTTCCCCCATTCGCAAGGTGTTCGAGGGTGTCGCCGATCGACGCCAGATGTACCGTCTGTTCGACCGCCACGTCGGGCACCCGTTCCGATCGTCCGATAGCGGCGATCTTCATGCCGGCGAGTGGTTCGAGATCGCCGAGGCCGACTACGACCACATGCTCGACCTCCTGCCGCCGCTGTGGATGCGCGGCGACATGTTCGCGCTCGCCGAATATCTGACCGGTTCCGTCACCAGCATCTTCTTCGCGCTCAGGGTCCGGGGTCGCGTGCGCTGGTTCCACGGCTACTGCGATCTCGCCGACCGCAGTTCGCCGGATCGGATGCGCCGAGCGATCCTCGAACGCGAGGCCCTTCCCGGTCGCGGGATGACCCGCGCGGAGTGTCTCGAACACATCTGGAGCGAGACCCATGACGCCTACCGCGGTCATGCCGGCGCCGATTGGCCGGTCGAGGCGAGGGGCCGACGCTTCGTCGTGGTCTACGGGCAGGGGCTCGGCGCTCGAACGAGGCTTCTCGAGGAGCTGACCACCCAAGAGATTGCGGCCAAGTTGCCGGGCCGACCGCTCGCCGTCCCGGACGCCGCGGCGGCGTGAACGGAAACGGCCACGCAATCGGTACCCACGGCCGACCCGCCGAGGGGCCGACGGCACCGATCGTGTGCGGTCGCTGCCGGTCAATTCGATCGGCAGCCGTCGGCCGAGACCGGGAAGCCCATCCATCAGATCCATCCGAGGCACAGCCTCTGCCCGATCCGTTCGGGCGGAGCGGTGTCGCGGGCCTTCCCTTCGAGGAGCAAGCTCTCATGAGTCCCATCGATCCCTTCACCCTCGATCTCTTCGGGACGACCGGCCTTTCTTCTGGTCTGGGCTTCGGCTTCGGTGCCTTGTCGCCGCCGCCCGACGACGATCCCGACGATCCGCCGCCGTCCACGCCAGCCCCCGCCTCGACGGGGGCCGTGTTCGTTCGGCCGGTCGCTTCCGAGAGGGCGCGCGGCGAGAACTTCCATCTCGAAGGGGACCGCGGACTCGCCGCCGGCTGGAAGGGGAGGGCACGCGACAACATCGAAGCCATTCGACTGGCGGCCGCGATCGAACGCGACAACCGCCCCGCGACGGGTGAGGAACAGGCCCGCCTCATCCGCTTCGTCGGTTTCGGCGCATCGGACCTCGCCAACGGCGTCTTCCGCCGCCCCGGAGAGGCATCCTTCCGCACCGGCTGGGAGGAGATCGGCGCCGACCTCGAGGATGCGGTCGGGGAGGGGGAGCATGCCTCGCTCGCCCGCTGCACCCAGTATGCCCACTTCACGCCCGAGGTGATCGTCCGCGCGATCTGGACCGGTCTCGAACGCCTCGGCTGGCGCGGCGGTAGTGTGCTCGAACCGGGGATCGGCACCGGGCTCTTCCCGGCGCTGATGCCCGAAGCCTTTCGACCCGTTTCGCACGTCACCGGGGTCGAGCTCGATCCGGTGACGGCTCGGATCGCCAGGCTGTTGCAACCGCGGGCGCGGATCCTGACGGCAGATTTCGCGCACACCGATCTGGCGGCGAACTTCGATCTCGCCGTCGGCAATCCGCCCTTCTCCGATCGCACGGTTCGGTCCGACCGCGCCTATCGCTCGCTCGGCCTGCGCCTCCACGACTATTTCATCGCCCGGTCGATCGATCTCCTGAAACCCGGCGGCCTCGCCGCCTTCGTCACGAGTTCCGGCACGCTCGACAAGGCCGACGGCACGGCGCGCGAGCACATCGCGAAGTCGGCCGATCTCGTCGCCGCCATCCGTCTACCCGAGGGCAGCTTCCGCGCCGATGCCGGCACCGACGTGGTGGTTGACATCCTCTTCTTCCGCAAGCGCAAGGCGGGCGAGCCGCGAGGCGACACGACCTGGCTCGATCTCGCCGAGGTGCGCCCGGCCGGCGACGAGGAGGGCGCAATCCGCGTCAACGCCTGGTTCGCTCGCCACCCGGAACCGGTGCTCGGCACCCACGCGCTGACCTCCGGTCCGTTCGGCGAGACCTACACCTGCCTCGCCGGCGATGAGGATCTCGAGACTGCTCTCGGTCGCGCCGTCTCGCATCTGCCGGAAGCGGTCTACGACGGCGAGCCGGAGCCGATCGACGCCGAGGACGACCAGGCGCCGGCCGTCACCCCCATCGGTGCCGGATCCCATGTCCGCGAGGGCAGCTATCTGATGGACCCGCGCCGAGGTCTCATGCAGATCGTCAGCGGTGCGCCGGTGCCGGTCGCGGTCCGCAAGGGCAGGGGCGGCGAGGGGTTTTCCGAGACGCACGTCCGGATCATCGCCAAGCTGATGCCGATCCGCGATGCGGTGCGCGAGATCCTCGCGTGCCAGGAGGCCGATCGGCCGTGGCCGCCGGCTCAGGTGCGGCTGCGGATCGCCTGGGGCGCCTTCGTGCGCACCTTCGGTCCGATCAACCACACCACGGTCTCGATCACCGAGGATGCCGAGACCGGCGAGATGCGCGAGGCCCATCGTCAGCCGAACCTTGCGCCGTTCCGGGACGATCCCGACTGTTGGCTGGTCGCCTCGATCGAGGACTACGACCTCGACACCGATACGGCGAAGCCGGGACCGATCTTCTCTGCCCGCGTGATCGCGCCACCGGCACCGCCGGTGATCACCTCCGCCGCCGACGCGCTCGCCGTGGTGTTGAACGAGCGCGGCGGCGTCGATCTCGACCACATTGCCGAGCTGTTGCACCGGGACCATGACGATGTCGTTGCCGAACTGGGCGAGGCGATCTTCCGCGATCCCGTCGCCGGCGCCTGGCAGACGCACGATGCCTATCTCTCCGGTCCCGTGCGCAAGAAGCTCGAGGTGGCGTCGGCTGCGGCCGCGCTCGATCCCGTCTTCGAGAGGAATGTCCGAGCCCTCGAAGCCGTTCAGCCGGCCGATCTGCGCCCCTCCGAGATCACCGCCCGCCTGGGCGCGCCGTGGATCCCGGCTTCCGACATCGTCGCCTTCGTGCAGGAGACGATGGGCGCCGCCATCCGCATCCACCACATGCCGGAACTGGCCTCGTGGACGGTCGAGGCGCGCCAACTCGGTTGGATGGCGGCCGGCACCTCGGAATGGGGGACCGAGCGCCGCCACGCCGGCGAACTGCTCGCCGATGCGTTGAACTCCCGCGTGCCGCAGATCTTCGACACGGTCGAGGAGGACGGCAGGGAGCGCCGCATCCTCAATGTCGTCGACACCGAAGCGTCGAAGGAGAAGCTCGCCAAGATCAAGTCCGCGTTCCAGACCTGGGTCTGGACCGACCCAGACCGCACCGATCGGCTGGCGCGGATCTACAACGACCGCTTCAATGACATCGCGCCGCGCCGCTTCGACGGATCGCACCTGAAGCTGCCGGGGGCCTCCGATGCCTTCACGCTCTATCCGCATCAGAAGCGCGGCATCTGGCGGATCGTCGCAGCCGGTTCGACCTACCTCGCCCATGCCGTCGGCGCCGGCAAGACCATGACGATGGCCGCCGCCGTCATGGAGCAGCGTCGTCTCGGCCTGATCGCCAAGGCGATGCTGGTCGTCCCCGGCCATTGCCTGGCGCAGGCGGCGCGTGAATTCCTCGCGCTCTATCCGAACGCCCGCATCCTCGTCGCCGACGAGACCAACTTCGTGAAGGAGAAGCGGCAGCGGTTCCTCGCCCGGGTGGCGACCGCGACCTGGGACGCGATCCTGATCACGCATTCCGCCTTCCGCTTCATC
>CALFRR010000181.1 GCA_937919435.1 uncultured Alphaproteobacteria bacterium | reverse complement strand
AAGATCCGGTCGATCGAGAGCGTCGAGGGTTCCGGCTTCAAGACCATCACCATCGACGTCACCTATCCGGCGGCCAACGGCCCGTCCGGCATGGGGCCGGCGCTCGATGCGATCTGCGTCCAGGCCGAAGCGGCGGTCCGGGTCTCGGCCAAGGGCCAGATCTACAACATCATCGTGCTCTCCGACCGGATGGTCGGGCGCGAGCGGATCGGCATTCCGGCGCTGCTCGCCACCGCCGCCGTCCACCATCACCTGATCCGCAAGGGTCTTCGGACCCGCGCCGGTCTGGTGGTCGAGTCGGGTGAACCGCGCGAGGTGCATCACTTCGCGCTGCTCGCCGGCTACGGCGCCGAGGCGATCAACCCCTATCTCGCCTTCGACACGCTGATCGCGATGAAGGATCAGTTCCCGGAGGCGGTCGACGAGCACGAGATCGTCTATCGCTACATCAAGGCGATCGGCAAGGGGCTGCTCAAGGTGATGTCCAAGATGGGCATCTCGACCTATCAGTCCTATTGCGGCGCCCAGATCTTCGATGCGGTCGGCCTGAAGAAGAGCTTCGTCGACACCTATTTCTTCGGCACCGCGACCAAGATCGAGGGCATCGGCCTCAGCCAGATCGCGCTCGAGACGATGGAGCGGCACAAGGCGGCGTTCGGCGCCGATCCCGTCCTCGCCCAGGCGCTCGACGTGGGCGGCGAATATGCCTTCCGGATGCGCGGCGAAGCCCACGTGTGGACCGCCGGAATCGTCGCCGGCCTGCAGCACGCGGTCCGCACCAACTCGTTCGAGGGCTTCCAGAAGGAGTTCTCCAGCGTCATCGACGCGCAGAACGAGCGGCTGACCACCATCCGCGGTCTGTTCCGCATCAAGTCCGCCGAAGAGATCGGCCGGACGCCGGTGCCGCTCGACGAGGTCGAGGAGGCCAAGGAGATCGTCAAGCGCTTCGCCACCGGCGCGATGAGCTTCGGCTCGATCTCGCGGGAAGCGCACACCACCCTGGCGATCGCGATGAACCGGATCGGCGGGCGTTCCAACACCGGCGAGGGCGGCGAAGAGGCCGATCGCTTCGTGCCGCTGGCCAACGGCGACAGCCTGCGTTCGGCGATCAAGCAGGTGGCGTCGGGCCGGTTCGGCGTGACCACCGAGTATCTGGTCAACTCCGACCAGATGCAGATCAAGATGGCGCAGGGCGCCAAGCCCGGCGAGGGCGGCCAGCTGCCCGGTCACAAGGTCGACGCGGTGATCGGCAAGGTCCGTCACGCCACCCCCGGCGTGCAGCTGATCTCGCCGCCGCCGCACCACGACATCTATTCGATCGAGGATCTGGCGCAGCTGATCTTCGATTTGAAGAACGTCAACCCGACCGGTGAAGTGTCGGTGAAGCTGGTCTCCGAGGTCGGCGTCGGCACCGTCGCCGCCGGCGTCGCCAAGGCGCGGGCCGACCACATCACCATCTCCGGCTTCGAGGGCGGCACCGGCGCGAGCCCGCTGACCTCGATCAAGCACGCCGGCAGCCCCTGGGAGATCGGCCTCGCCGAGACCCAGCAGACGCTGGTGGTCAACGGTCTGAGGTCGCGCATCGTCCTCCAGGTCGACGGCGGCATCCGGACCGGCCGCGACGTGATCGTCGGCGCGCTGCTCGGGGCCGACGGCTTCGGCTTCGCCACCGCGCCGCTGATCGCGGCGGGCTGCCTGATGATGCGCAAGTGCCACCTGAACACCTGTCCCGTCGGCATCGCCACCCAGGATCCGGTGCTGCGCAAGCGCTTCGTCGGGGTGCCCGAGCACGTCATCAACTACTTCTTCTTCGTCGCCGAAGAGGTCCGCCGGCATCTCGCCGCGCTCGGCTTCCGCAAGCTCGAGGAGATCACCGGCCGCACCGAGATTCTCGACAAGCGCGACTCGATCGCCCACTGGAAGGCGAAGGGGCTCGACTTCTCGCGGCTGTTCCACGTGCCGAAGGCGGCGCCGGAGGCGATCCGCAACACCACCGGACAGAGCCATCCGATCGACACCGTCCTCGACCGCAAGCTGATCGCCGAGGCCGCGCAGGCGCTCGACGAGCGCAAGCCGGTCAGGATCGACACCGTGGTCAAGAACGTCGACCGCTCCGTCGGTGCGATGCTGTCGGGCGCGGTGGCCAAGCGCTTCGGTCATGCCGGTCTGCCGGAGGACACCATCCACGTCACCCTCACCGGCACGGCGGGGCAGTCGTTCGGTGCCTGGGGCGCGCGCGGCGTCACCCTGGAACTGGTCGGCGACGCCAACGACTACGTCGGCAAGGGACTTTCCGGCGGCCGGCTGATCGTCAAGCCGAACCCGGCTTCGAAGATCGTGCCGGAGCAGTCGATCATCGTCGGCAACACCGTTCTCTACGGGGCGGTCGAGGGCGAGTGCTACTTCCGCGGGCTCGCCGGCGAGCGCTTCGCGGTCCGCAACTCCGGCGCCATCGCGGTGGTCGAGGGCGTGGGCGACCACGGCTGCGAGTACATGACCGGCGGCATCGTGGTGGTGCTCGGGCCGACCGGGCGCAACTTCGGCGCCGGCATGTCGGGCGGCATCGCCTATGTGCTCGACGAGGAGGGAACCTTCGGCAAGCGGGTCAACCACTCGATGGTCGAGCTGGAGCCGGTGCCGGAAGAGGACATCCTGCTCGAGCAGCTCCACCACCACGGCGGCGACCTCGACTTCAAGGGCCGGGTCGACATCTCCGGCGACATGACCCGGCACGACGACGAGCGCCTGTGGCAGCTCATCTCCAGCCATCTCCACTGGACCGGCTCGGCCCGGGCCAAGGAGATCCTGGAGCACTGGGAGGTCTACCGGCCGAAGTTCGTCAAGGTGATGCCGGTCGAGTACCGCAAGGCGCTGCAGCGGATGCAGGCCGAGCGTCAGGCGGCCGAGTGACCCGGGGAGGCTTCCCCACATCGGTGTGATCGGCCGCGGTCGGCAGGAAGACGCGAGAGGCGTCGTCGAGACCGCGGCCAGGAGATCAGCGGGCCCCGAGGGGCCAGGACGAGATCACGGAGTGCGAGATGGGCAAGGTCACCGGATTCCTCGAGTTCGACCGCCAGGAACTCAAGTACCAGCCGGCGGGCGATCGGATCCGCCACTACAACGAGTTCACGCTGCCGCTGAGCGACGTCGACGTCCAGCGGCAGGGGGCGCGCTGCATGGATTGCGGCATCCCCTACTGCCACCGCGGCTGTCCGGTGAACAACCAGATCCCCGACTGGAACGACCTCGTCTACAAGGGGGACTACGAGACCGCGGCGAAGAATCTGCACTCGACCAACAACTTCCCGGACTTCACCGGCAAGATCTGTCCTGCCCCCTGCGAGGCGGCGTGCACGCTGAACCTCGAGGACTCGCCGGTGACGATCAAGACGATCGAATCGACGATCGCCGAGAAGGCGTGGAAGGAAGGCTGGACCAGGCCGCAGCCGCCGACCGTGTCGACCGGCAAGAAGGTGGCGATCGTCGGCTCCGGCCCGGCCGGGCTCGCCGCCGCCCAGCAGCTGCGTCGCGCCGGCCACGAGGTCCGGGTCTACGAGAAGAACGGCAAGGCCGGCGGTCTGCTGCGCTACGGCATCCCCGACTTCAAGCTCGACAAGAACGTGGTCGAGCGGCGGGTGCAGCAGCTGGTGGCCGAAGGTGTGGTGTTCCACTACCACGTCCATGTCGGCGTCGACGTGCCGATCGACCAGTTGGTCGAGCTGCACGACGCGGTGCTGCTGGCCGGCGGCTCGGAGAAGCCGCGCGATCTGCCGATCCCCGGGCGGGAACTCGGCGGTGTCCACTTCGCCATGGAGTTTCTGCCGCAGCAGAACCGGCGGGTCTCCGGCGAGCCGATCGGCAACGTCGCGCCGATCCAGGCGACCGGCAAGCACGTGGTGGTGATCGGCGGCGGCGACACCGGTTCCGACTGCATCGGCACCTCGGTGCGGCAGGGGGCGCTGTCGGTGACCCAGCTCGAGATCATGCCGCGGCCGCCGGTGAAGGAGGACAAGCTCACCACCTGGCCGAACTGGCCGCTGAAGCTCCGCACCTCGTCGTCGCACGAGGAAGGCGCCGAGCGGCTGTTCGCGACCACCGCGGTGCGCTTCGAAGGCGCCGACGGACGGGTCAAGGAGGTCCACATCGCCGAGGTCGACGGCCGCTTCCAGCCGATCGCCGGAACCGAGCGGGTGCTCCGCGCCGATCTCGTCCTCCTGGCGATGGGCTTCGTCTCGCCGATCCACGACGGGATGCTCGAGGCGCTCGGCGTCGCCCGGGACGGTCGCGGCAACGTCGGGGCGAACGACGCCGACTACGCCACCTCGGTGCCGAAGGTGTTCGCCGCCGGCGACATGCGGCGTGGCCAGAGTCTCGTCGTCTGGGCGATCCGCGAGGGCCGTCAGGCGGCGCACGCCATCGACAAGGCGCTGATGGGCAAGACCCTGCTGCCGCGTTGAACCGAAATTCGGTTCATGTGGCACTTCAACCGAAATTCGGTTGAACGATCGTTCGGACGGCGCGTCGGGAGACCGGCGCGCCGTCTCTCGTCGTGGTTCAGCCGATCGCCACCAGGATCGCGCCGAGGGCGACGAGGACGATGCCGGCCCAGGCGGTCGGCGAATAGCGTTCGCCGAGCACCGTCGCGGCGATCAGGGCGACCAGCACCACCGAAAGCTTGTCGACCGGGGCGACGCGGCCGGCGGGGCCGAGCGACAGGGCGCGGAACCACGCCAGCCACGAGGCACCGGTGGCGAGGCCGGAGAGGGTGAGGAAGATCCAGGCGCGGGGCGTCAGCTCGCCGATCGCCCGCCATTCGCCGGTCGCCGCGACGAGGGCGAGCGAACAGGCGAGCACCACGGCGGTGCGCACCGCGGTGGCGAGGTCGGAGGGGATGCCGGCGACGCCGAGCTTCGCCAGGATCGCCGTCGCCGCGGCGAAGCCGGCCGAGGCGAGCGCCCAGGGCAGCCAGGCGCCGGTCACGGGATGCGCCGGAGGATCTCGTCGACCCGGCCGGGGGCAGGATCGATCGGCAGACCCTCGACCAGCCGGCGCCAGCCGGGGGTGGCGACCACCGGAAAGCCGCCGGGCAGTTCGGCCCGTGGCTTGCGGTCGGGGCCGCCGGCCAGGGTCACCGGCGCGTCGGCGGCGGCGTCGCCGAGCGGCAGGACCGGGCCGATGACGTTCCAGGGGGCGGGCGGCAGCGGCGGCGGGCCGGCGACGATCGCCTCTTCCGGCTTCGGCTGGGTGACCTGCTCCTCCGGGGTGGTCGGCGAGAGCAGCGTGTCGCCGCGCATCACCTTGCGGATCTCCTCCTCGACGAAGAAGGCGAGCTTGCGCTGGCCGGCGCGGGTGAACAGCACGCCGTCCCAGGCGCGCAGCCGCTTCACCTGTCCGTCGACGTCGGGGCCGGTCGGGGTGTAGTGGCCCTCCTCGTCGGTGAAGGCGTTCCAGACGTCGACGAAGGAGCCGCCGGCGGCCTGGACCTTCGGCCGGGCGAGATCGTTGAGGCCGGAGAGGAAGGCGGCATAGGCGGCGCGGGCCGTCGGCTTGCGGTCGGCGTCGGCGGTGGGCGGCAGACCGACCCACCAGAACGGCTTGCCGGTCGCCCGGATCGCCGCGACGTAGCGGTCGAGCCGCTCGGCATAGAGGCGGTTCCAGTCCTCGCCGCCCGGCTCCAGGGCCTTGGCGGCGGCGGGATCGATCGGCTTGGGCGCACCGGGCACGACCATCGGCACCATGTCGTTGACGCCGAGCATCGACACGACGAAGTCCGCCTTGGTCTCGGCGAGGAGTTTGGCGGAGGACTGCAGCCAGTCGGTCTCGCCGTCGCGGGTCAGGGTGGCGAGCGCCCGGGCCTTCGGCAGGATGACGATCGACGGTTCGTCGGCGAAGGCCATCTGCAGGCCGACGGCGAGCCCCTGGGCCTCGACGTCGCCGATCACCAGGACGATCTGGGCGTCGGGATTCTTCGGGATCTCGACGATCTTCGGCTCGACCGGCTTCGGCTTCTTCGGCGGTTCGGGGGCGACCTGCGGCTGGGCCGGCTGGCCGCCGCCGAAGATCATCCGGAAGAAGCCGGTGATCGGGTCGTTCTGGGCGGCGGCGGGAGTCGAGACGATCGTCGCCAGGGCCAGCAGGAGGGCGGCGAAAAGGGGGATCGTGGTCGACCGGCGGCGCATGCTGCTCGTCCCTGGTGGCGTCCGACCGCCGAGCCGGTCGGAGGCGGGCTCGGCGCGCGCCCCGCGCCGTCCAGTCTAGTGCGATTTGCCGTCGCTTCCCATCGCTTCGCGGCGCCGGCGGCGACCGATCCACGACCCGCCGGCGAACGCGGCGCGGCTCAGCCGCCGCGCAGGCGTTCCAACACCTTGTCGGACGGGTATCCGTCGGCCGGCGCGACGCCGTTCGCCTTCTGCCAGTCCTGGATCGCGCCCTGGGTCTTCTCGCCGAATCGGCCGTCGACGCCGCCGGTGTCGTAGCCGAGAGTGGTCAGCCGCTCCTGCAGTTCCTGGGTCTCGGCGAGCGACAGCTGCCGCTCGTCGGTCGGCCAGGGCCGGACGAAGGGGCCGAAGCCGCGGATCCGGTCGGAGAGATGGCAGATCGCCAGGGCGTATTTGTAGGACGGGTTGTAGGACTTCACCGCCAGGAAGTTCTGCAGCAGGGCGAAGGCGGGTCCGCGCACGCCGGCGGGCAACGAGATCCGGGCGACGTCGTCTGCCCGCGGGAACGGTTGGCCGCCGACCCGGGTGATGCCGAGCGCCTGCCAGTCGCGCAGCGTCCGGCGGGTGCGGCCGTCGGCGAGACCGACGTCGAAGCGCGGCGACAGCTCGATCTCGTAGCCCCAGGTCTCGCCGCGGCGGTACTTGCCGCGTTCGATCAGGTAGCGGGCGGTGCCGGCGAAGCTGTCGTCGGGGGTGCCGAAGGGCGAGACCCGGCCGTCGCCGTCGAAGTCGACGCCCATGTTGAGCCAGACCTCGGGCATCCACTGGGTGTGCCCCATGGCGCCGGCCCAGGAGCCGATCATCTCTTCCGGAGCCGCCCAGCCGCGATCGACGATGATCAGCGCGTTGACCAGCTCCTTTTCCCAATAGGTGCGGCGGCGCGGGTCGCCCCAGGCCAGTGCGGCGAGGCAGGGCAGCACCGGCCGATTGTACTTCGGGGTGACGACGAGGTCGCCGAACGAGGTCTCGAGCCCCCACAGCGCACAGAGCAGATGACGGTCGACGCCGTAGACCCGCTCGATCCGATCCCACAGGGGGGCGAGGTCGCGGATCCGCTTCTTGCCGGTCTCGACGTTCCACTCGCTGGTGCGCCGGTCGATGTAGCGCCAGATCGGTTCCTGGAACTCCGGCTGGGCCTTGTCGTTCTGATAGACCGAGGTGTCGGGTACGATGGAGCCCATCACCCGGTCCCAGGTGGCGCCGGAGACGCCCTTGGAGAGGGCGACCGGCCGGAACAGCCGGACCCAGTCGGCGAAGGCGTGGTCGGAGACCTGGGCGGCGGCCGGGCCCGTACCGAGGAGGCCGAAGGCACCGAGCGCGGCGAGGAAGCGGCGTCGGTCCATGTCGGAGACGGTCGGCCGACCGGCGGGCGAAAGGCTCGTCATGGGGCTCCTCCTCGGCGACGGGCGCGGACCGGCCGAAGACGGGCGATCCGCGGACGCTGCGACGAACCATCGGTAAACTTGGTTAATCGAAACTTAACGTCCCGTCGACGGTCGACCAGAGGCGAGACCGCGGCGCTGGACGTCTCGACGGAAGACATGGACCGGCAAGGGCTTCGCCGAATTTTTTGTGGTCGACGCTGCGGCAGCCGTCTACTCTCGGACACGATCGTACGTCAGGTTCGCACATCGGACCGATCGAGGGCACGTGTTCACGATGAAGAAGATTCGCAAAGCCGTATTTCCCGTCGCCGGCCTCGGCACCCGCTTCCTTCCCGCCACCAAGGCGATGCCCAAGGAGATGCTGACCGTCGTCGACAAGCCGGTCCTCCAGTACGTCGTCGACGAAGCGCGCGAGGCGGGGATCGAGCATCTGATCTTCGTCACCGGCCGCAACAAGGGGGTGATCGAGGATCACTTCGACATCGCCTACGAGCTCGAGGCGACGCTCAAGGCGCGCAACAAGGTCAAGGAACTGGCGATCCTCGCCGAGCAGCGGCCGAGCGCCGGCACCACCAGCTTCACCCGCCAGCAGGAGCCGCTCGGCCTCGGACATGCGGTGTGGTGCGCGCGTGAGCTGGTCGGCGACGAGCCCTTCGCGGTGCTGCTGCCCGACATGATCATGAAGGGCCGGGTGAAGAGCTGCCTCGCCCAGATGGTCGACGTCTACGAGAAGACCGGCGGCAACGTCGTCGCGGTCGAGCAGTGCTCGCCCGATCAGGCGCACCAGTACGGCATCGTCGGGGTCGGCGAGACCCGCGAGGACGCCTTCCGGATCACCTCGATGGTCGAGAAGCCGCAGAAGGGGACGGCGCCGTCGAACTACTTCATCAACGGTCGCTACATCCTGCAGCCGCAGATCTTCGACCTGCTGGAAGCCCAGGAACGCGGCGCCGGCAACGAGATCCAGCTGACCGATTCGATGGTCAAGCTCCTGGCGAGCGATGCCTTCTGGGGCGTCGAGTTCGCCGGCAAGACCTACGACTGCGGCTCGAAGGTCGGCTTCCTCGCCGCCAACGTCGCCTACGGCATGGAGCACGAGGAACTCGCCGACGAGTTCCGCGCCGAGATCGCTCGGATCCTCGGCCTGCTCTGAACGTCGTTCCGAGGACGCACCGGAGGACCCCGGTCGGCGATGCCGGCCGGGGTCTTTCGTGTGTCGGGGGCCGTGCCCGGCGGGGTCAGCGCTGGATACGGACTCCGACCATCACCATGGCGGCGTTCCAGTCGGAGGCCGGCACGGTCGATGTGAAGTGCTCGAAACTGCCTTTCACGAAGGTCCGGAGGTTGCGGTTGACCTTCCAGGTGAGGCCGGTCGAGACGATCAGGTCGCGCTCGTCGCGGTCGATGCCGACGTAGTCGCGGGTGGTGTAGGCGGTGCCGAGCGAGGCGACGAGGTCGCGGCGCACCGAGCGTTCGACCGTCACCGAGGCCGTGCGGACGATCGCGCCGGGCGATCCGGCGTTGGTGGTCGGGTCGAAACTGGTCTTGGCGTCGAACTTCACCGCGGTCAGCCGATCGGGTGACCAGGTCAGCGATCCGTCGAGGAGCCAGCCGCCGATCGAGCCGAGAGGTCCCCGGTCCGGGCGGTCGACGCCCCAGCCGGTGGCGATCTCGCCGCGCAACATCGGTCCGGCGTCGGCGGTCAGACCGGCGACGGCGGCCCGGCCGGTGGCGTCGCGCGGGGCGCCGCCGACCAGGGCATCGTCCCAGTCGCGCTTCGACACGCGCACTTCGACGAAGGGCCGGAGCGGGGCGGTCGGTCCCCAGGTGCCGCGCAGCGCGGCGGTGTAGCGGACGTTGTCCTGCGCCTCGGCGCCGAGCGGTGCGCCGGAGACGGTGGAGCCGCCGGCGTAGTCGGCCCGCTCGACGTCGCCACGCAGGGTCACCGCGACGAGGCCGACGTCGCGGGTCACGCCGAGCGAGGCGGTGCGGGTGGTCAGATCGGCGCCGACCTTGGTCGAGTTGGGGTCGTCCGACTTCGAGGCGGTCTGACGGTCGCGGTTCCAACCGGTCGAGAGATCGATCCGGGTCTCGTCGCCGAGATCGACGCGACCGCGCAGCGCCGCCCGGAAGCCGGGACGGTCGTAGTCGCGATCGGAGGGGGCGACGGTGTCGGTGCCGCGCAGTTCGAAGCTCAGGGCGTGGCGGGACCAGTCGGAGCGGCCGATCAGCTCGGGCGCGACCTGCCAGAGGAGGCCGCCGCGACCGCCGGTCTTGCCGCCGACGTTGCTGGTGCGCCCGGCCGACAGCTCGACCGCCGGCAGCAGGGTGAAGGTGCCGAGCCGGAGGCCGAGCGCTTCGTAGCCGTCGTCGGCCGGTTCCACTTCCTCGCGGGCGGTCGCGGCGGCGTCGCGCGGGTCGGGTTCGGTGGCGGCGAGCGGCCGGGCAGGGCCGGTGCCGGTGGGGGCGGCCGGCGCGAGCGGACGGACGACGCCGCGGCGGTCCGCCGCCGGACG
>CALFRR010000180.1 GCA_937919435.1 uncultured Alphaproteobacteria bacterium | reverse complement strand
CACCCTCACCCTCACCCTCACCCTCACCCTCACCCTCACCCTCACCCTCACCCTCCGGGTTGGGTTTCCACGTATTGCGAATGATTTGCAATAGCAATAATTTCACTTCCGACGCCGCCGCGGCGGTCGAGAGAGACGGACGCAGACATCATGACGGTACACGTGATCTACGGCTCGGACGGCGGCGCCACCCGCCGGATCGCCGAGCGCATCGCCGAGAAGCTCTCCGCCCGGACGATCCCGATCGGCGAAGCCTCGATCGCCGATTTCGAGGGCTGCGACCTCCTGGTGCTGGGCTCGCCGACCTACGGCATCGGCGATCTGCAGATCGACTGGGAGACCGGCGTCGATCTCCTCGACGCCGCCGATCTCAACGGCAAGCGGGTCGCTCTGTTCGGCCTCGGCGACCAGAGCGGCTATCCCGACAGCTTCGTCGACGCCCTCGGCATCCTCTACGACCACGTCGTCGCGCGCGGCGCCGAAGTCGTCGGCTTCACCGACACCACGGGCTACTCCTACGACGAATCGAAGGCGGTGCGCGACGGACGTTTCGTCGGGCTGGTGATCGATCAGGACGGCCAGGCCGGCAAGACCGGGAAGAGGATCGAGGCATGGACCAGCCGGATCATCTGACTCCCTGCCACATGACCACGGTCACCGGGCGGATCGTCAACCACGCGATCTATGAATACGACAAGGGCGTCCGCGCTCTGTTCATGGTCACCATGGACCGCTCGGACCTGCCGGCGGCGCTCGCCCGTCTCGCCCTCGCCCGTGTGGCCAGCCACGTCCATGCCGTCGGCAACGCCAAGGTCAACCTGTTCTTCGGGCGCGCCGCCCATGTCGACTGCGTCAGGAGCTTCGTCGACCGGCCGCTCAATCAACTCACCCCGCACGAGGACTTCATGCTCGGCACTCTGCTCGGCTACGACCGCGAGCGCCAGTGCGAGCGTTTCCTCGAGCGGCTCGGCCGCGCCCCCCGCGTCGAACCCTCGGCGACGCGGGGGAGCGTCGGCTGGGATCACGCCGCCGGACTCTGTTGAGACCCCGCCGATCTCCGTCTCCGCCCGCCGCCGCCCGCACCGCGACGGCGGAGGGAGACGGGGATCGGTCCCCCGATCCCGCGTGTCCGGGCCTGCCCCGGAACGGATGCGCGGGATCCCCGTTTCCGCCCGAAACGAGAACGGCGGCGACCGATCGCGTCGGTCGCCGCCGTTCCGGACGTCTTCGTGCGAGGCTCTCAGGCGACCCGCAGTTCGCGCATCAGGCGATCGACCTGGGTCTTCAGGAGCTCGGTGTCGTCGCGCATCCGGCGGGCCTGATCGGCGACCGACTGCGACTTCTCGTCGGAGGCCGTGGCATTGCGCATCAGCCCCTCCATCTCGCCGGCCAGTCCGGAGACCGCCCCCAGCGTCACCCCGATCGCCCGGCCGATCTCGCCGACCGCGGCGTTCTGCTGATCGAGGGTCGAGGCGATCGCGGTGGAGATCGCGCTCACCTTCTCGATGCTCGAGCCGACCGTACCGGTCGCCGCGACCGCTTCGCGGGTCGCCTGCTGGATCACCGAGATCCGTTGCGAGATCTCGCCGGTCGCCTTCGAGGTCTGCCCGGCCAGCGCCTTGACCTCGGCCGCGACCACCGCGAAGCCCTTGCCGGCGTCGCCGGCGCGTGCCGCCTCGATCGTCGCGTTGAGCGCCAGCAGATTGGTCTGGTCGGCGACCTCCTGGATCAGCGCCACCACCTTGCCGATCTCGGTCGAGGCCACGTCGAGGCCACGGATCACCTCCGTCGCCCGGGCCGTCTCGCGCACCACACCCTCGGTGAGTTCCGCCGCATGCCCGACCTGTCCGACGATCTCGGCGATCGACGCGCCGAGTTCTTCCGCCGCGCTCGACACCGCCTGGACGTTGTCGCGGGCGGTACGGCCGGCCTCCGCCGTCGCTTCGGCCTGGGCGCGAGTGTGGCGCGACACCTCGGTCAGTTCCTCCGCCACCCGTTCGAAACCGTTCGCCGTCGTCTCGATGCCGACCGCGGTCTTCTTGACGGTGCCGTCGAAGTCGGCGGCGAGCCCCGAGAGCACTTCGCGACGGTTCTTCTCTTCCTCGGTGCGACGCCGATCCTCCGCCTCGACCTCTTCGGCGAGCCGCCGCCGCAGGAGGTCACGGAACGCGGCGACCGCCCCGGCGATCAGCCCGACTTCGTCGCTGCGCCCCTGGCCGACCACTTCGGCGTCGAGATCGCCGCTGGTCAGACGGTGCATCGACCCGGTCAGGCCGGTCAGCGCCCGCGAGATCGAACGGGTGAGCATGCCCGCCACCAGAGTGATCAGGATCAGAGAGCCGACCGTCCAGATCACCAGATCGCGGGCGTTGCGATGGAGCAGAGCCTCGATGTCGCCGACGTGGAAGCCGGTTCCCACCATCCAGTTCCAGCCGTCGACCTTCGCCGCGTAGGCGAGCTTGGCGCTCGGCTCCGTCTCGCCCGGCCGCACCCATTCGTAGACGTAGAGCCCGCCACCGGCCTTGGCGATCGAGATCATGTCGCGCACGATGAAGCGGCCGGTCGGATCCTTCATGTCGATCAGACTCTTGCCCTCGAGCTCCGGTTTGGTCGGCAACATGATGTTGTTGCCGTCGAATTCGTAGGCGAAGAAGTAGTTCTTGTCTTCGCCGAACCGAACCGGACGAATCGCGGCCTTGGCGGCGGCACGCGCTTCCGCGTCGGTCATCTCGCCCTTCTTGGCGCGATCACGATAGCCTTCGATGATCATGGTCACCGTTTCGACTTCGTGGCGAAGTTCTGCTTCCTTCTGGGCGTAGAGAGCGCTGCCGAGAGTTCGATAGGCGCTCCATCCGACGGCGGTCACTGCGGCAGCGGCGAGGACGACGACGAGCGCGATCTTGGCGGAAATCGACCGAATACGTGACATTTCAGACTCGACCATTGATAAGTCTGTTGTTTTTCGAGCGTATATTGGCCGACGAAAGGTGAATGCGACTTTAACGAAGTGACCGTCGGCAAGGGGCCCGCCGCCGCAGCGGCTCGTCGCACCTCTTTCGCCCCGGCGGCTTTTCCCGTATAACCCCGCCCGGTCTGGACGAACTTCCGACTTCTCCCGTAACGAACCGGTGTGGGCCGTCGAGGGGCGCCCGCGCCGGCATGGTCGCGAGCACGCATGCCCAAGCGCACGGACATCGAGAGCATTCTCGTCATCGGCGCCGGCCCGATCGTCATCGGTCAGGCCTGCGAATTCGACTATTCCGGCACCCAGGCCTGCAAGGCCCTGAAGAAGGAGGGGTACCGAATCGTCCTGGTGAACTCCAATCCGGCGACGATCATGACCGACCCGGATCTGGCCGACGCCACCTATGTCGAGCCGATCACGCCCGAGGTGGTCGCCAAGATCATCGAGAAGGAGCGCGGCGACCGATCGAAGGGCTTCGCCCTCCTGCCCACCATGGGCGGCCAGACGGCGCTGAACTGCGCCCTGTCGCTCAGGAAGATGGGTGTGCTCGAGGCCTTCGACGTCGAGATGATCGGCGCCACCGCCGAAGCCATCGACAAGGCCGAGGACCGTGAACTGTTCCGCGAGGCGATGACCCGCATCGGCCTCGACACGCCGCTCGCCCGCTTCGCCGACGCCGGCAAGCTGAAGCGCGAGGACAAGGCCAGGCACGACGCCGAGATCGCCCGCATCCGTGCCCTCGGGCTCGGCGAGGCCGAGACGAAGAAGACGATCCGCGACTTCGAGATCGAGTGGAACGCCGGCGAGGAGGAGCGCAAGCGGCGCTACGTCTCCCGCGGTCTGGTCGAGGCTATGGAGGCGCTCGACGAGATCGGCCTGCCGGCGATCATCCGTCCGTCGTTCACGCTCGGCGGCACCGGCGGCGGCATCGCCTACAATCGCGAGGAGTTCCTCGACATCGTCGAGCGCGGCCTCGACGCCTCCCCGACCACCGAGGTGCTGATCGAGCAGTCGGTGCTCGGCTGGAAGGAGTACGAGATGGAGGTCGTCCGCGACAAGGCGGACAACTGCATCATCGTCTGCTCGATCGAGAACGTCGATCCGATGGGCGTCCACACCGGCGATTCGATCACCATCGCCCCGGCGCTGACGCTCACCGACAAGGAATACCAGATCATGCGCGACGCCTCGATCGCGGTCCTCCGCGAGATCGGGGTGGAGACCGGCGGATCGAACGTCCAGTTCGCCGTCGATCCCGAGACCGGCCGGATGGTCGTGATCGAGATGAATCCGCGCGTCTCGCGCTCCTCGGCGCTCGCCTCCAAGGCGACCGGCTTCCCGATCGCCAAGGTCGCCGCCCGTCTGGCGGTGGGCTACACCCTCGACGAACTGGCCAACGACATCACCGGCGGCGCCACCCCGGCGTCGTTCGAGCCGACCATCGACTACGTCGTCACCAAGATCCCGCGCTTCGCCTTCGAGAAGTTCCCCGGCGCCGAGCCGACCCTGACCACCGCGATGAAGTCGGTCGGCGAGGTCATGGCGATCGGCCGGACCTTCCAGGAATCGCTGCAGAAGGCGCTGCGCGGTCTCGAGACCGGGCTCAACGGCCTCAACGAGATCGAGATCCCCGGCCTCGGCCAGGGCGACGACAAGAACGCCATCCGCGCCGCGCTCGGCACCCCGACCCCCGACCGCCTGCGCTACGTCGCCCAGGCGATGCGGCTCGGCGTCGCCGACGACCAGATCCACGCCTCCTGCCGGATCGACCCCTGGTACCTCGAACAGATCCGCGCGATCGTCGACACCGAGGCGAAGATCCGCGCCCACGGCCTGCCGAAGACCGCCGGCCGGTTCCGCCAGCTGAAGGGGATGGGCTTCTCCGACGCCCGTCTGGCCGATCTCACCGGTTCGACCGAGGAGGAGGTGCGCGCCCTGCGCCGCGGCCTCGCGGTGCGTCCGGTGTTCAAGCGCATCGACACCTGCGCCGCCGAGTTCGCCGCCCCGACCGCCTACATGTACTCGACCTACGAGACCCCGTTCGTCGGGGTGCCCGCCGACGAGGCGCGTCCGAGCGAGAAGACCAAGGTGGTGATCCTCGGCGGTGGCCCGAACCGGATCGGCCAGGGCATCGAATTCGACTACTGCTGCTGTCACGCCGCCTTCGCGCTCCGCGACGCGGGCTTCGAGACGATCATGGTCAACTGCAACCCGGAGACCGTGTCGACCGACTACGACACCTCCGACCGGCTCTATTTCGAGCCGCTGACCGCCGAGGACGTGCTCGAGCTGCTCGAGACCGAGAAGTCGAACGGCACGCTGCTCGGCGTGATCGTCCAGTTCGGCGGCCAGACCCCGCTGAAGCTCGCGGTGGCGCTCGAACAGGCGGGCATCCCGATCCTCGGCACCTCACCCGACGCGATCGACCTCGCCGAGGACCGCGACCGCTTCAAGCGGCTGCTCGACAAGCTGAAGCTCCGCCAGCCGGAGAACGGCATCGCCTATTCGATCGAGCAGGCCCGTCTGGTCGCCGAGAAGCTCGGCTTCCCGCTGGTGGTGCGCCCGTCCTACGTGCTCGGCGGTCGGGCCATGGAGATCGTCCGCGACGACGAGGGTTTCGACGCCTATCTGCACGGCACCCTGCCGGGCATGGTCCCGGCCGACGTCAAGGCGCGCTACCCGAACGACAAGACCGGCCAGATCAACATGGTGCTGGGCAAGTCGCCGCTGCTCTTCGACCGCTATCTGTCGAACGCCACGGAAGTCGACGTCGATGCGCTGTGCGACGGTAGGACGGTCTACATCGCCGGCATCATGGAGCACATCGAGGAGGCCGGCATCCATTCCGGCGACAGTGCCTGCTCGCTGCCGACCCACAGCCTCAAGCCCGAGGTGGTCGCCGAGATCGAACGCCAGACCCAGGCTCTGGCGCTGGCTCTCGACGTCGGCGGTCTGATGAACGTCCAGTACGCGGTCAAGGACGACGTCGTCTACATCCTCGAGGTCAACCCGCGGGCATCGCGCACCGTCCCCTTCGTCGCCAAGACGATCGGCGAGCCGGTCGCCAAGATCGCGGCACGGGTGATGGCCGGCGAGGCACTCGCCTCGTTCGGTCTCACCAGGAAGAACCTGAAGCACATCGCAGTGAAGGAGGCGGTGTTCCCCTTCGCCCGCTTCCCCGGCGTCGACACCGTGCTCGGCCCGGAGATGAAGTCGACCGGCGAGGTGATCGGCCTCGACACTTCCTATGCGATCGCCTTCGCCAAGTCGCAGCTCGGCTCCGGCACCCGCGTGCCGACCGGCGGCACCGTGTTCATCTCGGTGCGCGACCAGGACAAGGAGCGGATCCTGCCGTCCCTGAAGGCGCTGGTCGCCCGCGGCTTCAAGGTGATCGCCACCTCCGGCACCCAGCGCTTCCTGACCGAGGCGGGGGTTCCGGCGGCGAAGATCAACAAGGTGCTGGAAGGCCGCCCGCACATCGTCGACGAGATCAAGAACGGCCGCGTCCAGCTGGTGGTCAACACCACCGAAGGCGCCCAGGCGCTCGCCGACAGCCGCTCGCTCCGGCGGGCCGCGCTGCTCCACAAGGTGCCCTACTACACGACGCTGTCGGGGGCGATCGCCGCGGCCGAGGCGATCGTCGCCTACGCCGCCGGCGGCCTCCAGGTCCGGCCGCTGCAGTCCTACTTCACCGACGTCGCCTGACGTCGTCTCGACCCGCGAACGCCGCCGTGGGGTCCCCCCCACGGCGGCGTTCGTGCGTTCGGCCGACCTCTTGTCCCCGTCATCCACGACACCCGCCGCCTTCCCCCGAACAACCCCGAAAACCGGCGCTTCCACCGGCTTTCGGGCCCGCCCCGAGACAAAGTTTCCCTTGCGCTCGCTCTGAACGTGGGGAACACTCGGGAAAGCCCGAAAGGCGCGTGATGCTTGAAGGAAGGCGGTCTCACGCGTATAATTCGCCTCTGGATTTTCGAGAGGCGGGTCTCGCAAGAGGCTCGCGCTTTCTTTTTCTGTGAGCGCGGAAGTAAAGAGAGAGTCAGAGACCCATGGAGAAGATTCCGATGACCGCGGGGGGGCACGAAGCCCTCGTGGCCGAGCTCAAGCTGCGTCAGCAGGTGGAGCGCCCGCGCATCATTCAGGCGATCGCAGAGGCGCGCGCCCACGGCGACCTCTCCGAGAACGCCGAGTACCACTCCGCCAAGGAGCAGCAGAGCCTCAACGAGGGTCGGATCGCCGAACTCGAGGACAAGCTCGGCCGCGCCGAGGTGATCGACGTCAGCAAGCTCTCGGGCACCAAGATCAAGTTCGGTGCGACCGTCACCATGGTCGACGAGGACACCGAAGAGAAGAAGAAGTACCAGATCGTCGGCGACATGGAGGCCGAGCCGAAGAAGGGCCGGATCTCGATCTCCTCGCCGATCGCCCGAGCCCTGATCGGCAAGACCATCGGCGACACCGTCGAGGTGATGGCGCCGGGCGGCGCCCGGTCCTATGAGGTGACCGACGTCGCCTTCGTCTGAGATCGCCGGCCGACGGTGAGACCTCGCCGTCGGCCCGGCCCACGCGGCGGTTCGCCGCGTCCGGCGGCGCACGAAGTGGTTCTCCCCGCGATGAAGATCCTCGTCCTGAACCTCGCCGAGGCGACCGACCGGCTCGCCCACATGGAGCGTGCGTTCGCCCGCCTCGGCCTCCCCTTCGAGCGGCTGGAGGCACTGCGCGGCACCACCCTCGCCGCCGCCCGCGGCGCACCCCATCCGAAGTTGACGCCCGGCACCTGGGGCTGCCTCGCCTCGCACGTCGAAGCCGCCCGGCGGATCGCCGAATCCGGTGACGCCTGGGGCGCGGTGTTCGAAGACGACATCCACTTCTCCGACGACGCGGCCCGTTTCCTCGGCACGACCGACTGGATCCCGGACGGTGTCGACGTGGTCAAACTCGAGACCTTCTCGACCGTCACCTGCCTGGACCGTCGCCCGCGCGCCGAAGTCTCCGGCCATCGCCTGACCCGGCTTCTCGCCAAACACCTCGGGGCCGGCGCCTATCTCCTGTCGGCCCGTGCCGCCGCCCGGATCGCCGCCGTCGATCCCGTCACCGTCGACGTGCCGATCGACACGCTGCTGTTCAATCCGCGCCATCTCCTCGACCGCACCGCGGTGACCCTCCAGGTGGTGCCGGCGATCGCCATCCAGGAGTTCAAGCTCTTCCCGGCGGAAGAGGTCAGGCTCGCCAGCGCCATCGATCCCGATCGTCGCGAACGCCGGGCGAAGCGCTATTCCGGCCTCGTCGGAGCACTGCGCGGCGCCACCAAGGGCTCGCGCGACGCACTGAAGCGGAAGATCCGCGAGCTCCGTCAGGCGTTCGAACTGCGCCACGAGGACTGGGAACGCACCGTCGTCCCGTTCGGGCCGCGCGCCGAGCGCTGAAGCCTCCGCCTCCCGCTCACTTCGCCCGGCGGGCGAGGAAATCGGCGAAGATCGGCGCGATCAATCGCGCGCCGGCCCGGCTCGGATGGTCGCGATCGACGAACAACGGTTCGCCGTCGAGGGTATGCCGGCAGCGCCCGTCGGCGCACAGGATCGTCGCCGGATCGAACACCTCGACCTCCGGCCGCCCCGCCAGCACCGGTGCGAGCATGTCGTCGGTCGATCGCCGCCCGGCGAGCCACGCTTCGCGGCTCGGTCCGTCCGGAGTCGTCCGCCCGAACAGCACCCCGGCGGCCGAGACCGCCGGCACGTCGAAGCCCGGTTCGGGGACCCCGAGGAGCAACGCCACCGGTCGCCCGGCGACCGCGTCGAGCGTCGCCGCGAGCCCATCGGCGATCGCCCGCTCGCTCTCGTCCGGCGGCACGTCGCGCCCTCGCACCGCGTAGCTCGGCGTCGACCCGCGTTCCTGGGCGATCGCCCCGCGATCGATCAGCGAGCCCCAACGGCCGATGACCACCACCGCCTTCGGATCGACCTCCCGCAACCGGGCGATCACCCAGTCCATGTGTTCGGCGCAACGCCGGGTGGGATCGCCCAGCCGATCGACCCCGACCAGTGGCGAACAGGCCACCCGGCCGAGCCAGATCCCCTTGATGCCCAGCCGCTTCGCCTCTTCGCCGATCGCCCCGGCCAACGCCCGGCCGTGGGAGTCGCCGAGCACCGCGAAACCGAAGCGCGGCCGCGTGGCGTCGCCGAGCACGCAGGCCGGCAGATCCGCCGCCCAGTCGCGTCGCCGATGCGGGCAGATCTCTTCGAGCAGCGTCGGCTCCAGCCCCACCGCGGCGAGCCGGCGTGCCTCGGCCGGCAGCCGATCCGGCCACCCCCGCGTCGCGAAACCGACGATGCCGAGCCCGACCAGCACCACGCTCGCCGCCGCCGCCACACCGAACAGCCGTCCCCGTGACGGAAACCACCGCCGGGTGCGGATCGGCGTCTCGATCAGGAAGAGCGTCGCCGTCGACAGTGCCACGGTGAGAGCGAACAGCACCACCGCGGTGGTCGCGTCGATCGGCCGCCCGGTGAAATAGAGCGTCAGGACGATCGGTGGCCAGTGCCAGAGATACATCGGATAGGAGATGCGGCCGACGAAGACCATCGGTGCGGTCGCCAGGAGCCGGTTCGCCGGCCCGCCCTCGCCGACCAGCACCGCCGCCGCACCGAGCACCGGCAGCGCCGCCGCCCAGCCGGGAAACGGCATCTCCTCGTCGAAGAGCAGGCTCGCCGCGAGGATCGCCGCCAGACCGGCGACGCTCGCGAGGTCGCGCAGTCCGCTCGGAAGTCGCGGCCGGAGAAGCGCCAGCAGCGACCCGACCCCGAGTTCCCAGAACCGCATCGGCAACAGGTAGTAGGCATCGTCGAAGCCGGCCCACGCCGATACGACGCTCGCCGCGAACGAGAGGCCGACGACCGCAGCGACGACCCCCGTCCGCCGCGCCTTCGAGACGCCGCGCAGCGCCAGCAGGAGCCACGGAAAGACGATGTAGAACTGCTCTTCGACCCCGAGCGACCAGGTGTGCAGCAGCGGCTTGGTCGTACTCACCGGATCGAAGTAGCCGTCGGCGCCGAGGAACATGAAGTTCGAGGCGAACAGCGGCGCCGCGATCAGCGTCCGCGAGAAACCGAGGAAGTCGCGCGGCATCTGGACCAGCGCTGCACCGGCGAAGCTCGCCGCCAGCACGACGATCAGCGCCGGGTAGATCCGTCGGATCCGCCGCTCGTAGAAGCGCAGGAACGAGAAACGGCCTTCGTCCATCTCCCGGGCGATGATCCCGGTGATCAGGTAGCCGGAGATGACGAAGAAGGCGTCGACCCCGACGTAGCCGCCGGGGACCAGCCCGGTGCCGAGGTGGAACAGGACGACCACCAGCACCGACACCGCCCTGAGCCCGTCGATGTCGGCCCGCCAGGCCCGCTCGCCGGGGCCGGTCATGCCGAGGCCCGGTCCTCGAACAGGCCGGGCAGCCGAGTCCGGAGCGCCGCGGCGATGACGTCGCGATGGTCTTCGGCGATCGGCGTGGCGGTGAGCAGCGTGTCGACGAGGTCTTCGCCCCGCCGCCCGGCGACCGGCATCACCCGCAGCGCGCCGCCCGCCTCCAGATCGCCGACGATCGCATCGACGTTGGTCGGCGCGATGGTCCGCGGCCTGAGGGCGACCACCGGCCGCCGTGCCGCCACCGCCTCCGACATCATCGACACCGAATCCTCGGTGACCACGATCCCGTCCGCCGCGAACAGCTCGGAGAGCGAACCGGAGCCCGGGCGGCGGACGTCGATGAACCGGTCGATCACCCCCTCGCGTGCCAGCTCGGCCATCAGATCGCCGGCGATCCCGGCGGTGCGCCGCGAATTGGTGACGATCCAGGAGACGCCGAAACGCCCGCGCGTCTCGCGGATCAGCCGGGCGATGTCGGCCCAGTCGTCGGTGCCGAAGCGATGCGAATGGGCGTCGCCGCCGAGCATCAGCGCCAGCCGGGCACCGGTCAGTTCCGAACGCCGGGTGAGCGGCCGCGGTACCGGCAGGGCGTCGGGCTCGACCAGACACGGCACCGGGGTCAACACGGCGTTCGGCTCGTCGGCATGTGCCTTGACCGAGACCAGACGCAGATCGATCGCCGGGGCGAGCCGCATCCCGTCGGCGAGGCCGGAATAGACGTGCGGCACCCCGAAATGGCGGCCGAGCAGGATCCCGACCGGCACCGCCGGGCGTCCCGACCCGATCACCAGATCCGGCCGCGGCAGCCGATCCGGATCGATGCCGTAGACCCCCTTCAGCACCGCCGGAATGCCGAAGGCCCGCGCCGCGTCGACCGACAGGTTGCGCACCAGGGGCGGCGCCCACACCCGCGGTTTGACCTCGACCGGCACCTTCACCGTCGGCCGCATCCGCTCGACGACGTGGGCGACGCCCTCCGCCTGATGACGGTGGCCGGTCTTGTTGATCAGGAGCACCAGGGCGGTCAGCGGTTTCATCGGATCACACCGCCGCTTCGTCGCCGATCCAGGCCTCGGCGAGCCAGCTCGAGGCGCGCGTCGACCGCCAGATCGGTCCGTTCCACCCCTCCACGGCTTCCTCCATCTTCGGCGTGCCGTGGAAACACACGACCCGTGCCGTCGCCGGCAGCTTCGGTTCGGCGAGGAGATTCATCGGCGGCCAGCGCATCGAATCGCGTTTGAACGAGGCGATCCACTCGCCCGGCCAGTAGACCAGCTCACCGTGCCTGAGCGCGGTCATCGAGGTGTAGTACTGCTCCGAACCCTTGTGGGCGGCGACCGCGGCCCGGGGATCGCGGGCGAATTCCTCGTAGAGCCAGGGCTGTCTGGCCGGCTCGAACAGGAACACCGAGCCGTGTCCGCCTTCCTTGCCCTGCCGCTCGTAGCGCCATTCGCGGCGCATGCAGACCTTGCCGGGGGCGTGGTCGACGAGCGCGTCGAGCGAACCGGTGATCACCACGTCGATGTCGAAGCCGAGCACCGGCCCCTCCATCCCGGCGAGGCCGGGGCGGAACAGCGACACCTTGCGCCAGGCACCCTTGCGGCCCTCCGCGTTCATCGCCGCGACCATCTCCGCCTCGAACGGCTCGACCGGCAGCGGATGGACCTCGATGCCCGGCAGGAGCCCCTCCGGCTTCTCGGTGAAACAGACGAAGCGATGGGGACGCGAGAGGTGGCGGGCGACGCCCCGGAAGAGACGGTTGACGTAGTAGGCCGGATACTTGTCGCCCCACTTGATGCAGACGACGTTGACCGGGGACTGATCGGCAGCGGACATCGGATCCCTTCCGTGGCTGCGACGGCGCGAACCGTGCGGCTGTTTCCTATCACGACCCGGCGTCCGCCGAAACACGCCGGATCGGCACGCGACGAGAGCTTCGGACACCAATCTCCCTCTTTCGCGGCGCTCCGGCTTTCGATAAGCACGGTCCCGACGCAGAACCACGTCTTCCCCGCGATCCGGCGGGCGCCGAGTGACCCCCGTGCAGCGATCGATCCCGCCGTTCCTCCGCCCCTTCCTGCCCGACCTGCGGGCCGGCAGCTTCGCGCACTGGCTCCAGTTCCGGCTGCTGCGCGCCGTCGCCGCTCTGCTCGAAGCGCTCGGCATCGACCGCGCTTCGGCACTGATGGGCTTCTGCTGGCGCGTGTTCGCCCCGTTCAATCCGCGCCACGCCCGCGCCGACCGGCACATCGCCGCGGCGCTTCCCGATCTCGACGCCCGTGCCCGCCGCCGTCTGCTCGGCGACATGTGGGAGAACCTCGGCCGGACCGCCGCCGAGACCCTGCTCCTGCCGCGACTGATCGCCGAGCCCGACCGCTTCGACGTCGACGTCGATCCGGACGTCTTCGCGCGGGCCCGCAAGGGCGCGATCTTCGTGTCGCTGCACACCGGCAACTGGGAGATCGTCTCCTGGCCGCTGGTCGCCGAGGGGATCGACGTCTACGCGGTCTACAAGCCGCTCTCCAATCCGTGGGTCGAAACCTATCTGTCGGCCCGCCGCCGCACGCTCTACGCCGACGGACTCTTCGCCCGCGACCGCGGACTGGCGATCCGCCTGCGCAGTCTCGCCCGGGGCGGCGCGACCATCGCGATGATGGCGGATCTGCGCGACGCTTCGTCGATCGACATCGAGTTCTTCGGCCTGCCGGCACGCGCCACGCCGTTCCCCGCGCTGCTCGCCCGCCGCCTCGGTCTGCCGCTCTACGCGGGCCGCACGATCCGCACGAAAGGCGCGCATTTCCGCATCGAGGGACGGTGGGTCGACGTGCCGCACGGACCCGATCCGGAGGCCGATGCGGCGGCGCTGACCCGCACCGTTCACGCCGTTTTCGAGGAATGGATCCGCGCACATCCCGAACAATGGATGTGGGCCCATCGTAAATGGTTGTGAGAGGTCGTGTTTTCGTGAGAAGACCTCTTGGGGAAAGGCCCCCACTTAGACTATATGAGTAGTCCGTGCGGCGCCGCTCGTCGGCGCGTCCCCGCACGCCACGAGGTCCCATGTCGCATCACCACACGCGCGTTCTGATCGTCGGGTCCGGTCCCGCCGGCTACACCGCCGCGATCTACGCCGCCCGGGCCATGCTGGAGCCGGTCCTGATCGCCGGAATTCAGATCGGCGGTCAGTTGACGGTGACCACCGAGGTCGAGAACTACCCCGGTTTCGCTGAACCGATACAGGGACCGTGGCTCGTCGAACAGATGCGGCTGCAGGCCGAACACTGTGGTGCGAAGCTTGTCTACGACACCGTCGTCTCGGCGGATCTGTCGAAGAAGCCGTTCACACTGGTCTGCGACAGCGGAACGACTTGGACCGCCGATGCGCTGATCATCGCCACCGGAGCTCAGGCGCGCTGGCTCGGCCTGCCGTCGGAAGCCGCCTTCCGTGGCTTCGGCGTCTCCGCCTGCGCCACCTGCGACGGCTTCTTCTACCGCGGCAAGAACGTGGTGGTGGTCGGGGGCGGCAACACGGCCGTGGAAGAAGCGCTCTATCTCACGCACCATGCCGCCAAGGTGACGATCGTCCATCGTCGCGATTCGTTCCGAGCCGAGCGGGTGATGCAGAACCGGCTGTTCGAAAATCCGAAGATCGAGGTGATCTGGAACGCCGCGGTGGTCGAGGTGCTCGGCACCTCCGGCATGCCGCCGTCGGTCACCGGCGTCCGCCTGCGCGACGTGCGGACCGATGCGCTGACCGACGTCGCCTGCGACGGCTTCTTCGTCGCCATCGGTCATTCGCCGGCGGTCGAACTGTTCACCGGCCAACTGAAGCTGAAGCCCTCGGGCTATCTGTGGACCGTCCCCGGTTCGACGGCGACCTCCGTGGAAGGCGTCTTCGCCGCCGGAGACGTGGCCGACGACCAGTTCCGCCAGGCGGTCACCGCCGCCGGCATGGGCTGCATGGCGGCACTCGAGGCGGAAAGACATCTCGCCGGAATCCCGGCCCACGGCGCGGCCGTTTGAACCTACGCCGGCTGCCGTCGGGAGGCGGCCGGAGACCAGGGAGAGTCGCTTGGACTGGGACAAACTCAGAATATTCCATGCTGCCGCGGATGCCGGCAGCTTCACCCACGCCGGTGAGTTCCTCGAGATGAGCCAGTCGGCGGTCAGCCGGCAGGTGAGTGCACTCGAGGCCGACCTCGGCGTACCCCTCTTCCATCGACACGCCCGCGGCCTGATCCTCACCGAGCAGGGCGAGCTCCTGTTCCGCACCGCCCGCGAAGTGATGCTGAAGCTCGAACAGGCCCGTTCGCGTCTGGTCGAGACCCGGGAGAAGCCGACCGGCACGCTGCGCGTCACCACCACCGTCGGCCTCGGCACGTCGTGGCTGACCTCGCGGATCCACGAGTTCGTCGAGATGTATCCGGACGTCGAACTGGAGCTGATCCTCGACGACCAGGAACTCGACCTCGCGATGCGCGAAGCCGACGTGGCGCTGCGGGTCCGCCAGCCGGTGCAGCCGGATCTGATCCAGCGCAAGCTGTTCTCGATCCACTACCACCTCTATGCGTCGTCGGCCTATCTGAAGCGGCACGGCAATCCGGAGACCATCGAAGCCCTCGACGATCACCGCATCGTCACCTTCGGTTCGGCCGCCCCGGTCTACCTGCGCGACATGAACTGGCTGGAGACCGCCGGCCGGCCGCTCAACGCACCGCGTCGTCCGTCGCTGAAGATCAACAGCGTCATCGCCATCAAGCGCGCGGTGCAGCGCGGCGTCGGCGTCGCTCTGCTGCCGGACTATCTGATCGAACCGGACAACGACCTCGTCCAGTTGATCCCGGAAGCCGACGTGCCGAGCTTCGACTGTTTCTTCGTCTACCCCGAAGAGATGCGCAACACCGCCCGGGTCAAGGTCTTCCGCGATTTCCTGATCGCCAAGGCCGAGCGCTGGACCTACTGACGCGCCGGATCTCCGGCGTGCCCGACCGCTCGATCGGATGCGGCGCCTCGGCCGCCTCCGAAGGTGTCGTGCGTCCGTCGCCGACGACGTCTCACATGAACAGCCGCTCCTTGGTCAGCCCCTGGTAGAGGCCGGCGACCTGATCGGCGTACCCGTTGTAGAGCCGGGTCGGCACCATGTCGTCCGGTCCCAGTCGGCGTTCCTGCGCCTGGCTCCAGCGCGGATGCGCCACCTGCGGGTTGACGTTGGCCCAGAAGCCGTACTCGGTCGGCCCCAGAGCCTCCCAGAAGGTCTCCGGCCGCTTGGCGACGAACGAGAACTTCACCAGCGACTTCGCCGACTTGAACCCGTACTTCCAGGGCGTCACCAGCCGGATCGGCGCCCCGTGCTGGGTCGGCATCGGCTTGCCGTAGACGCCGACCGCCAGGAAGGCCAGTTCGTGCCTCGCCTCGTCGAGCGTCAGCCCCTCGACATAGGGCCACGGATACTGCGCCGCCGACTGGTAGGGCGCCGTCTTCGGATCGAGGAAGGTCTCCATCCTCAGATACTTCGCCTCCGGTTTCGGGCCGGCCAGCGCCACCAGTTCGGAGAGCTGGAAACCGGTCCACGGCACCACCATCGACCACGCCTCGACGCAGCGGAACCGATAGATCCGCTCCTCCAGCGAAACCTTCTTCAGGAGATCGTCGACGTCGGCCTCGAACGGATGGTCGCACAGCCCGTCGACGACGATCCGCCACGGGCTGGTCTTCAGCTTCTTCGAAGCCGCGACGATGTTCTTCGAAAAACCGAATTCGTAGAAGTTGTTGTAGGTCGTCGCGACACTCTCGGGGGTGAGCGTGTCCGGCGCCGACAGACGGACGTTGGGCGGCGCCGGCAGACGTCCGTCGAGCGCATCGGCCCGTGCCTCGCCCCCCAGGCCGAGCCCACCGGCCGCCACCGCCGCGCCCAGCCCGGCGAGGAACCGCCGCCGTCCGAAGAACGCGCTCTCCGCCGTCACCTCGGATTCCGAGATCTCCCAGCTCTTCCGCCTGCGGATCATGTCGCGCCTCCTCGCTGTCTTCCTCGTCCCTCTACGCAGGCGAGGTGGGACTCGTTTCCCAGCCGGACAGGCCCGGGGGATCAAACGCGCGTGATCGACGCCCGCCTCGGCCCCGCCGTTCGACCGCACGCTTGACGCGCACCGGGCCGACCGTCGATCTTCTGGGGGTCTTCCCCAAGGTAAGGACCCTCGATGCCGTCCACTCACGAACCGATCGTATCGATCGTCATGGCCGTCCACCGCGCCGAGGCGACCCTCGCCCGGGCGGTGACCAGCCTCCTCGACCAGACGCTCTCGGATTTCGAGGCGATCCTGGTCAGTGACGACCGGGGCGACCAGCTCGCGCTGCTCGGCTCGCTCGGCATCGCCGACCGGCGTCTCGTCCAGGTCTCGACCGGCCGGATCGGCGCCGGCTGCACCCGGGCCCGCAATCTCGGTCTCACCGCGGCGCGGGGCCGGTTCGTCACACGGCTCGACGCCGACGACGCCTACGCGCCCGATCGCCTCGCCCGGCTGGTGGCACTCGCCGACCGGCGGGGCGCGGCGACCGATGCGGTCGAGGTGATCGACGACGACACCGGCGCCACGCTCTGGCACCCCTTCGCCGAGGGACGCGCACCGGCGGATCTCTCCGCCGCCGACCTCGGACGGATGCACGCGCCCTTCGTTCCGCTGGTCGCCCGTTCGCTCGCCCCGCCGTGGTTCGAGGACGTCGACATCTCCGAGGACGTGCTGTTCCTGTTCGCGCTCGAGGAGCGGGTCGGCCGGATCGCGGTCGAGCCGGCGCCGCTCTACCGCTATTTCGTCCGCCCCGGCTCGATGTGCCACGGCGACGACGGTGCCGAACGGGCCGACGCCAGCTATGCGGCGATCGACGCTCGCCTCGCCGGCGGCGGTTATCCCGGCATCGGCCCGGCCGCGGCGGCACGGGCACGCACCGTCTTCGCCGAGAAACGCGCCTTCAACCGCGCCTTCGCCGAGGCACACGCCGCCGGACGGGCGTCGAATTTCCAGGAGTTCTGTGCCCGCGCCGACGAACGGCGGGCCGGCTGACGGACGAAGGGCGCCCATCGGGCGCCCTCCCCTTCCGCGGCGGGTGGAATCCGCTCAGGCCTCGGCCATCGCCGCCTTGGCCTTCTCGATCACCTTCGCGGCGATGTGGCCGGTCACCTCGGCGAGTTCGTGGAAGCTGTGGGTGAACGAGCCCACGCCCTGCGTCGCCGACCGGATCTCGACGATCAGCCCTTCCATCTCGGCCTGCGGGATCAGCGCCTCGACGACGTCCCAGCCGTCCCAGTCGGGCCGCCCATCGTAGCCGAGCAACTGGCCGCGACGTCCGGAGACGATCTGGTTGATCCGCGCCGTGGCGTCCGACGGCGTGGTGATCGACACCTTCAGGACCGGCTCGAGCAGCACCGAGTTGAGCTTGCCGAGCGCCTCGCGCATGCCGATCTGCGCCGCCATCTTGAACGCCATGTCGGAGCTGTCGACCGTGTGGTAGGAGCCGTCGGTCAGCGCCACCTGGATGTCGACCACCGGGAAGCCGTGCAGACCCTTCTCCAGGAACTCGCGGGTTCCCTCTTCGACCGCCGGGATGTACTGGCGCGGCACCACGCCGCCGGTGATCCGATCGATGAACTGGAAGCCGGAGCCGCGCGCCCCCGCGGTGACCTCGAGCGCCACGTCGCCGAACTGGCCGTGTCCGCCCGACTGCTTCTTGTGACGTCCGCGCACCGACACCGAGCCGTGGTAGGATTCCTTGTAGGGAACCTCCGCCGCCGCGGTCTTCGCCTTGATCTGGAACTTGTGCTCCAGCCGCTCCAGCGCGACGCGCAGGTGCATTTCGCCCTGACCGGCGAAGATCGTCTCGCCCGATTCCTTGTCCTGCCTGAGAGTCAGGGCGGGATCTTCCTCGACGATCTTGGCCAGGCTCATCGACAGCTTGGCGTCGTCCTTGTGGTCGTAGGCCGAGATGGTGAACTTCATCACCGGCTGCGGCGCCTTCAGCGTCGCGAACTGGGTGATCCCGGCCTTGGCGGTGGTGAAGGTCATGCCGGTCTTGGCCGGTTCGATCTTGCCGAGCCCGACCGTCTCGCCGGCCAGCGCCTCGGGCCGTTTGACGTTCTCCTTGCCGGTCAGCCGGTAGATGCCCGAGACCCGGTCGGAGAGCCCGCCCGCTCCGATCAGCACCGCGCCGTCGACGACCTTGCCGGCCAGCACTCGCGACACCTGCAGCTTGCCGCCGTGCTGGGTGTGGAAGGTCTTCAGGATCTGGACCACCGCGTCGTTCTTCGGGGTGAGGCCGAGCCGCGCCTGCGTCTCCTCGAGCCCGGGCGCCTCGTGGCGCAGCGCCTTCAGGAGCCGGCCGATGCCGTTGCCGCGCTCGGCCGAACCGATCAGCACCGGGCAGATCAGTCCCGCCTTCATCTCCTTGGCGAGGTCGGTGAAGATCTCGTCGCGCGGCGGATTGATGTCGGAGAGCAGTTCCTCCATCAGCTGATCGTCGTAGTCGGCGATCCGCTCCAGCATCTGGTAGCGCGCCTCGACCTCGGCCGCCTTCTCGGCGTCGGGGATCTCGGTGATCTCGCTCGGTTGCCGCTCGCGCCAGACGTAGGCCCGTTCCAGCGCCAGATCGATCGCGCCGACCACCCGGCCGTCCTTGATCATCGGAATCTGGCGCAGCACCAGGGGCACCCGCGAGGCCGGCTGCATCAGCTCGAGCACGTCGCGCACGCCGCCTTCGGTCTTGTCGAGCTTGTTGAGGAACAGGATGTGGGGAACCTTGCGGTCCTCGAGCAGCCGGAGGACCAGTTGCAGGGCCGGGATCTTCTTCTCGTCGGCTTCGGCGACGACCACCGCGACGTCGATGCCCGGCAGCACCGCTTCGGTCTCGAACATGTATTCGACCGACCCGGGGCAGTCGAGGAAGGTGTAGCGGTCGCCGAGGAACTCGCATTCGGCGACGTTCGTCTCGACACCCATCTGATGCGACCGTGCTTCGGGCGAAGCGTCGCCGATCGACGTGCCCGCCGCGACGGACCCGGCTCGGGTGACGGCCCCCGTGCGTTCGAGAAGGGCCTCCAGCAGGGTGGTCTTGCCACTGCCGAACGGCCCCACGAGCGCCACGCACCGGGGCCCGCCTCGTCTGCCGCTCGTCGATCCTCCATTGGCGTCCGTCATGTTCCTCTCCTTTGTTCTGCAATTGTTCCACCGAACAACGGCCGCAACGGGCCGGAGGCCGTTGCGGTCGGCGTCGGGATCCCTTGTCTGCGGGAACCTCGTCGTCGAAACGGATCGTCGCGCCGAATTTCGCGACTGACAAGACGGTCGTAGGTCGTCCTTCGCCTCCACCGCGCAACGCCGCTCCCTGCACGGCATTCTTCAACATTTTGGAATCACCGAGAAATTCGAGGCGGGGCCGGCTCTCGGCCCCCCCCCTTCCGATCCGCGATACTCCTTAGCCGCCGGAACGACACCGTCGAGCGGCCGCCCCCCACACGCCCCGAATTTCTGCTAAGCTCCACGTACGATCGTTCGGAGGGGCTCTGCCCGACCTGTTGAATGTTGATCTTCGAAATTGCGTTCTTCGTCGTTCTGACCCTGGCCAATGCGGTCTTCGCCATGTCGGAAATGGCTCTCGCCTCGGCCCGGCGGCCCAGGCTGTCCGCAATGGCGGAGGCCGGCGACGCCCGGGCGCGGCTGGCGATCGAGCTCGGCGAGGACCCCGGTCGGTTCCTATCGACGATCCAGATCGGCATCACCCTGATCGGGCTGGTGGCCGGCGCCTCCTCCGGCGCGCTGCTGTCCGATCGGCTCGCCGTGTTCCTGATCGCGACCTGGCCGGCCACTGCGATCGTCGCCCATCAGGCTGCCTTCGCCGTGGTGATCGTGGCGATGACCTACTTCACCATCGTCTTCGGCGAACTGGTGCCCAAGCGCATCGCGATCGCCCGGCCGGAACCGATCGCGATCGCCTTCGCCGGTTTCGTCGACGTCGTCTCCCGCGCCACCTCGCCCTTCGTCGCCCTGCTCAACCTCACCTCCAACGCGATGCTGAGCCGCATCGGCATCGGGGAGACCGGCGGCGCCGACGTCACCGAGGACGAGGTCAAGCACGTGCTGGCCGAAGGCGTCGAATCGGGCGCGCTCGGCGCCGAGGAACGCGAGATGCTGGAAGGCGTCATGCGCATCGCCGACCGGCCGGTGCGTGCCGTGATGACGCCGCGGCCCGACCTCTACTGGGTCGACGTCGCCGATCCGCCCGAGCGGATCTCCGCCGAGATCCTCGCCTGCCCCTATTCGGCGATCGTCGTCGCCGAGGGCTCGATCGACGAGCCCGCCGGCCTGCTCTACAAGAAGGATCTGCTCGCCGATGCCGCCGCGGGCCGCCCGTTCGACCCGAAGGCACACCTGAAGCAGCCGCTCGTGGTGCCGGAGACGGCACCGATCCTGAAGCTCCTGCAACGCTTCCGCGGCACCCAGGTGCACGCCGCCTTCGTCGTCGACGAATACGGCGGCCTGCAGGGTCTGGTCACCCTGACCGACATCGTCGAGGGCATCGCCGGCGACTTCGCCGACGTCGATGCGCCGCAGGTCTCCGGACCGTTGGAGCGGGAGGACGGTTCCTGGCTGATCGACGGCGACGAGGCGATCGACGAACTCGAACGCCACGTCGATCTGCCGGAGATCGAGCACGGCAGCTATCACACCGTCGGCGGTCTGATGCTGTCGGTGCTGAACCGCATCCCGACCGAAGGCGACAAGGCGGTGATCGGCGACTGGCTGTTCGAGGTCGTCGACATGGACGGCCGCCGCATCGACAAGGTGCTGGTGAGCCCGATCCGCACCACGGCCGACTGAGGTCGGGGATTTCCGGAACGCCCCTTCCGCGCAGACGTCGGCAGGTCCGAGACCGCCGGCGCCGCCCCACTCTCTCCCGTCGTCCCCGGCGGCGCGCCGGCGCGCCGGCGCCGGGAAGAGGACCCGGTGGACGCTTCGACGCCTCGACAAGTGGCCGGGTCCCCTTCCCCTGCGCTTCGCTCCGGCCGGGGACGACGATGGCGGATGGAGCCTGGCCGGAAGTGGATCGCGAGTGCTTCGTCACCTTCGTCGGAGAGGCGAGCGCCCTGAACGAAAAGACCCCGCCGGTGGCCGCCGGCGGGGTCTTTCGTTTCGTCCGGGCGTCTCTGCCCGGTGCCTCAGCGCAGGTTGCCGCAGAACCGCTGGATGCGGCGGCAGGCCTCTTCGAGCGCGCTGGTCGCGGTCGCATAGGAGATGCGGAAGTGCGGTGCCAGCCCGAAGGCCGAGCCCTGCACCACCGCCACGCCCTCGACCTCCAGCAGCTCGGTGACGAAGTCGTCGTCCGAGCCGATCCGGTTGCCCGACGGCGAGATCCTGCCGATCGTCCCGGCGCACGACGGATAGACGTAGAAGGCGCCTTCCGGGGTCGGGCAGGAGATGCCGTTCGCCTGGTTGAGCATGGCGACGACCAGGTCGCGCCGCTCCTTGAACACCGCGTTGTTCCGCGGGATGAAGTCCTGCGGCCCGTTCAGCGCCTCGACCGAGGCCCACTGGGCGATCGACGACGGGTTCGAGGTCGACTGCGACTGCAGCGTCGCCATCGCCTTGATCAGCTTCGCCGGGCCGGCGCCGTAGCCGATCCGCCAGCCGGTCATGCAATAGGCCTTGGAGACGCCGTTGACGGTCAGCGTGCGCTCGTAGAGCCCGGGCTCGATCTCGGCCGGCGTGGCGAAGGTGAAGTCGTCGTAGACGAGGTGCTCGTACATGTCGTCGCTCATCACCCAGACCTGGGGATGGCGCATCAGCACGTCGGTCAGCGCCTTGATCTCGGCCGCGGTGTAGGCGGCCCCCGAGGGGTTCGACGGCGAGTTGAAGATCAGCCACTTGGTCTTCGGGGTGATCGCCGCCTCGAGCGCCTCCGCGGTCATCTTGAAGCCGGTCTCGATCGAGGTGTCGACCGCGACCGGCGTGCCGCCGGCGAGCAGCACCATGTCGGGATAGCTGACCCAGTAGGGCGCTGGGATGATCACCTCGTCGCCGGGATTGAGGGTCGCCATCAGCGCGTTGTAGAGCACCTGCTTGCCGCCGGTGCCGACCGAGATCTGGCCCGGCTCGTAGGTCAGCCGGTTCTCGCGGGCGAACTTGGCGGCGATCGCCTTCTTCAGTTCCGGAATGCCGTCGACCGCGGTGTACTTGGTCTGGCCGTCGCGGATCGCCCGGATCGCGGCTTCCTTGATGTTGTCCGGCGTGTCGAAGTCCGGCTCGCCCGCGCCCAGGCCGATGACGTCGCGGCCCGCCGCTTTCAGTTCGCGCGCCTTGTTCGTCACCGCGATCGTGGCGGACGGCTTGATGCGCGAGAGGCTGTCGGCGAGAAAGGCCATGGAACTGTCTCCTGTGGAGCGAACGGAAGAAGTGTCTGCACGGATAAACGCCACCGGCGGACTCTGCCCAATCCGGCGACGCCGGACCCTAATCTGGGTGTCCCGACCGGGCAAGGTCTTTGATCTGATCGATTTGATCGGCTGCCCGCAGGTTTTCTCACGGCTTGCCGGAGACATGGTTCGCGCCTAGAATGTCGGACTTCGATGGAGGCTGGATGCCGGAGACTGCGGGAGACCGCCGACGTCTGCGCGATTTCGCGTGAGGACGTCTTCGCCGACGACACGGGCACCGAACGCGAGGCGTTTGCGGTGACGGGTCGTTGTGTGCGGCTCCCTGCATCGAGACATCCCCTTGAACATCTCCCGTATCGAACAGCGCGTGTTGCACGTGCTGGCTCAGGGCGGTCACGTCCGCCATCTGCGTGACGGCGTCCACATCGTCGCCGTCGACTGCTTCGACCGCCACGGCCATCGTCTGGCCGACTGCGATCTCCCCACCTTCGGCAGCCTGCGTCGCAAGGGCCTCGTCGCCTCGAAGGGCGGCGGCCCCTACGTACTGACCGAGAAGGGCCGGCGCTCGGTCCGCGCCCAGCTCGACAACCGCTGACGCGCATCCACGGCGATCGGTCTCGACCGGTCGCCGTGGTGCCCCACTTGCTCAGGGATCGGCCGTGCGGGCGCTCCGGCGCTTCAGCCGTGCCGGAGTTTCTGTCTGAGGATGATCAGGTTCAGCACCAGCGTGCAGACGTTGGCGATGATCACCGGCCAGCTGACGATCAGAATCCCGTAGATCAGCCACATGATCAGGCCGCCGACGAAGACCAGGAAGGTCGAGAACGACAGCGAGGCGGTATCCCGAGTGCGAATGGTGCGGATCGTCTGGGGAAGCCAACACAGGGTCGTGAGGAGTGCGGCGATCGTGCCGATCAGTTCGACGTAGAGCGGCTGGCTCATCGGTTTACCACTTCTGGAAGATCAGGAACGCACCACCGACGATCAGAGCGAACCCGAGGAGGTGGTTCCAGCCGAGCGGTTCCTTCAGCCAGAAGGTCGAGAACCCGGCGAACACCACCAGTGTGACGACTTCCTGGATCGTCTTCAACTCCACCGCCGAAAAGAAGGCATGGCCGTAGCGATTGGCCGGCACGGCGATGCAGTATTCGAAGAAGGCGATCCCCCAACTGGCCAACACCACCAGCCACAGCGGACGGTTCGGATAGGCGAGATGGCCGTACCAGGCGAAGGTCATGAACAGGTTCGAGGCGATCAGCATCGCCACGGGAACCAGATGGATCCAGATCGATTGCGGCATCCCGGGTCTCTCGGCGGATCGAGGGGCGCCTTTCCTGACGGCCACATGCGACGAAAGTAGGGCATACTCGGGAACGCTTTTGATCCGCCGCAAGGCAGCTTCGCCACGATCGTTTCATGATGTTCCCATCGTCCTAACCGCCCCACCGCCGGCGATGGAGGTCGACATGGAGATCGCGGTCGAGAAGGTCCACGAACTCGTCGAGCATCTCCGCTTCCTCGATGCGAAGAGTGGTGACGGCGACATCGAGGGTGACGTCGACGAATCCCGCTCGACCTCCGGCCATCTCCTCGAAGACGCGACGGAAGACGGCACCGAAGACCAGATCCGTGGGGTCATCGAAGGTCTCAACGTGGACGAGAAGGCCGATCTCGTCGCCCTGGTCTGGATCGGCCGCGGCGATTACGGGCCGACCGAATGGCCGGCCGCGATCCGCCGCGCCCACGAGCGCTCGCTGCGCTCGACCGCCCGCTATCTGCTCGGCATCCCCAACGTCGGCGACCTGCTCGAGGAGGGGCTCGCCGCGGTGATGGCCGAAGCCTGATCAGTCGAGGGTGAGGAAGGGATTGTTCGCCCGCTCCGCGCCGAAGGTGCTGGTCGGCCCGTGCCCCGGCAGGAAGCCGATGTCGTCGCCGGCCGGCAGCAGCTTTTCGTTGATCGAGGCGATGAGATCGTGGGCGTTGCCGCGCGGCAGATCGGTCCGCCCGATCGATCCGGCGAACAGCACGTCGCCGACCACCGCGAATCGCACCGTCCTCTGAAGAAAGACGACGCTGCCCGGCGAATGGCCGGGGCAGTGCAGCACCTCGAAGGCGATCCCGCCCACGTCGACCGTGTCGCCGTCGCCGAGCCAGCGGTCGGGGGTCACCGCCTTCAGCCCCGGCACGCCCCACCGCGCCCCCGATTCGGGAATGTGGTCGAGCAGGAAGGCGTCGTCGCGATGCGGCCCCTCGATCGGCACCGGACGGCCGTACTCGCGCTCGAGCAGCACCTTCAGGTCGGCCGCCCCGCCGGCGTGGTCGAAATGGCCGTGGGTGAGCAGGATCCGGTCGATGGTGACGCCGAGTTCGCCGATCGCCCGGAAGATCGCCGCGACGTCGCCGCCGGGATCGCTGACCGCCCCGCGCTTCGTCTCGTCGTCGAAGAGAATCGCGCAGTTCTGTTCGAGCGGCGTGACCGGGACGACGGCCAACCGCAGGCGGGGGGATTCCGACGCATCGCTCATCGAGGTCTCCGTCCGCCACACCGGCCGGCGGCGGGAATAAAGTGTGTCCGAAAAGTCACGAAACCGTGCGATCGACCATTCTTCGAAGGACTCGCAAACCGATCCGCGCGTTATTATGTCCTGGCGAATCCTCTGCGTCGAGCCTGGGGCTCTGACCGGACCGGATCCATCCGGAGCTTGTCGATGCGCGCGATCACGCTGTCGGTCATCGCCGGCCTGACGACCGTCGTCGCCCTGACGACCGCCGGGCTCGTCAGCGATCCCGCACGTCTGCGCGACCTCGGCATCGGATCGTCGTCCGCCGCGGCACTTCCCGAAACCGCGGACGAGGACGTGCCCGGCCCGTTGCGGCCGACCGGGACCATCCCGGCCCCGGCGGCGGCCGCCCCCGGTCGTCGCGCCGCCCCGCCCCCTCCGCCGCCCCGCCCCGCCGACGTCCGCGGACAGCCGCGCGAGCGTGGCATCGTCGGTTGGGAAGGACGGTTCCGCGCCGGCCGCAGCGGCGAGACCGAGAGCGCCGACGCCCGCGCCCTGGTGCGCCTGCCGGCCCGCGAGCTGGTCTTCGAGAACTTCGCGATCGCCGACCGTCCCGATCTCGAGGTCTGGCTGGTCGCCGCCGATCGGGTCGCGAGTGCCGACGACGCGCTCTCGGCCAAGCGCGTCTCGCTCGGCCGGCTGAAGAAACCGGCGGGAAACCAGACCTATCGGCTGCCTCAGGAGCTCGACGTCGCCGTCTATCGCCACGTCGTCGTCTGGTCGCGTCGCGAACGCAGCCCGCGCCTGGCCGCGCTCCTCCAGCCACGCCGCGGACCGTGAGCCCGCAGACGTCCGTCGATCCTGTCGGACAGCAACGTTCCCAACCGCATACGACCACTCGCACGACGCGAAGAGCCCCGCCGGACGCTCCCATCGCCCTTGCCCTTTTGCGTCATTTCGTCCATAAATCGCAGTAGGCGGCGGTTCGGAACTGGGCGAGACGGTCGGCGCGACCGGTTCCCCCGAGACGATGGGATCAGACACATCCTCTCGATCGGTGGGAAAAACAGCGTACATCATGTCCCGACGTGTAACGTGACTGCCTGGTCTCTCGCCTCGTCCCGAAGGGCCGACGAGGCGAAGTGTCGTGCAACGGGGCAGACCCCGCGGGGAAAGGACTTGGAATGAGGGATCGTGGTTTCGGCGGCGGGCGTGGCGGCGACCGCGGCGGTTTCGGACGTGATCGTGGTGGCTTCGGCGGTCGGGACGAGGGATTCGGCGGCGGTGACCGCGGGTTCGGCGGCGGCGATCGTGGCGGCTTCGGCGGCGGTCGGTCCGGTGGATTCGGCGGCGGCGACCGTGGATTCGGTGGCGCCCCCGGCGGTGATCGCGGCGGCTTCCGCCCGCGTCGCCCCTTTGGTGAGGAAGGCGGCGGCTTCGGCGGCGGCGAAGGTGGTTTCGGCGGCGGCGAAGGCTTCCGTCCGCGCACCCCGCGTCCGGCGGTCGAGCGTGGCCCGCGCCAGAACGGCACGGTGAAGTTCTTCAATGCCGAAAAGGGCTATGGCTTCATCACCCCCGACGAGGGCGGTGCCGACGTGTTCGTGCACGTCAGCGCGGTCGAGCGCTCCGGCCTCGGCACCCTCGACAAGGGCCAGAAGGTTTCCTTCGAGACCGAGCCGGACAAGCGCGGCAAGGGCCCGAAGGCCGTCAACCTGCAGCCGCTCGAGGGCGGCGCCGCGGGTGAGGAAGACTACGCCGCTCCTTCCGAGGAGTGAGTTCGCCCGAGCCGGCGCGTCCCTTCCGGGGACACGTCGGCCGACGGCTTCCGTCGCGGAGACGGGCGGGACCGACCGCCTCCGTGCCGGTGGGCTTGACGCTCGAAACCCTCCAGCCTCCCGGCCGGAGGGTTTTTTCATGGCTCCGCCTCGCCCGCCGCCGCGATGTCCGCCCGACGCGGAAGCGACCGCCGGACCGGTTCGGACGGAGCCGATCGGAGAGCCGATACGCCGCCCCGGTCGCCCCTCGACCTGCCGGCGACGATCGTCCCGACCGCCCGTACCGACACCTCGCGAGACGCCCGATGAACTACCGCCACGCCTTCCATGCCGGCAACTTCGCCGACGTCGTCAAACACGCGGTGCTCGCGCTGATCGTCGAACACCTGAAGGCCAAGCCGGCGCCGTTCCGGGTGATCGACACTCACGCCGGGATCGGCCTCTACGACCTCGCCGGTGATGCGGCCGAGCGCACCGGCGAATGGCGCGACGGCATCGGCCGGCTGGTCGCCGCGCCGCCGCAGGGCCGGGCGGCCGATCTCCTCGCCCCCTATCTGACGGCGGTCGCCGCGGCCAACGGCCTGACCTCGCCCGCCCATCTGACGACCGAGCGCCTCGTCCGCTATCCCGGTTCGCCGCTGATCACCCGCTCCGGGCTGCGCCCGACCGACCGTGCCACCGCGATCGAGCTCCATCCGCAGGACGCCGCCACGCTCGCCGCGCTGTTCGCCGGCGACGCCCGCCTGAAGGTCGTCGAGCTCGACGGCTGGCTCGCCCCGAAGAGCTTCCTGCCGCCGAAGGAGCGCCGCGGCCTCCTGGTGATCGATCCGCCGTTCGAAGCGCCCGGCGACTTCGACCGCATCGTCACCGCCCTGGTCGAGGCCAACCGGCGCTTCGCCCACGGCATCGCTCTGATCTGGCATCCGGTGAAGTCGGCCGGCGAACTCGGCCGGCATCGGGCGGCGCTCGCCGCCACCGGCATCCGCCGCATCCTCGGCGTCGACTTCTCGGTCGCCCGGATCGCCGCCGACGGTCCGCTGGTCGCCTGTGGCCTGACCATCGTCAATCCGCCCTGGCGCCTCGACGAGGAGCTCGGCGTGCTGCTGCCGACACTCGTCGAGAGACTGGCGGTCGGCCCCGGTGCCGACGCCCGCCGGCACTGGATCGTCCCGGAATGAGTGCCGCGCGGAGCGCGGGACGATTGGCCGCTTGACCCTGGCGTCGGCCTCGCTCATCGTCCCGGGCGGCCCGGTCGGGCTTCCCGAGGAGTCGCCCCCATGTCGTTCAGCCGTCGTTCGTTCCGCGTTGCGCTCGGCCTCGCCGCCGGCACTCTCGTCGCGGCCGCTCTCGCGCTCCCCGCCGCCGCCGCCGATCCGGCGAAGCGGCCCCCGGCGGTGACGACCGTCGACGGCCTGCCGATCTGCGCCGACGACGGTGTCCTCGGCACCATCCGCTCGCGCTTCGCCTACGGCACCGCCCATGTCGAGGGCCGGGATCTCGAGCTGGTCACCATCGAGAAGATCCGCGAGACCGATCTCGCGCTCGGACCGAGCCCGATCGCCCGCCGGCTCTGCGCGGCGACCGTGTCGCTCTCCGACGGCACCACCTCGCGCCTCGCCTATCGGATCGAACGCTCGACCGGCTTCGCCGCCCCCGGTTACCTCGGCCTGCCCTCCGGCGTCGACTTCTGTGTCGTCGGTCACGACCCCTGGCGGGTCCACGACGGCAACTGCCGGGCTCTGACCCGCTTCTGGTGACCCGACCCGGCCCCCGCATCTCGACGGAGGCGACCATGCCGAACGGAACGTGGCGCTTCGGCGCCGTCCTCGTCGTCCTCCTCGGTCTGGCGACGCTCGCCCCGTCGCTCGCCGCCGCGCAGGGACGCGGCCGGGCCGGCGACTTCGATTTCTGGGTGCTGTCGCTGTCCTGGTCGCCGAGCTGGTGCGAAGCGACCGGCGACGCCCGCCGCGACGTCCAGTGCAACCGGCCCTTCGGCTTCGTCGTCCACGGCCTGTGGCCGCAGTGGGAGAACGGTTTCCCCTCCGACTGCCCGACGCGCGAGCCGCCGCCGTCCCCCGAGGTGGTGCGCGCCATGCTCGACGTGATGCCGAGCCCCGGCCTCGTCCGCCACGAATGGCGGACCCACGGCACCTGTTCGAGCCTCTCCGCCGAGAGCTATTTCCGGGTGATCCGCCGGGTCTTCGCGGCGATCACCATTCCCGAGGCACACCGCTCGCCGGATCGGCCGCGGATGGTCGCCCCGGCCGAGGTCGAGCGGGCCTTCGCCGCCGCCAACCGGGGCCTGGACGGCGACGAGATCGCCGTGCTCTGCGACGGTCGGCGCCTCCAGGAGGTCCGGCTCTGCCTGAACAAGGACCTCTCCGGGTTCCGTCGCTGTCCCGAGGTCGATCGGCGCGCCTGCCGGCTCGACCGCGCCTTCATGCCCGCCGCCCGAACCGGACGTTGACGATGCGCCTCGCCCTGCCTCTCCTCGCCCTGTCTCGCGCCGCCGCCGCGCCGGCCGCCGCCGAGACGACCGATGCGACCGTCCGCGGCTTCGTGCTCCGCTGCGAGGCCAATCTCTGCCGCGGCGGCCTGCCGTCGGCGTCCGGCAAACAGGCGCTGCTGATCGGCCGCTTCGGCGCCGGTGACGGCGTCGCCCTGGGCATCGCCACCCCCGGCGCCATCGCCGACCGGACCCGGCCGATGACGCTGAGGATCGACGGCCGCCGCGTCGCCGACCTCGAACCGGCCCGCGACTACGCGCCGCTCGAGCGGGTCGAGGCGATGTGGATCGTCGACGAGAAGCTCGCCGGCACCGTGGTCACCGCCCTCGACGGGGCGAAGTCGGTCCGCTTCGAGTACATCGACGTCACCGGCGCCCCGTTCGACGCCGATTTCGACGTCTCCGGCTTCCGCGAGGCGATCGCCTGGACCGACGCCCGTCTCGGCCATACGACGAAGAAACCGACCGGCGCCACCCCGCAGGGTCTCGCCGCCGCGCCGAACCCGACCCGCGGCGAGCTGGTGGTGAAGATGGGCGTGCCGCCGCGGCTCTTCGCCAAACACGTCGCCGCTTCGACCTGCGAGGCGCCGGATTCGCCGCTGCTGCGCGCCTTCAAGCCGGTGATCGGCATCCTCTCCTCGACCGCGATCGTCTATGCCATCCCCTGCACGGCCTCCGCCGGCAACGTCGCCTATCGGCTCTGGGTGGTGGAGAGCGGCGAGATCGGCGGCATCACCCCGCTCTATTTCGCCGCCTGGGAGCCCGGCTACGGCTGGAAGGGCACCGATCTCCTGCACAACGTCGAATACGACGAGAAGACCCAGCGGCTGACCTCGACCTTCCGCTCCGGCCCGGGCTGTGGCCTGCGCGGCGTCTGGCGCTGGAAGAAATGGACCTTCGCCATGGAGGAGATGCGCCGCTCCGACGACTGCGGCGAAGGCCGCACCGCCGCCGACTGGCCGAAGGTCTTCTCCGCCGAATCCAACCCGGCCCCCTGACCGGGCGGACCACGATCCCGTCGACCGAGGAGTCTCCCATGCCCGTCCTGCGTTCCGCTCCGCCTTCGCCCTTCGGCCGCAAGGTGAAGCTCGCCGCCGCCCATCTCGGCCTTTCCGATCGCTTCGAGGTGAAGAACGCCGACACGCTCGATCCCGCCGACAGCCTGTCGCGGGAGAATCCGCTCGGCAAGATCCCGGCACTGATCCTCGACGACGGCACGGTGGTCTTCGACAGCCGGGTGATCCTCGAATGGCTCGACCTCGAGGCGGGCGGCGGCCGGATCATCCCGGCCGAGCCGAAGGCGCGGATCGCCGCCCTGACTCTGCAGGCACTCGCCGATGGCCTGTTGGACGCCGCCCTGCTCTGTGTCTACGAGGTCCGGATGCGTCCCGAGGCCGAGCGCAGCCCCGGCTGGGTCGCCCGTCAGCGCGACAAGATCGCCCGGGTGCTCGCCGCGCTGGAGAAAGCGCCGCCGGCGATCGAACCGATCACCGTCGGCACCATCACCCTCGCCTGTGCCCTCGGCTATCTCGACCTGCGCTTCGAAGGCGCCTGGCGGGCCGACCATCCGGCGCTGGTCGCCTGGCTCGACGGCTTCGCCGCCCGCGTTCCCGCCTTCGAGAAGACCCGGCTCGCCTGAGCCGATTCGGCCGTCCGACGCCCTCCGAAAACCGACGGGCCGCCCCACCGATACGCCTCGCGAGGAGGTCGGTGGGACGGCCCGAAGTGTTTCGCGTCTGCGAACGTCGACTCAGAAGTGGAACGCGGCACCGCCGCGCAGCACGTTCGTGTTCACCGACGACGAGGCTCCGGACGCGACCCCGTTGTGGTCGGTCCGGCCGAAGCCCATGTGCAGGACTTCGCCCTTGACGGTGATCCGATCGGCCACCTGTCCCTCGACACCCGCGCCGACCGCATAGCCGACGCTGGTGTTAGAGCTCGACCGGCCGAGCGCCTTGAGGGTGTTGTCGGCGAAGGCCACACCACCGGTCGCATAGGGCATGATCTTGTCGAAGGTGACGCCGACGCGGCCGCGGATGGTCGCGTTCCAGTCGGAGCGGTACTTGTAGAGACCGCCGTTGACCAGGCGGTCGGCGGTCTGGCCGGAGATGTTGAGATCGGCTTCGGCGCCGACGACGGTATTGGAGCCCATCGTCGAGTTGACGCCGCCGTAGACGCCGACCTGCATGCCGTCGAGGCCGTTCGGGCCCCAGCCGTGGCCGACCTGACCACCGAGGTAGGGGCCGTTCCAGCTCGACGCCGGAGCGGCGGGCTGCTGATAGCCGTAGGCCGGCGCCGGCCGGCTGCCGTACATGTCGGCGGCGGTGGCCGGGGCGGCCACCGCGAACCCGGCGGCGATGCCGAGAGCGAGAAGAGCGCGGGACATGGTCGAACCTTCGTTGGTCGTGTTCTGAGGAATCCGACGGACACCCGTAGGATCCTGTTCACCACGATGTCCCCGGCGAGGTTAAGACCACGTGCAGAAACGAGGTTTACGAGAAGTTAATACGTAAATCTACAAATCGAGATTCGATATAAAAACAAAAACCCGCCGCAAACACCGATTTCTCGGCGTCTGCGGCGGGTTTCCGTAAAGTCTACGTCGATCAGAACTTGTAGTTCACACCGACGCGAACCAGATGGTCGCTCAGGTCCTGCTTGACCTGGCCGACGTTGGTGAAGGTGTGGGTCTCTTTGCCGTAGTCGGCATAGAGATATTCACCCTTGACCGAGATGTTGCGAGCCACCGCGTACTCGACGCCGGCGCCCAGCGTCCAGCCGGCGCGGGTCGTCTCGCGCTTCGAGCTGGTCACGCCGTCCGAGGCCTTGGTCTCGAAGCTGGCGAGAGCCAGACCGCCGGTGCCGTAGACCAGGAAGTTGTCGAAGGCATAGCCGGCGCGCGCGCGCACGGTGCCCGACCAGTCCTTCTCGGCCTTGATCGAGCCGACGCCGAAGGTCTTGGTCTTGGAGGCCTTGCCGTAGCCGACGTCGCCTTCCGCACCGAACACCCACGGTCCGGTCTGGAAGTTGTAGCCGGCCTGGAGGCCACCGAAGACGGTGCCCGCATCGAGGTGCGTACGGGTACCGGCGTTGCGGGCGGTGTCGAGCATGAAGTCACCGCCGAGGTTGGCACCGGCATAGAGGCCGGTCCAGTTGTAGGCCGACGACTGAGCCATCACCGGAGCCGCGGCGACTGGCGCACGACGCGACAGGTCGGCGGCCTGACCGATCCCGGTCGCCACCACGAGCGCCACGGATCCGACGGCGGCACGAAGGAAGAAAGAGTTCATCGCAAGTCCCCACTGCACTGACACGGTCGCCGTCCGATCACCGATCACGATCGGGTCGGGACAGGACGAAGACGCATTCGAGCCCCGTTGGTTCCCGAGGCGGCGTCGAGACGGAAGTTAGGCATCGAATGGGGCGAGACCGGGCGTCGATTGTGGCGAACTCGGTTCGAAACCGTGATCGAAGGGCTTTTCCCTGCCGCCCAGCCATGTGATCGGTGCAATGGTTAGCGAAGCGTCAACGCATCGAATCGGCCCCCGTCCCACCGCGAAACGGATCGATCCGAACGCCGGAAACTGCCGTAGGATGGAGATCGCACCCGCTCATCGCGCGACCCCGGACGGCCTCATGACCTTCGCACCCGCACCACGAACCGCCCTCGTCACCGGCGCCGCCCGCCGCATCGGCGCGGCCATCGCCCGCGACCTCGCCGCGAACGGATTCGCCGTCGCGCTCCACTACCGGGCGAGTCGCGACGCGGCCGAGGCACTCGCCGCCGAACTCCGCGCCACCGGGGCCGACGCGGTGGCACTTGCCGCCGATCTCGCCGACGTCGGCGCCCTCGCCGGTCTCGTCGATCGGGCGACCGCGGCGCTCGGCCCGATCGGTCTCCTGGTCAACAACGCCTCCGAGTTCGAACCCGACGAGATCGGCGCACTCGACACCGCCGCCACGCTGCACCGTCTGACCGTCGATCTCGCCGCGCCGGTCCTTCTGGCGGACGCCTGGGTCCGTCGCCTGCCCGAGACCTCCGAGGGCCTGATCGTCAACCTGATCGATCAGCGGGTGCTGAAGCCGACGCCGCGCTTCTTCACCTATACCCTGGCCAAGTCGGCGCTGTGGACCGCGACCCGCACCATGGCCCAGGCGCTCGCCCCGCGGATCCGGGTCAACGCGATCGGCCCCGGCCCGAGTTTCGCCAATCCGCACCAGAGCGCGGCGGAGTTCGCCCGCCAGATCGCGGCACTGCCGCTCGGCCGCGGCCCGGCTCCGGAAGAGTTCGGCCGCACCGTGCGCTTCCTGTTCGAGACGCCGTCGGCGACCGGCCAGATGATCTGCCTCGACGGCGGCCAGCACCTCGCCTGGCGGACCCCCGACGTCGTCGACGTCGGCGAATGACCCGTCCGTCGGGGACGAGCACCGATCCGCGCACCGCGCCGCTGGCGATCCCGCCCCGCCTGGGCCATATGGGAGGGGAGAGGCCGCCTCCCGCGGCCCACCGATCGCGATTCCGATGACCGACGACACCGCCACCGCGCCCGAACCGCCCGCCGCCGAGATCGAGGCCGCCGTCGCCGCACCGGCGCCCGACGCCGTGCCCGCCGCGCGCCCGGCGACCGGTGCCGAGGTGATCGCCGACGAGGTCCGCCGCCTGCCCAATGCGCCGGGCGTCTACCGGATGCTCGACGGCGACGGCAACATCCTCTACGTCGGCAAGGCCCGCAATCTGAAGAAGCGGGTCGCCAACTACGTCCGTGGTCAGGGCCTGACCACCCGCATCCTCCGGATGGTCCGCGAGACCGCGGCGATGGAGTTCGTCCAGACCCGCAGCGACACCGAGGCGCTGCTGCTGGAAGCCAATCTGATCAAGCGTCTCAGGCCGCGCTACAACGTGCTGCTCCGCGACGACAAGAGCTTCCCCTACATTCTGGTCAGCGCCGACCACGAGGCCGCCGCGCTGGTCAAGCATCGGGGTCCTCGCAAGCGCAAGGGCAGCTACTACGGCCCCTTCGCCTCGGCCGGCAGCGTCTCGCGCACCATCAACGCCCTTCAGAAGGCGTTCCTGGTCCGCACCTGCACCGATTCGGTTTACGAGACCCGCACCCGCCCCTGCCTGCTCCACCAGATCAAGCGCTGCGCCGCCCCCTGCACCGGGGAGGTCGACCTCGCCGACTATCGCGAACTGGTCGAGGAGGCCGAGGGCTTCCTGTCCGGCAAGAGCACCGCGGTGAAGACCGGTCTCGCCGAGGCGATGCACGCCGCGGCGGAGGATCTCGATTTCGAACGCGCCGCCGTCTACCGCGACCGGCTGACCGCGCTCTCCCAGATCCAGGCCCATCAGGGGATCAACCCGCAGGGGGTCGAAGAAGCCGACGTCTTCGCGCTCCATCAGGAGGGCGGCCAGACCTGCATCCAGGTGTTCTTCTTCCGCACCGGACAGAACTGGGGCAACCACGCCTTCTATCCGCGCGCCGATCGGAGTCTGGAGCCCGAGGAGATCCTGGAGAGCTTCGTCGCCCAGTTCTACGACGACAAGCCGATCCCCCGCCTCGTCCTGCTCTCCCACGAGACGCCCGAACTGGCGCTGCTCGAGGAGGCCCTGTCGGAGCGTGCCGATCGCCGGATCGAGGTGAGCGTTCCCCGCCGCGGCGAGAAGAAGGACCTCGTCGACCACGCCGCGCTCAATGCCCGCGAGGCACTGGGCCGCCGGCTCGCCGAGACCTCGAGCCAGGAGACGCTGCTCGCCGGGGTCGCCCGCGCCTTCGGCATGGAAGCGACGCCGCGCCGCATCGAGGTCTACGACAACGCCCACGTGATGGGCGCCCACGCGGTCGGCGGCATGATCGTCGCCGGCCCCGAGGGCTTCGCCAAGGGCCAGTACCGCAAGTTCGACATCAAGTCGCCGGACACCGCCCCCGGCGACGACTATGCGATGATGCGCGAGGTGCTGACCCGCCGCTTCTCCCGTCTGGTACGCGAGCACGGCAGCCGCGAGGCGGCGCCGCGCGACGAGCAGGGTTTCGGCCCGTGGCCCGATCTGGTGCTGGTCGACGGCGGCAAGGGCCAGCTGGAGATCGCCCGCCAGGTCGCCGAGGAGACCGGGGTCGCCGGACAGGTCGCCTTCGTCGGCATCGCCAAGGGCCCCGACCGCGATGCCGGCCGCGAAAAGTTCTTCTTCGTCGACAAGCCCGACATCATGCTACCGGAGCGCGATCCGGTGCTCTACTTCGTCCAGCGCCTGCGCGACGAGGCCCACCGCTTCGCCAACGGCACCCATCGGGCGAAACGCTCCAAGGCGATCCGCCAGTCGACCCTCGACGAGATTCCCGGTATCGGCCCGACCCGCAAACGGGCGCTGCTCGACCACTTCGGCACGGTCAAGGCGATCGGCCGCGCCGGACTCGAGGATCTGCAGAAGGTGCCGGGCGTCTCCCGCGCGGTCGCCGAGACGATTCACGCGTGGTTCCACGAAGGCGAGACGTGAAGCCACGGCGCGCGACGCTGGTCGGCTCGGCAGTCACGACGGTTGACGCCCCCCTTTCGACCGTGCTCTGTCTTCATCGATACGAGGATTCCGATGTCGGCCCTGAACCTGCCCAACATCCTGACCTACGGCCGGATCCTGGCGGTTCCTGCGGTGGTCGCCTGTTTCGAACTGCCGGGGACGCCGACGCCGACGTCGCGCTGGATCGCGCTCGCCCTGTTCGCCGCCGCCGCGATCACCGACTTCCTCGACGGCTATCTCGCCCGCGCCTGGCAACAGCAGTCGTCGCTCGGCCGGATGCTCGATCCGATCGCCGACAAACTGCTGGTCGCCTCCTGCCTGATCATCCTGGTCGATGCCCGCACCATCTCCGGCGTGTCGATGATCGCCGCGGTGATCATCCTGTGCCGCGAGATCCTGGTCTCCGGCCTCAGGGAGTTCCTCGCCGAGTTGCGCGTCTCCGTGCCGGTCACCCGGCTCGCCAAATGGAAGACCACCGCGCAACTGGTCGCCCTCGGCTTCCTGATCGTCGGTGACGCCGGCCACACCGTCTATCCCTGGACGATCGCCACCGGCATCCTGCTCCTGTGGGTCTCGGCACTGCTCACTCTCTATACGGGCTGGGACTATTTCCGCTCCGGCGTGGTCCATCTGATGAACGAGGAGCAGAAATGAGGGTCAAATACTTCGCCTGGGTCCGTGAGCGCATCGGCCTCGCCGAGGAAGTCCTCGATCCGCCGGCCGAGGTGGTCACCGTCGGCGACTTCGTCGGCTGGCTGGCGACCCGTGACGAGACCTACGCCCATGCGCTGGAACGCCCGGAAGTGATCCGCGTCGCCCTCGACCAGCGCCATGCGCCGCACGGCAAGCCGATCGCCGGAGCCCGCGAGATCGCCCTGTTCCCGCCGATGACCGGCGGCTGACGGCCTCGTCCGACCGCGCCCCTCCCCTCCCGCGCCCGAACGCGAGATCTCCGATGAGCGACACCGTTCCCCTGACCGTCCGCGTCCAGGCCGAGCCCTTCGACGTCGCCGCCGAGACGGCGCTGCTGACCTCGGGCCGCACCGACATCGGCGCGGTCGTCGCCTTCACCGGCCTGTGCCGTGGCGAAGCGGGAACGCTGGCCGCACTCGAACTCGAGCACTATCCGGGCATGGCGGAGGCCGAGATCGAGACGACCGCGAAGACCGCGATCGAACGTTGGCCGCTGCTCGGGGTGACGGCGATCCACCGCCACGGCCGGATCGCGCCGGGCGAACCGATCGTCGTGGTGATCGTCACCTCGTCGCACCGCGCCGCCGCCTTCGCCGGCGCCGAGTTCCTGATGGACTTCCTGAAGACCCGCGCCCCCTTCTGGAAGAAGGAGATCGCATCCGACGGCACCCCCGGCAACTGGGTCGCCGCCCACGACGCCGACGACGAGGCCGCCCGGCGCTGGGAGGCGTGAGCGGCACCGGTTCTGCAATTTCATCCGCCGGAACGAAGAAGGGGGGCTCGTGCCCCCCTGATTTTCGTGTCGCCGGTCGGGCCGCCGATCACTTCGGCTGGACTTCCTTCTCGTAGAGGCCGAGCAGGCGCTGGGTGATCGCGCCCGGCGTGAAGTGCCGGTCGGCGATCTCCGAGACCGGGGTCACTTCCGCCGCGGTGCCGGTCAGGAAGCACTCGGAGAACCCGGCCATCTCCTCCGGCAGGATCCGCCGCTCGGCCACCGTGATGCCCTGCTCCTTCGCCAGCCGGATCACCGTCTGCCGGGTGATGCCGTCGAGGAAGCGGTCGGCGAGCGGCGTGTGCAGCACTCCGTCCTTGACGAAGAAGATGTTGGCGCCGGTCGCCTCGGCGACGTTGCCCTCGAAGTCGAGCATCAGCGCGTCGGCATAGCCCTTCTTCTCGGCCGCGTGCTTCGAGATCGTGCAGATCATGTAGAGGCCGGCCGCCTTCGACCGGCACGGCGCGGTGCGCGGATCGGGCCGGCGATACTCGGCGAGATCGAGCCGGATCCCCTTCATCTTCTCTTCCGGGGCGAAGTAGCTCGGCCACTCCCAGGCGGCGAAGGCGACGTGGATGGTGTTGGACTGCGCCGCCACGCCCATCATCTCCGACCCGCGCCAGGCGACCGGACGCACGTAGGCGTCACGGAAGTTCATCCGCCGCAGGAGTTCCTCGCAGGCGGCGTCGAGCTCGGCGACCGTGTAGGGGATCTCGAAGCCGAGCATCTCGGCCGAGGCGTGCAGCCGTTGGTGATGGCGGCGCTGCTCGAATACCACCCCGCCATAGGCGCGCTGCCCCTCGAACACACAGGACCCGTAGTGGAGGCCGTGGGTCAGGACGTGCACCCGGGCATCCCGCCAATCGACGAACTTTCCGTCGAACCAGATGACACCGTCGCGATCGTCGAAGGGAAGAGCCATGTCGAAGTCCTCGTCGTGCGAATGCCGCCGCCTTCTCCGGGGTCGGCTTGCCGGGTCTCCGTCTTGATCGAAAGCGTCGACCGGTGCAAGCCTCGGCCGGCTCGACCTCCCGGGTTTTGCCTCCCGGGCGGCGAACCTCTATCCTGTCGCGACCCGCGGCGCTTCGCCGCCGTTCGCCACGACACCCGGAAATCGGACGACGATCGCCCCATGGCCGACTCCTCCAAGCGTGCCGCCTCCGCCGAAACCGCCGCTTCCGGCATCCGACGCGGACCGCTCGGATCTCCGCTCTCCGGTGACGGCCGACCCGAGGTCCCGGCCGGCGCCTTCCTCGAGATGGTCGAGCTGTTCTTCTTCGCCTACCGGGACTTCGTCTCCGATCCCGACGTGATCCTGGCGAAATACGGCTTCGGCCGCGCCCACCACCGAGTGCTCCACTTCGTCGACCGCAACCCCGGGCTCTCCGTCGCCGAGCTGCTCGACATCCTGAAGATCACCAAGCAGAGCCTCGCCCGGGTCCTGAAGGATCTGTTGGAGAGCGGCCACGTCGAACAGCGCCCGGGTGCGACAGATCGTCGCCAGCGTCTGCTCTATGCCACCGCCACCGGCCGGGCGCTGGCGCGATCGCTGGCGCTGCCCCAGATCGGCCGTATCGCCGCCGCCTTCCAGGCGCTCGGTCCGGACGGCGCGGCCCGGGCCCGCGACTTCCTTCGGCTGATGATCGACGCCGACGAACGGCCCCGGGTCAGCCGCTACACCAACCATCCCGAATCCTGAACGGCGCCATGAACGACACCCCCACTCCCCCGTCGGATGCCGCCCCCCACCTGCTGGTCGTCGACGACGACAGCCGCATCCGCACGCTGATCTCGCGTTTCCTCGGCGAGCACGGCTTCCGCGTGACCAATGCCGAATCGGCCGCCGAGGCGCGGAAGAAGCTGGCGATCATCGACTTCGACCTGATCGTCCTCGACGTGATGATGCCCGGCGAGAACGGCATGGACTTAACCCGCGATCTCCGGCGCAGCTCGACCGTGCCGATCCTGATGCTGACCGCCCGCTCCGAGACCGAGAGCCGGATCCGCGGCCTCGAATACGGGGCCGACGACTATCTGTCGAAGCCCTTCGATCCGCGCGAGCTGCTGCTCCGGATCAACAACGTGCTGAAGCGCGGCACCGCCCCCGCGGCGAAGCCGAAGGCGAGCGAGATGCGCTTCGGCCCCTTCGTCTGGGACGCCGAGCGCGACGAACTGCGGCGCGACGACGAGGTGGTCCGCCTGACCGACGGCGAGAGATCGGAAGAGCACACGTCTGAACTCCAGTCACACTTGAATCTC
>CALFRR010000179.1 GCA_937919435.1 uncultured Alphaproteobacteria bacterium | reverse complement strand
TGACAGAAGGCCGGAAACTCTACCTTCCGGTGCTCCAAGGTCGGGGTGCGGACCAACTCACCCGAGGACTCTGGCCTCAGATGGATGAGAGAAGGGGCTCACAGCAGACTCGTCCGGCTTTCACGTGCGCAGTGGTCCGACCGTCTGAGGCCCGTTCGGGTTTGCCCTCGAACGGATCGAAACGTCTCGCGCTCGGTATCGGACGGCCGCGCCGCGCGGCCTGCGTCTCCGCCCTACTCGCTGCTTGCGCCCCCCGAATGCTGCTCCCTACAATATCAGGTGACGGCGCGGAAGATCAGCAGCGGCTCGTCAGTGTAGAAGCCGTATTCGACCTGATCGAACAGAAGGACGTCGACCGCTTTGAAGTCGCAGGCCTTCAGTTCATCGAGAACATCCCAACCGAAATGGTGGTAACACAGAATTCCTTCGCCGGTGACCGGGTCACCGTGCATCTCGGGCGGCAGAATATGTATGATTTGGCCATTTTCCAATTTGGCTCGAACGAGATGCTCGTGGCTGGTAATGCAGAACGGGGCCGTGAAATAGAAACGCCCTCCTGGCCGTAATACGCGATGCACCTCACGAAAAGCCGAGAGATAGTCTGGAATATGCTCTAGAACGTCGAAAGACATGGCGAAATCGAATGAATCGCTTTCGAATGTCATCCGAGTGGCGTCCTCGTTGCGAAGTCCCCCGGCGTTGACGTGTCCGAGCGGGGTTCCATCTCCGAGGAATTCGCTTCCAACCAGTCCAGTGTAGATGCCCCGGAAATAACGGTAGAGAGGCGTCATTTGTTCCATGATGTAGACATCGCGGTTCCGCTCGCTTTCAAGAGACGAAATCGCCTGAATTGCTGCACGCATCCGCATATTGAAATACGTTTCCGGGCAATTCACGGTCTCTCGGAGATTGAAAGACCCGTCTGGCAGGCGCAGGTCCGGGTTCAGTAGAAAATCAACGATCCTGCCGGCGGGAAAACTGAATCCGGGCAGAGTAACGCTCGCAATTTCTCCTTCTTTTAAAAAAAATTCTAGAAGCCTCTTCTTGAATAGGCGGAGCGCCGCGCTCGCCTCGGCATGATCGAAGTACTCGTCTTGAGACGTCACGCTCTTTGCGCCGTGCAACATTTTTCATCTATCCATCTTTGTCCGCAGAATCGAGACTGCCTACCCGTTGACATCCGTATATCTCGATTGTCTACGTGACGCGAGCGGCCGAGATTTGACTCGGCTCGGTCCGCGGCGAAGCGACCATCGCAGGCGGCCGTTGGCGCCCCATCGGATCCCGGGTCAGGACGGATCGCGAGCCTCAAGTGCATTCTTGTAGGCGTCGCGATCGACGATGAGGTTCATCACGGTCTCTTGAAGCATCGCGATGACGCGGTCTTTTTCCGACTGTGGAACGCCCGGCTCGATCTCGTTCTGGTGTGAAACTTCCTCCCAACGAGGAAATACTTCGGCGAGTGCGCTCAACCTAGATTCGTGGACATACCAATCGTCGAAAAGAGAAATACCATTGAGAACACGCCAATACCGGTTTCGCTTGAGGATATCAAGTATACCGTTTCTATTATCGGTGTAGTTATGCTCGCAGCATATCGCTCCAAACGCGTATTTCGAAAAGTCGAACGCCTGCAGGATTCCTAGCTCGCTTCCTTCGGTATCCAAGGATAGGAAGTCGATTTGGTGTGGAGCCCCATGCTGTTCGAGAAGATCGCCCAAGCCGACGGTGTCCACGGCGTATGTCTCGCCGATCCGTCGGGTCAGTCTGTGCAGATCACTCTCGGCGTACTCTACTATCGTCGATAGGGCCTTGTCCGGACCCACTTCGCGAAACATGACCTCGGTTCCGGTTCTCGAAAAGACACATCGGTGATCTATGCGGGCGGATCTCTGTAAGGACAGCGCCTCGTGCCATTCGCGGGCGGGTTCGGCCAAGATCCCCTGCCATCCCAATGACTTTTCCAGCATGTAGCTATTGCTCAAATACACGCCATCCGTCGCGCCAAACTCGACGAAATATCCGGAATCCTTCGAAAAACGGCTCATCGCAGCAGCAAATATATCCTGTCTCAGCTGCGCTTTCGACAACGGTAATAGTTTGGCGGCGGCGATTGCGGTCTCTGCGTTCATGATTCGCAGGAGACATGTATCGTCAAATCCATCGAAGTTCTTGTTGCGGTTCAGGTTCGATAATACGTCGATGACGTCGGAATTTCTGAGTTCGCTGAGCATGTTGGCACACATCGGTTCTTGTTGAACGTCAAAGGATCGAGATCTGCACCGGCAAGTTAGTGGATGGGTTTGTGGGATGCGCCTCGATGCGGTTATCGGCTCATCGGCTGAACTGTCAAGAGGCGTGCACCTGACGCGGTGGAGAGGCACGCGTCACCAGATGGCGAGGAGCACGATTGCGACCGAACTCGCCGAGGTGGCATCGTGAGGAGGGGAATCCAGAGCCCGCGAAGGGCGCGCCTCCGGCTCCGCCGCCCCTCCGGGCATGAACGATAGGGATCCGATGAAGGCGCAGTCATGGCAGCGGGCGCGCACCTTAAGGGCAGTGTTCGCGCAGCAGCGTGCGCAATTGCTTCTCCCGCTCAGGGAACAACCTCTGCATCTCCGCACAGACCGCTTCGGCGAGCGAAGGATCCGGGCATAGTTCCCTGAGATCGAACCTCAACGCGTTGAGGATTTCCGCTTTCGATGCACCCACGAGTTCCGATAGTGTGAGCCTGACCGCAATGTGTTCGACGTTGCGTCTGGTTGTATTCGTTCCAGCTCTCGCCGTATCGTTGTGGCGGCGGAAAAAATTCAGGCAGTCAGGTACATAGCAAATGTCGCCGAACTGCATGACGTGACCCAGGAATAGCCAGTCGCCGGCAAGTTTGTATTTCTCGATATCGCCGGTGAACGCGGCCCGAAACGCGGCGGTGTCGATCAGGCAGCTGCTCATGTTGGGAACGACCATGCCGCAGATCTGAAATTGCCGCAACTCATGCTCCCCTCGGGCGTAGAATGGCTTCAGCCAGCGCGTCGGGTGGAAGACCGAGGATGCGTAGTTGTGGGTCGTTTCGAGTTTCCTGCCGTCTTTGTCGACGACCCAAGAGGCACAATAGGCGACCTTCGTCGTCGGTCGGCGATTGATCGCCCGGACCAGTTTGCTGACCAGCATGCGATCACTGTAGTCGTCGCTCTCACAGAGCCAGATCAGCTCTTCGCTCGTGTTCTCGGCGGCGTATTTCCAGGCGCTGAATGGTGTCCCACTGTTGACCGCCCGGCGAATATAAGTGAAGTTGAATTCCTTCCGGAGCCGTTCGATGATCTCGTGTGATCCGTCTTCCGAGTGATCGTCGATGACGGTGACGCGGATATAGGGATATTCTTGTTGGAAAATCGAACGGATACGCTCTTCGATGAACGGGGCGTGGCGGTACGAGGGGACCACGGCATGTACCCGCGGCATCGCCAGCCGCTCCGGGTGGAGTGGCAGTCCGTAGACTTCGGCGATCGACGGCCATTTTGCCTCCCACCCGTAGGTTGAACGGCAGATGTCCGCCGCCGCCGCACCGATCCGCCGCCGCTTTTCGACATCCCGCAACAGAGTGGTGATGGCGTCGGCGAAATTCTCCGCCCCGTCGGCGATGACGATCGATCGCCCGTCGACATAGGCGAGACCGTCGGCCGCCAGCGTATTGGCGACGCAGGGAACTCCGAGACGGGCATACTGATTGATCTTGCCGCGAAATCCGGAGCCACTCAGCGCGAGTGCGATTCCGACCGCCGCTGCCTCGATCTCGGGTGCGATACGCTCGACTTCACCGATGTATCGCACCCCCGCCGGCGCGTTCCGAACGATGTCTGAAACGTCGCCGCGACCGACGATGCGGAGTTCGAAATCGGGCAACACACATCGAACTCGAGGAAGCACCTCCGCCAACAACCAACGGAGTGCGTCGCGATTGGTCTCCGAACCGAAATAGGCGACGAAGCAGGCGGCACACTCGTTCTTGGTGACGGGTACTTCTCCGATCGACGAAAACTCGATGTCCGAAACGGCCGTCTCGATGGCGATCACGTCGACGTCGACGCAGTTCGCGATGGCCTCTCTGTCCTTCTCGGAGACGCAGATCGTCTGGTCGACCAGACGGCAGATCGCAGCCTCTTCGATGGCGGTCGGCGATGTCAGTTCCGCCCCGCGAATCGACGCGAGATTCCGATCGATACATTCGTTTCGAATGTAGCTCTCCATCGGCGTGAAGATCAATTTTGCGCCGATGCTCTTGTATGCACGAACGACGTCGGGCGACTGTGGAAACTGGAAATCGATCACGTCAAAATAGCGCCGCATCGGCGTCTTGCGCAGATATTCGGCAAGGGAAAAATTGTAGTTGTCCGCGAGAACGACTGTGTCGACAATTTGCGTGATCTCACCGAGCGGTCCGTAGAGCTTGAAATTGTCGGAGGTGAAGAGTTCGATGTAGGCGTTCGGAGTCTTCGCTCTGATTTTGTGGAGCATGTCGACGATGCGGAGCCCACCCGCATGTTTGATCGTTGGGGCGTGAGTACAGACGACCAGGATTCGACGGACGGCATTCGTCGGATCGATGTCCGTCTCGACACCAGTGTCGCTGCCGGTTTCGAGGTGCACGGTCCCGAACGCCGTAGGTTGGCGATCTGTCGGGACGACGACCGGGCTTTCCTCGATCAGTAGCCCCGACAAGCGGCGCCGGCGCTTATCGGAGGATCGGGCGAAACGCGCGCGGCGGCGAGAGGAAAAGAAGGGAAACTCGCTCAACCTTTTCAGGAGAATGGACATGAGCAACAGCCGGATGAAGCCAGAACCGCCAGCATTCGCCATTTTATCCACCCGCTCGCAATGCTTTGATTCGATCCACTCTGATACCGAATAACAATCGATGATGCCAAGCCGGAAATATCTCGGCGTGGGAAAAGGAAACACAGCCATGCGTGAAAATGGGAGATGGCATGGTAAGAGTGGCGACAGCTAGGGTGATGAGATACATCATATTCGATCGCACACAAAGGTAATCATATTCGTCGAAAGACGATCGTTGCATCGCCGTTGACCTAGGTCCGGTTGACGAGTGGGCGCATGCATAGGCGGACCGCAGCGATGAGGACGAAGCCGAGATAGCTGTCGGCGGTCTTGTCGTAGCGGGTGGCCAGACGGCGCCAGTTCTTCAACCTGTTGAAGCAACGCTCGATCCGGTTCCTGAGCGCGTAGATGTGGTCGTCGATCGAAATCTGGACCTTGCGGCTTCGCCGCATCGGAATGATCGGGGTGACGCCGCGCGCTTCCATCTCCGTGCGGATGGCATCGGCATCGTAGCCGCGATCGGCGAGCAGAACCCTCGGTTCCGGCCCATCGGCATCGAGGAGAGGCAGGGCGCCGGTGTAGTCCGAGGCCTGGCCCGGCGCGATGTCGACGGCTACGGGGAGGCCGGCTCCGTTGGTGCGGAGATGAATTTGGGTCGAAAACCCACCTCGCGAGCGCCCGAGACCCTGTCTCGGAGTCCCCGCCTTGCGCCGGCGGCACAGTGGTGCGCCCGGATGACGGTGCTGTCGATCATCTGGACCGTCTCGCCGACGCCCTCGGTTTCGTTCAACACCTCGAGCAGCAGATCCCAGAGACCGGAGAGTGTCCAGCGGCGGAACTGGCGGTAGACCGACGACCACTTGCCGAAGAACACGGGCAGATCACGCCATTGGGCGCCGGTGCGGGCGATCCAGAAGACGCCGTCGAGCACGCGCCGGTGATCTTGAGGCCGCCGGCCGCTGTGCGGTCCTCGCCTTGTCACGAACGGCTGGAAGAAGGCCCATTCCTCGTCGTTCATCAGGTCTCGAATCAACGCCGCCGCCCTCCGAAAGCGACGTTGAATCACTCCTCAGCCCGAAGGGGAATCCTATTCGTCAACAGGACCTAGTATCCCGTCCCGCAAATGCCTTTACATACGCGCTCGACCTTTTGGAGGATG
>CALFRR010000178.1 GCA_937919435.1 uncultured Alphaproteobacteria bacterium | reverse complement strand
CAACCTCCTCGCCCTCAACGCCACCATCGAGGCGGCGCGGGCCGGCGAGGCCGGCCGCGGCTTCGCGGTGGTCGCCAGCGAAGTGAAGAGCCTCGCCACCCAGACCTCGAAGGCGACCGACGAGATCGCCGCCCAGATCGCCGCGGTGCAGACCAACACCAAGGAGGCGGTCGAGGCGATCTCCGGGATCTCGGCGATCATCGGCCAGATCAACGACATCTCCACCAACATCGCCTCGGCGGTGGAGGAGCAGGAGGCGGTGACCCGCGACATGTCGTCGAACATGCAGACCGCGGCGGTCGGGGTCGAGACGATCACTCACGGCATGAACGAGATCGCCCGCGCCAGCCGCGAGGTCGACGAAGCCGCCCGCAAGCTGAAGGAAGCCTCGCGGTCGGTCGCCTGAACCGACGCCGTCCGCTCGCGGCCGGCGCTTCCGGTCCCTTCCCGCGGCCCGCCGGAAACGGCGGGCCGTTCTCGTCAGGGCTTCTCGAAATTCTCGGCGAAGCGGCCGAGGAGACTGACCAGCTCCGGCTCGTCGACGACGATGCGGGCATCGGAGATCGACATCCAGCGGACCTCGCGTTCGCCCCGCTCCTTCCATTCGTCGAGACCGCGCCGGACCTCGAGCGGATAGACGGCGACGTGCACCAGGTCGAAGCGGGCGGTGCCGCGTTTCCAGTAGGTGTAGGTGCCGAGCGGATCGGCCGCCGCCTTGCCGCGCAACCCCGCCTCCTCCTCGGCCTCGACCGCCGCCGCCCGCCGGTCGGAGATCCCCTTCATCGGCCAGCCCTTCGGCACCGTCCAGCGCCGCGTCTCACGGGTGGTGACGAGGCAGACCTCCAGCCGGCCGCCGCGCCTCCGCCAGGGCAGCGCCGCCACCTGCCGCCAGGGGCCGGGACCGGAGGGACGCAGGGGCTTCGGCAATCGCTTCCCCATCGATGCGCAGGAACACGGTGTGGCGGACCGGCGAATCACCGGATCGCCGATGAAACGCGAATCAGATCACGTGGACGATCCACCACGCCAGCGCCGAGATGATCGCCGAGGCCGGAATGGTGACGACCCAGGCGACGACGATGTCGGAAGCGACGCTCCAGCGCACCGCCGAGGTGCGCCGGGCCGCCCCGACGCCGATGATCGCGCCGGTGATGGTGTGGGTGGTGGAGACGGGCACGCCGAGCCAGGTCGCCAGGAACAGGGTGATCGCCCCGCCGGTCTCGGCACACGATCCCTGCATCGGCGTCAGCCGAGTGATCTTCGAGCCCATCGTGTGGACGATCCGCCAGCCGCCGAGCAGCGTGCCGAGCCCCATCGCCGCCTGACAGGCGAGAACCACCCAGAACGGCACGGTGAAGGTCGGTCCGGTCAGCCCTTGCGACCACAGCAGCACCGCGATGATGCCCATCGTCTTCTGGGCGTCGTTGCCGCCGTGGCCGAGCGAATAGAGCGAGGCGGAGACGAACTGCATCAGCCGGAAGGCGTTGTCGACCGCGAACGGCGTGAAGGGCCGGCAGATCCAGGAGACGATCAGGATCAGCATCAGCGCCAGGAAGAACCCGATCGTCGGCGACAGGACGATCGCCGCGGCGGTCTTCAGGAAGCCCGACCAGACCACCGCCTCGAGCCCGACCTTGGCCAGCGCCGCACCGACCAGTCCGCCGACCAGGGCGTGCGAACTCGACGAGGGGATGCCGAGCGCCCAGGTGATCAGGTTCCAGACGATCGCGCCGACCAGCGCCCCGAAGATCACCGAAGGATCGACGATGGCGGCGTCGACGATGCCGCTGCCGATGGTCTGGGCGACGTGCAGGCCGAAGAACAGGAAGGCGATGAAGTTGAAGAACGCCGCCCACATCACCGCGTAGCGCGGCGACAGCACCCGCGTCGAGACGATGGTGGCGATCGAGTTGGCGGCGTCGTGGAGGCCGTTGAGGAAATCGAAGGCCAGCGCGACGAAGACTAGGCCGACGATACCGGGCAGAGCCAGAGTGGCGTCCATGTGGGGAAGGATCCTCGCCGGCTCAGACGTGCTCGATGACGATGCCGGAGATCTCGTCGGCGACGTCCTCGAACCGGTCGGCGACCCGTTCGAGATGGCCGTAGATCTCGGCACCGACGGTGTAGGCCATCGGATCGGCGTGGCGGTGGGTGAGGAACAGGTCCTTCAGCCCGCGATCGTGGAGCTTGTCGGTGGCGCTCTCGATCTCGGTGATCTTCTCGGCGTAGGCGGCGAGCGCCCCGGCATTGGTGCCGATGTCGCGCAGCAGAGGCATCGCCTCGACGGTGAGACGGGCCGCCTCGACCGCCAGCGCCGCCATCTCGCGCATCGGATCGGTGAAGACGTCGACCTCGAACAGGGTGATCGCCTTGGCGGTCTGGTTCATCTGATCGAGGGCGTCGTCCATCCGCTCGATCAGGTCCTTGATGTCGACCCGATCGAAGGGGGTGATGAACGACCGGCGGACCGCCAGCAGCACCTCGGCGGCGATCACGTCCGCCTGCTTCTCGTGCCGCTTCACCTCGGCACACCAGTGGGGAATGTCGGAACCGACCGCCAACAGTTCGGTGAGCGCCTCGGCGCCGGACTGCAGAACGCGGGCATGCCGCTCGAACTTGTCGAAGAAACCGTCTTCCTTGGGCATCAAAGCCCGAAACCACGCCAACATGCGTATACCCGAGATCGTTGCGGGGTCGTGACATGATGACATTAGCATGACGAATGCGAGTCAGGGAGCCTGCGGACGGCGCAGGGCGGTGGACAGCCGGCGCAGGGCAGCCATTTCGCGTGACGATGCTGAACCGGCGAAGTTTTCTCACTTCCCGGCTCGCGACGTCCGGAGGGATGGGAGTCCGGTCCGCGCTCCCGCTTCGAGCCGGAGGGGGCTGGGCAGACCCGACACGCCATCGGCGGCCGGGTCTCTCGATCGCGCGCGGGCGACGACGACGGCCGGCCGGATCGGACGAGGTCAGGACAGCGCCATCCGAGAGGGCGGCGACGGGTGGCGCGGGTGCGCATGCGGGCGATGCAGCGGCGGCTGCATCTGGGCCGTCCGGAAGAGTTCCCCGCGGGCGTGGGCGTGGAGGGCGGCGGCGGCGAAGACAGCGACGGCGAAGGCGAAGCAGGCGAAGTCCCACATGGTCGGATCCTCGGTGAGGTTCTCGACCGTCAGCTTTCTGCCGATCGGCATCAGGGTTCGATGCGGAATGGCGGAATCGGGCATAGGGATTTCGTAAACGCACCGGGCGGGAGGCGACCGACGGCACCGCGTTCGGCGGCACCCGGGCGTCGGCCGCCGTCTCGACGTCCGCGGCGGGCTTCGGGGACGAGAGAACCGACACCTCGACGCACGAGCGGCGTTCCGACGGCCCGACCTCAGTCGCGGCGACAGGTGAAGGACCGCGGGCCCGCGGTGAACAGCCAATGGGCCTGCAGCAGGTCGTCGTCGCCGGTTCCGTCGAGGCTGCGCAACATCGTCAGCAACGATTTCACACTCGTCTCGCCGCCCTCGATCGCCACCCGATACTCGACGAGACAGCGGTGGGTCGCCACGTCGACCTCTCGACAGGCATCGAGTCGGATCGCCGAAACCGTGAGCTTGGGGAAGAACCGCTTCTCGCCGAAGAACCCGGCGACTTCGGCGGTCATGGCGTTGCGGGAGTCGAAGGCGTCGCGGATGCAGGCCTCCGCCCGGCTTCGGTCGACCGGTCCACCGCAGGCGCCGAGCGAGAGCACCGCGGCGAGCACGGTGAGCGCGCCGCACCCGGGAGAGCGGCGACGGCGATCGGCGGAGGGCGAACCGGGATCGCCCTCACCGCCCGACCAACACGACATCGATCCCTCCCCTGACCGAGCGCAGTTCCAGACGATCGCCGACGTCGCCGAGAGCCACCGGCGTCCCGCCGGTCACCACCGGACCACCGCTGGCGGTGCGGATGCGGATCGGCCGATCGGCCCGGACGAAGAACTCACGTCCCGCTCCGAAGGCGGCACGCGGATCGAACGATCGCCACGTCTCCTCGTTCAGGGTCAGCACCACCTGCTTCGGCGGCGCCGGAGGCGTGACCGGCCCTCCGAACCAGGTCTTCGCCACGACCAGAATCAGGGTCAGGAGGCTGACGATCGGCAGGATCCAACGCAGATGCCAGATGGTCGGGCCGGACCGCCGGCCGAAGGCACCGCCGACGACCGGCGCCGGCGACGGCGGCGGAGACGAAGGGGGCGGTGCGGAGCTCTGCCCGACGACGGGGACCGCGGGTTTCGCCGGGAGACGCTGCGTGCGGGATGGGGGGGCGGGGGCGATCGGCGGGGATGGAGGCGACGGAGTGGCCGCACGCGGCAGCTCCGCCCCACATGCCGTACAGAACAGGAAGGTTCCGGAGCGCCGAACCCCGCAGATCGGACAGGTGGCGACCGACGGTTCATTCGACATCGAGGATCCCCCCTGGCATCCGATGGTCCGCGAGGCCGACCCGACGTCGCAGCGATCCGTCGCGGTTCATGGCGTTCCCCTTCCTTCAACTGCGCCCGCAGGCGACGATCGGTCCGGCGACGCGCGGGTCGGTGGGACAGGTGGACGTCGCGCGCGACCGCGCCAGGGCGGCGGCGGTCAGCCGTTGCAGGCGCCCGACCGGCGGCAACGAGAGCGTGGCGGCCTCGCGTTCGTCGTTCAGGAACTCCCGAACCGCCCGGCCGAAGACGACGTCGGCGACGTCGTTCGTCTCGAGATAACGCAACGCCACCAGATCGGTGCAGACCGAGACGTACCCGGCCAGGCAGAGCGGCGGGGTCGGCGCGGAAGCGGCCTCGTCCGACGCCGGCAACCGGACGTAGATGCCCGCCGTCTGGACGGGCGGCGGCGGGGACGCGGCGGGAGCCACGGGAGCGGGCGGTTGGCCGGCGGCCGCCACCGGAGCGGACGGCGGCGCGGGCACAGGCGGCGGCGCGACGAGGTAAGTGCCCACCGTCGATGTCGAGGTCGCCCGGAACGGAGCGGCGAAGGGAGGCGGCGGGGACGCGGCGGCGGCGACCGCGGGCGACGGCGCGACCGGAGCCGGAGCCGAGGCCGGAGGGTTCGGTGGCGAGAACGCCACCACCGGCCGCGGACCGTACCAGGCCTCGGGGACCCGACAGGTGATGTCGGGCAACGGCGGACCGCTGGTCAGGATGTCGCGCAGGGCGAACTGATCGGGTTCGTCGGGATACCAGTCGCCGCTCGAACGCCGGCACCAACGGCCTGCGCCCTTCAGAACGAAACGGGCGCCGGACGCCTGGGGCGTGACGGAGGTGGCGTTGTTGACCTGAAACGAGAAGATCTTGCAGGCATCGGAATCGGCAACCGGCGCCACGCTGCGACACCCGCCGACGGCGAGGATGTGGGTGCCGATGTTCTCTTTGACCATCGCCGCCTCGCACTCGGGTCCGTCGAGCAGGCGGGAGATCTCGGCGCGCACCCGGGCCGCCGGAAGCTGCGGGATGCAGTAGAGCGTCTGGAGCGCCGCGACCTCGGCCGGCACGGCGGTCGAAGGAGCGGCGAGGCCCACCGCGGCGAGCACTGCGAAGAGGCGACGTTTCATCGCGAACACCCGACCTGGAGCACATCGGCGACCGGTGCCTCGACACGTGGCCGCGGCTGCGGCATCGGCGGCCGGGGACGCGGGGCGTCGCCCCCGGGCTCGTTCGGCCCCTCGGGAGGAGGAGCGGCCCAGACCTCGCCCATGTAGCCGAGAAAGACGGCGAGGCGATCGGCGGGGATCGCCAGGACCCGCTCCTCGGCATCGCGCCGTTTGGCGACGATCAGGCCGACCGCCCGGCCGGCCCGATCGACCACCGGCCCGCCGGAGATTCCTTCCGGACCACGGGCGATCAGCTCGAGGATCGGTCCGGTGGCCTCGTCGTCGGCATGGCCGGCACCGATCGCCGCGATGCCGTAGGGAACGTCCATCACTCTGCCCCTCCGTTTGGGAAAGCCGCGCAGGACGAAGGTGTCCCCGTCCGCGGCCGGAGCCGGCGACACGCCCGGCCGGCCGCGCAACGCGGCGACCCAGAGCAGGGCGACGTCGATCCGGGTGTCGATTCCCAGGAGCATCGCCGGGCTCTGGGCGAGGGACGGCGAGCGCACCCACATCACCCGACACCCGGCGATCACGTGAGCGGCGGTCAGAACCAGCCCGGACCCCACCGGGAAGCCGGAGCCGCTCGGGCTCATGCCCTGAGGCCAGACCTCGCGCAGCGCCTCGTCGAAGATCTGCACCGGCCGGAACCGCTCGGCGGCGGCCGGCACGGCCGAGGAGACCAGCGCGACGGCGAGGGCGAGAGCGAGGACACGTTCGACCATGCCGCGCTCAGAACAGCCCGTCGGAGTTCGCACATTTGGTGTGGACTTCGGAGAACGACCGGCCGACCTCCGGCTTGTAGGCCATCTCCCTGAACTCACTGCAGCTCTGCCCGTTCTCCTGGTAGGTCCGCAGGCGGACGATCTCGCCGTGGTGACCGGTCTGCGGGTTCGACCAGGTCTGGCGGGAGGCACTGCGGGCGGTGCGCTGGGCGAAGGCTCGGTCGAGCGCGGCCTGACGGAGAGCGCGGTCGCGCTCGTCGAGTTCGCGGCCGATCTCGGAACCGACGATCGCGCCGCCGAGGCCGCCGATCAGCGCACCGACGATGGCGCCGTCGCGCCCGCCGACCGCGTTGCCGACGACGGCGCCCATGGCGGCACCGCCGAGCCCGCCGACCAGGGCGCCCTGGGTCTGTTTCGGACCGGTCGTCGTGCAGCCCGCGAGAAGCAACGAGCAGGAGACGAGCAGCGCGGCGATCGAACGATGGCGAATGCGGGTCATGTCAGGTCCTCTCGAAGGAACGCGGTACGACGCGGGAAGCACTTCATCCGACCGGCGGAGCCGGCGGCGGCGGGGGCGGAGGCGGAGGGGCGGCGAAGATCCGGCGGAGTTCGGCGGTGTCGCCGGCGAGCGACCACACCGTGTCGCCCTCGGCGCAGACCGAGGTGGCGCGGCCGAGACCGCCGTCCGCTGCCAACCGGGCGAGCCGGTCGAGGTCGTAGGGACCGGCCACGTCGCCGGCCGCCGTGTAGACCCAGAACCGGCGACCGGCCGGCGGCGGAGGCGGCGGTGCGGCGCGCGGCGATGCGACGGCGGCGACCGGCGGCGGCGCGAAGGCCGCCGGGGCGATCCCGTTCTTCGGTGCGAGCAATGCCTCGATCGTCTCGGGAGTGAAGCGGGCGGCGTCGATCCGCCGCTTGTCGGTCGCCTTCAGGGCCGGATCGCCGTCGCGCTCGACTTCGTTGGGATCGCCGTCGTCGACGCTGCCCTTGATCACCTCGGTCCAGGCGCCGATGCGATCGTTCGACATCAGGGCCAGGACGGCGGCTTCGGGGGTCTCCGGCGGTTCGTACTTCGGATAGCGGCGTTCGAACTTGGTGAGGTACTCGCGCTCGAGTTCGAGACCGACGGAGTGGGGAACGCCGCCGAGGGTCATCTCGCGCTTGTCGATCTCGACCCGGCGCGGCGCATAGACGCGATCGGCGGTCCATCGGCTCAGCGCGGCGAGCGCCAGGAGCTGCGAGGAGGCGAGCGAGTCCTCCTTCAGGCGCACCTGCTCGCGCAGCCGCTCCTCCTGCGACGACACGAAGTTGGAACGGCGGATCTTCTTCTCCGAACCGGCCCGGTGCCAGTCGTTCGGCCGCATCTGGATGCGCCACTCGCCGTCGTCGGAGCGCGACATCAGGCCGAGCATGAAGCCCTTCAGGTAGAGCGCGATCTGGGCCCGCTGGCGGGCCAGTTCCTCCGATCGCGGCACCACCGGGATCGGGAACTGCTCGTAGTCCTTGTGGTTGTGCAGCGGAATGCCGTCGGGCCGGCGCATCTCCTCGTCGTAGGCCCGCCGCCACTCCGTGCGGAGCGGATCGACGATGTCGAGCGGGATGCCCGACAGCTCGCAGTAGCAGACGATCTTGCCGCGGACCGCCGTCTCCTCGTAGCCGACCGTCTTGATGCCGACCCGCGACGGCAGGCAACCGTTGACGATGCCTTCGAACTCGCGCTTGAACTCGGCCTTGTCGTTGACCGCGATGATCAGCTTGTACTGCTCTTCGCCGATCTTGAGCTCGTCACGATCGAACTTGGCATCGATCCAGGGCATCGCCCGTTGGATCATCTTGCGGAAGAGGTCCCGGCGGGTGTCGTCGGGAAGCGCCCGGAGCGCATCGGTGCAGGAGCCGACCTTGGGCATGTGACGGACCAGCCGGCGGTTCGATTCCTCGAGCACGATGTTGATGATCCGTGCCTGCTCCTTGTCGTCGACGAGGCGCTTGAACAGGCCGCGCGAGCCGCCTTCGCCCTTGAACGCCTCGCGCCCCCAGTCGAGCAGTTCCTCGTTCGAGGCGTCGATCTCGAACTTGCGGTCGGGCACGGTGAAGTAGGTGCCGCCGTCGGGCCGGCGGATGATGTCGTCGACCCGCTCGATCTGGGCCCGGACGTTGCCGAGCAGCCGCCGGACGGTCGCTCGGCCGCGCAGGAACTCGCCGACCAGCCCGCTGCCCTTGCGCTCGCCGGTGGCGGTGTCGGTCCCCTGCGGCGCACCGAGGCGTTCGCAGACCGCGTCGAGCAGCGCCACCGCCTCGCGGCAGGCGATCGCCCTGAGGCGCAGGCGCAGGATCGCACCGACGTCGATCTGGGCGTGGCCGATGTATTCCTCGGCCATCGCGCGACCGCTGCCGAACGACAGGAAGCGGCGCTGCGACGCCTCGTAGAGGCGTTTCAGGCTGGCGACGTAGTTCTGGTCGAGGGTGTCGTGGGCGAGACGGGCATAGCGTGCCTGGGCGTCGCGCAGTTTGGCGGCGGCGCCGGTGTTCGGATCCTGGAGGGAGCGGACGATGTCCTCGATCAGCGAGATCGTGTAGTCGAGGCCGCCGCGCTCGTGGTCGTCGACATAGCGATAGAGCAGTGCCGGCAGGCCGGTGTCGCCGTCGCCGAGCAACACCGCCTCGAGCCGCTCGCGGTTCTTCTTGATCTCGTCGCCGAGCGGACCGTAGGCGACCTGTTGGCCGGGGCGGCCGTCGACGTCGACCTGACGGTTCTCGTAGACCCGCTCGACCTCCCGCGACCAGGCGGAATGTTCGGCGAACTCGTGCTTCACCCGGTCGATGTCTCGCTCGATCTCGAGCATCAGGGCACCGTCGATGCGGGTGTTGTCCTCGCGCATCAGGAGATGGTCGACCAGCGTGAACTCGGCGACCGCGGTCTCGGCGTGCCGCGTGCCGATCGGCGGAATGTCCTGATAGGCGGAGATCTCCAGATGGAGGTGGCTGCGCAGGAAGCCGTCGCGCTCCTCGGCCCGGACCGCGTTCTGGCGATCGCCGCGCAACACGCCGAAGTAGGCGGCGATCATCCCGTGGGTGACCTCGGTGACCGTCCGGTCGTATTCGAGCGCCGTGGTGGTGTTGATGGTCGACTGGCCGACGCTCGAATACCCCTTGTAGTAGCTCAGCGTGGTCTCGTCGGCGCCGCCGCCGACCTTCGGCGCGTAGGGGCGCATCTTGAACTGCTGCTGGTTCACCCCGATCGAGCGCTTGCGGCGGGCGAAGTCGCTGTTGCCGAAATCCTCGAACAGGATGTCGGCGACCATGTCGAAGACGACGTCGCGATCCCCGGTCAGTTCGCCGGCGACGTTCTTGTTGTCGATCAGGTAGACGTCCTTGAACGGACGCTCGACGCCTTCCGGCCGGTCGCTCTCGGTCCAGCGGCCGACGTAGGGTGCCCGCCGGTCGCCGCGCATGCAGAACTCGAGTTCGGAGAGCGCCGCGTGGCCGTTGGCGAAGACCCGGTTGCGGTTGGCCCCCTGGAAGCCGCCGGGCAGCAGCAGGAACAGATCGACGTCGGACTGGGGCGCCAGCCGGAGGTTGGTCGCCAGATAGCCCATGTCGAGGAAGGCGCCGGACCCGGTGCCGCCGGCGACCGAGGCGAGGACGACGATGCGCAGGCTGTTGGGTTGGATGTCGAGCCCGAGCCGCCGGAGCTGGGCGTCGTTGGTGACGTTCTGCAGGACGCGCTGGCCGCAGTCGGTCAGCGAGTTGCGGATGTGGTTGAACTCCTGGAAGAACAGCAGCCGCGAGATCGCCCGGACCTGGCCGGCGCCGTGCTCGGCGTTGATCCGCGACAGGTCGGTCGCCGGCATCCAGTCGGCGATGTTGGATTTGTGGCGCGCCTCGTCGCGGTAGTAGACGAGGTCGACCCGGTTCTGGATCGCCTCCTTCGGCCCGAAGGCCACCAGTTCGGACAGCGGATCCTGCCGCGTCGACTTGTTGCTCTCGACCGGCGCGTTGGTGTCGGTGTCGAAGTAGAGGAAGGCGGCGGGCGGAAAATCGGTGAGCGACGACAGCCGGCGACCGTTCCAGTCGGCCTGCAGGATGCGCCGGCGCAGGCGCAGCGCGATCTCCATGCCGGTGCCGCCGACGGCGATGAAGACGGTCGGACGGACCTCGACGGTGCGATCGCCGCCCGTCGCCGGGACGCCCTCGAGGGCGGGAAAATCCGTGTTCATGCGTCGATCTCCGAGGAATGGAGGCGGGGCGGCGACGGCGGACGCCGCCGGTCAGCGATGGGTGTTGAGCGCCCGCGAGAAGAGGACGACGGTCAGGATCAGCAGGAAGACCGAGAGCGCCGCGGTCGGGCCCCAGAACAGGATCACCGTCCAGAGATGGCCGAGCGTGCCGACCAGACAGAGGGCGATGGTGACGACGACGAAGAACCAGGCCGCCCACGCCGCCGCACCGGCCGCTCCGGGCGTGGCCCGGCGGGAGACGAGGTGACGGTTGATCAGCCCCTTGGGGATCAACGCGACCAGCGCGACGAGCACGGTGATGCCGGAGATGACGCCGATGTCGACGCTGTTGAACGGCAGATCGCCGATGGTGCGGGTCGCCCCGACCGACGGCGCCGTCTGAACGACCGGCGGCGGTGGCGGCGGCGCGGCGACGGCCGGCGCGGGCGGGACCGGCTTCGGTGCGACCGGCACGGGCGCCGGCGTCGGTTGTTTCTGAGCCACCACCATGGGTCTGTCGGTCATCGTTCCTCTCCAGATCGATCGTGCGATCAACCGCGCGGCACCGCCCGTGCCCTGTTCTCGCCGAACAGAGCACCGCGAACCGTGTATTTCCGACCGGTCGGCGACACGAAGGTCTCCGTTCCCATCGGTCTCAGATAGAAATACTTCCGCTGCCCCTCGATGACCGTCGATTGCTTGCGCGGCTTCAACAATATCAGCCCGAAGAGCAAGAATGCGAAACCGACGGCGACGGCCAGGAGAAGCCAATAGAACACGTCGATCGGCGAGGCGGCGGCGACGAAGCTGATCGGCATGGCTCCGTCCGACTTGGCCAGCCGACGGCCGGCGATGAAGATCTCGGGAATGGCGAGGCTGTCGACGGACGGGCTCGCCGCGCCGACGGCATCGCCGAGATAGACCTTGCGCAGCCGGTCGACGGCGGCGGGGTCGCTCGCCAGGACGATGTCGGTCATCTCCAGGTGGAGTCGGCCGCTCTCCTCGAACACCTGGGACTTCAGCCGACTGATCTCCGGCGGTTTGATCGCCGAGAAGTCGAGCGTCACGGTGATCTCCCGCGAGGTGCCGGGGGCGATGTCGGTGACCGTGGTCGGATCGATGCCGGCGGCGAGGGTGCCGCCGGTCCCGCCGGAGGAGCCCGGCTCCCAGGAGAGCTTCAGCGACGCCCGCGAGATGACGAAGGGATAGATCGTGTTCTCGAGCGCGGCCCGCAGGACCAGCGGCGCCGGCCGGCCGACCTCGACGCCGGTCACCCGCAGCCCATCCCCTCCGTCGGGCACCGCGTCGACCGCCTCGTCGGCCTTCTGGGCGGCGATCGACAGCCGCAGCGGCTCGTCGTCGAGCGGCCGCAGCCGGAAGGGCCGGCCGAACTCGGCCTGGAACTCCGGACGGGAGGTGACGTGCCGCAGCAGCTGCCGGCCGGTCTCGCCATAGGCGACGCCGTAGATCATGAAGCCGTGGTGGACGCCGAAGCGCGGATAGGCGGCGCTCGACGCCCGCATCTCGTAGGGAACCGCGGAGACACCGCCGATCTCGGGATCTTCGCCGAGGGTCCGCAGGAAGGCGCGGCTGCTGTCGATCACCGCGCGTTCGGACATCTCGCCGACCGGGGCGTTCTTGTTGTTGGTGACGATCCAGACGATGCCCTGCGGGGTGGTGCCGAGTTGGATGTCGCGGGCCCGCAACAGCGCTTCGTCGAGGAAGGAATTGGCGAGGCTGCCGTTGGCGTTGCGCGGAATCTGAATCGCCGCGAGGGCTCGCGCGACGCCGTCCGCCGACCACGGCGCCAGATGGGAGGCCTCGTCGCAGGCATCGACCGGGAAGAGGGTGTGGGGCGAACAGTCGCCGCGGGCCTGCGCCTCCTCCTGACGGTTGAAGCTCGCCACCGCCATCGGCCAGCCGTCGGCCCGGGTCAGTTGAACGAACCGGGCCACCACGGTCTGGAAGGCGCCGCCGGTGTTGTTCAGGTAGCCGTCCATCCAGCCGCTCGCCTGGACGAGGTAGACCTGTCCGGGGCCGGCGAGCGACGACGACGGCGCCGACGTCGCGACCAGAGTCCCGAGCCCCAGGGCGAGACCGATCAGACGGGAAGGACGACGCATCGCGTTTCCCAACTGCTGGTGAGGAACAGGTGTCCGGCGAAGACGAAGGCCTGGAGATCGCGACGATGGGTCCAGTTCATCATGCCGGTGCCGAGATCGGTCAGACCGAGGTCGGCGAAGGAGAGGAGCCGATAGCCGAAGGTGGTGGACGGCGCGCCGCCGGCGGAGAAGAAGGCCTCCGGCCCGGCGGCCGCCGGCAGGTTCGACACGGCGACGACGGCGGCGTCCTCCCAGGTCAGAACGGGCACCGCCAGTCTGCCGTCGATTCCGCGCATCACCCGACGGCGGGCGTCGTCCTGGGCGGGATGCTCGAGCCAGTCGGTGCCCTGGATGGTGAAGCGCACACCGCCGAGGTGATGGCCGGTGGCCGGAACCAGATCCGGACGGCCGCTGGAGAGCTTGGCGAAGGCATAGCCGGTGGCCGACGCGCCGAACTGCCAGGCCGACCCCTGGATGTCGACATGGGCGCCGTGCGCCGAGAGGGCACGGAACCCCGCGGGCCAGGAGCACCATTTCCATTCGTCGTCGCGCCCGATCAGGAAGCCCTCTTCGGCGACCCAGACCACCAGACCGCCGGCCAACCGACAGGGCGGGCGGAAGGCGGCAGCGGGCCCGTCTCCGACGACCGGATGCAGGGTCCAGTCGCCGTCGACGACGTCCGGCCGCCGGACCACGGCGATCCGACCGTCGACGATCACCGGCCAGAGGAAATCGTCGGCCCCGGCGATCGGCGCGCCGAGGGCCCGGTCACCGGGGCCGAACGCGCGGCGCTGACGGTCCATGCCGAAGGGGGTCGCCCGGACCCAGATCGGCCGGTCGTCGGCGACGGTGGCGAAGCCCGTCCGGCCGACGGCGACGCCGCGCCGATGGCCACCGAGCAGCCGGCCGAGGGGAGCATCGTAGCCGTGGCCCGCGATCGGATCGGTCGGCCCGGCGCGCATCAGGTCGTCGATCGAGAACCACTCGACGACGCCTTCGTCGGAGACGGCGTGCAACACCGGGGTCGCGCCGCAGGCGAAGAAGTCGGCGTGGGCCTTGGCGAAACGCAGGGTCCGCACCGGTCCGCGCTCGCGCAGGCCGACGGGCAGGCGCTCGCCGGCGAACTCCGGCAGGCCGTCGCCATGGGAGAACGGCGCGGTGAAGATCCGTCCCGACGGGCGGCGGCGGAGGCGCCGTCGCTCCCAGGGCGAATGGGCGAAGGTCGGGGGAAACGGTCCGCCGTCCGCGGCGGTTCCGGCGAGATCGAACCAGACCAGTCGGGAATCGTCGGGCGACAGGGTCGTTCCGTCGAAGATCAGATGGTCGACCCGGCCCGGCTCGAAGACGAACTCGAGGGGTTCCGCGCCGCTCCATCCGACGTCTGGGCCGGGAAACACCCAGCGATCGCCAGCATCGACCTCGTTCACGGCCATACTCACTCCGTCGACGGCGATCGAGCGCATCGGCGAGCCGACGTTGCCGTCGCCGTCGATGCCGTCGATACCCGAACGGGCACCGATTACATGTAAGGGTGTATCAGCGCCTGCGAACAACTCTGGCGTTAGTTTGACCAAATCGCGGCAACCGAGTCAAGCAATCCGCCACCCTCTAGGGATTGCACCGTATATCGCTACTTTTGGTTGTATCTTGGCCGATGAGAGGCGCAGAGGCGGCCGCGGCGGTCGGCCACCAACGAGGCCGGCGGCCGGACCGACGCCGAACGCATCCGACGGGCGGATCGAGGGAAGCGGACGGCCGGCACCGTTTCGCCGGTGCGGCCGGGAGCGCATCGCGGCCGATCGCTCGGGCGACGCGGCCGCCCCACGAGGCCGGACGGAAGGCGAGGTCAGAGCGGTGCGCGAACCGGCTCTCCGGTCACGAGGCGGTGCCCGTCGTCGGCGTCGAAGAGGTGGACGAGGGCGGGATCGAGAGCGATCCGCACCGTCTCGCCGGGGCCGGCGGCCAGACGCTCGCGCAGGACGCAGGTCACCGGATGGCCGGCGGCGGAGGCCATCAGGTGGGTCTCCGAGCCGGTCGGCTCGATCACCGTCACCTCGATCGGGATGCCTTCGGGGTCGAGCCGGACGTGCTCCGGGCGGAAGCCGAGCACGACGCGGCGGCCGTCGCCGGCGGCGCCCCGGTCGGGCGCCAGGGGGACGGCGAGGCCGCGGGTCGACACGAAGCGACCTCCCTCGATCCGGCCTTCGACGAAGTTCATCGCCGGCGAACCGATGAAGCCGGCGACGAAGCGGTTGGCCGGCCGATCGTAGAGGTCGAGCGGCGCGCCGATCTGCTCGACGATCCCGTCGTGCATGACGACGATCCGATCGGCCATCGACATCGCCTCGATCTGGTCGTGGGTGACGTAGATCGTGGTGGTGGCGAGCTTGCGGTGCAGATCCTTGATCTCGGCGCGCATCGAGACGCGGAGCTTGGCGTCGAGGTTCGACAGCGGTTCGTCGAACAGGAAGACCCGCGGATCGCGGACGATGGCGCGGCCCATCGCGACGCGCTGGCGCTGGCCGCCGGAGAGCTGGCGGGGGAAGCGGCCGAGCAGATCGCCGAGCCCGAGGATGGCGGCGGCGCGGCCGACCCGCTCGGTGATCTCGGCCTGCGATGCGCCGCGCAGCTTCAGCGCGAAGGCCATGTTGTCGGCGACGCTCATGTGCGGATAGAGCGCGTAGTTCTGGAACACCATGGCGATGTCGCGCTCTTTCGGCGGCACGTCGTTGACGATCCGCTCGCCGATCCGGATCTCACCCGCCGAGATCGTCTCGAGCCCGGCGATCATCCGGAGAAGCGTCGACTTTCCGCAGCCGGAGGGGCCGACCAGCACCAGGAATTCGCCGTCGGCGACGTCGACCGAGACGCCGCGCAGCACCTCGGTCGCCTCGAAGCGCTTGTGGACTTCCGAAATCCGTACCGTCGCCATGGGTCTCTCGCTCCGAATTCCCGTGTCCGCCCGATCGCCTCAGGCCTCGTCGCCGATCTCGCGATAGAGCTCCGCGAGCACCGCGAAGGCCCGCTTGCGGGTCCGTTTGTCCTCGCCGATCAGTCCTTTGCGGTTGAAGCCGCGCTGGAAGGAGGTCTGCCGCCGCGGCGAGCGGAAGTCGTAGAGGAGCCACGCCGCGAGCCCGCAGATCCAGGGCACCGCCCGCAACCGGCAGAGCTGTTCGCGGTAGAAGTCGGCCTGCCAGTCCTCGGTGAACAGCACCCGGCCGGCGCCGCGATGGCCGGGCATCGCGTCCGCGCCGGTCTCGCTGACGATCACCGGTCTTCCGGGATCGGAATTGGCGAGGAGGCGCTCGAGGCCGGCGAAGTCGGGCTCGTACCAGCCGACATACTGGTTGAGGCCGATCAGATCGAGGTGCTCGGCCAGCCGGTCGGCGATGGCGAAGCGCTCGCGATCGATCAGGCAGGCGGCGCCGACCAGACGGCTCGGGTCGAGGGCGCGGGCGGCGGCGGCCAGCCCGGCCATGAAGGCGAGGCGGGCGTCGGTGTCGGCGTTCTCGTTGCCGATGCCCCAGACGACGACGCTGGCCCGGTTGCGATCGCGTTCGATCAGCTCGCGCAACTGGTTCTCGGCGTCGGCGAAGGTGCCGGGGTCGTCGAAGGCGATCGCCCAATAGACCGGGATCTCCGCCCACAGGAGGAAGCCCTCCTCGTCGGCGATCCGCGCGACGTGCTCGTGGTGGGGATAGTGGGCGAGCCGCAGGAAGTTGCAGCCGAGCTCGCGGGCGTCGGCGAAGCGGCGGCGGACGTCGGCCTCGGTCGAGACCTTGCCGAGGGCGAGGTCGTCCTCGTGGACGCAGACGCCGCGCAGCCAGATCGGTTCGCCGTTGAGGAACAGACGGGTGCCGCGGGCTTCGATGGTGCGGAAGCCTATCCGGTCGCGGAAGCGGTCGCTCCGCCAGGAAACTTCGACGTCGTAGAGCTTCGGCGAAGCCGGGCTCCAGAGCGCGACGGCGGCGGCGACGTCGATCGTGCCGCGGCCGGCGACGACGGGGATCTCGGCGGAGAGCCCGATCTCGGCGATCTCGACCCGGGCGGTGCCGTCGACCGGTGCCGACAGGGTGACGGCGAAGCGCAGGGTGGCACGGTCGGGCCGTAGTTCGGCACTCGCCCGGCGGATGTGGACGGCCGGCAGCCGCAGGATCGCCACCTCGCGGTAGAGGCCGCCCCAGTTGAACCAGTCGACGTGATCCATCGGCACCCGGTCGGGGCGGCGGCGGTTCTCGACCATGATCTGCAGGCGATGACGACCGGAGGCGAGGTGCTCGGTCAGGTCGATCGAGAACGGCGTCGAGCCGCCGTCGTGGCCACCCAGCCAGACGCCGTCGAGGAACACCAGGGCCGCGTAGTTGGCGGCACCGATCCGCAGGATCGCCCGCTCGTCGGGGGCTTCGCGCCGCCAGTCGAGGTCGCGGGTGTACCAGGCGGCGCCCTCGAAGAAGGTCCATTCCGGCTTCAGGGCGTTCCACGACGAGGGGACGGGCACGAGATCGCCGGCCTCGACTTCGTAGTCGCGGGGCACCGCCCACTGCGACGGCGGGGTGCCGTCGAGGGCGTACCAGCGCTGACGCAGGCCCTCGTCGAAGAGATCGAGGGTCATCCGCCAGTCGCCGCAGAGATCGACCAGCGGGCGGCCGCCGATCTCGACGAGGTCGTCGGCGCGGGCCCGGCGGCCGGCGAAGGGACGGGCATAGGCCTCGTCGTGGAGATGGGCGAAGGGATCGTCGACGCTCACGGCGCGGCCCTCCGGTCGGCGGCGCGATAGCCGATGCCGATCGTCCGGCGGAACCGCCAGACGCGCAGGTCGGGCAGCAGGATCTCGGCGATCATCGCGATGGCGATCCAGCGGAACCAGGTGGCGAAGGTGTTCGACAGGCCCTGCGGCTCCTCATAGCCGCCGACCCAACCGTCCTGGCGACGCACGCCGTCGCGCAGGTCGGCGAAACCGCCGTCGGGGTTCTGGACGTCGAGCAACGCGTCGAGCAGTTTCGCCAGCCACGCCTCGATCTCGGCGCGGCGGTGATCGATCCGCCGGTGGCCGTGGACCAGCAGGTCGACCGCGTCGACGTCGATACAGGCGCTGTCGACCACCGGCGGCAGGGTCAGGACGTAGTCGATCGCCCGGTCCTGACCTTCGAGCGGCCGATCCTCGTGGTACCAGAGGTGGAAGGCGTGCATCGAACCGGCGAAGGCATGGAGCAGCCGGGTCGGATCGGAGAGCTGGCCGACCCCCCAGAAGCCGGTGGTCGGCTCCTGCAGCCGATCGTGCCAGTCGAAGAGCACGTCGAGGGCGGTGGCCACCTTCGCTCCGGTCGCGGCGTCGCCGTCGCGGCGCAGGAGGAGGAGGAAGCTCGCCAGATTGACGATGTTGTTGCCCTCCTGCCAGGGGTCGCGCAGGTCGCGATCGGCGAGCCAGGCCTTCAGCAGGATCGGGTCGAGCCAGGGCGCGGCGAAGTCGAGGTTCGGCCGGAGGCCGGGGTCGAGCGCGTCGATCGCGGCGAGCGCATAGTTGGTGACGTGCCAATCGACGTAGCGGCGGGTCTCGCCCGGGTCCGGCTTCTTGAAGAGGTCGGCCTCGGCCATGCCGGGGATGCGGAAGATGCCGTCGGCGGTCCGGTGGCGCTCGAGCCAGTCGACCGTCTCGGCCCGTGCCGCATCGGACCAGTCGTCGAGGCCGCCGATCAGATCGAGGCAGGGCAGCGCGTTGTAGGTGCCGGGCAGCAGAACGCCGGGCCAGCGCGCCGGATCGTGGGCGGCGGAGATGCGGTGGACCCCGGGGGCGAGGCCGGGAAGCCGCATCGACGCGAACCAGTCGAGACTGCGCAGCCGCGCCGCCTCGATCCGGGCGGCCACACGCCGGTGGGAGAAGGGCTCGGACATCGGGATCATCCCTTCACCGCGCCGGCGGCCATGCCCGCCATCACGCGCTTCTGAGCGAGGAGGAAGAGGACGGCGATCGGCAGCGTGACCAGCACGGCGAGCGCCATGATCCCCTGGAAGTTCGCGCCGAGTTCGCCGTTCATCGAGAGCAGCGCGACCGGCAGGGTGTAGGTGTCCGGGGTGGTCGAGATCAGCATCACCGGGAACCACTGGGCCCAGTTGATCAGGAAGGTGATCAGCGCCACCGTCGCGGTGACCGGTGCGGCCATCGGCAGGACGATCCGGAACAGGATCTGCGCCTCGCTCGCCCCGTCGATCACCGCCGCCTCGATCACCTCCTTGGGGATCGCCCGGAAGAACTGCTCGAACAGGAAGAACTGGATCGGGCCGAGCGCCAGGAACAGCACGATCCCCGAATAGGAGCCGAGCAGGCCGAGCCGGTACATCACCAGATAGACCGGGATCACCAGCAGCATGTAGGGGTACATGATGGCGACCAGGAAGCCCCAGCGCAGCACCGCGAAACCCGGCAGCTTCGGCTTCCTGACCAGCGCATAGGCGCCCAGTGCGGTGACGACGACGCCGACCACGGTCGAGGCGCCGGTGATCGCCACCGAGTTCAGCGCATAGCGCCAGAGCTCGACCCCGCCGATCCGCGAGATCTCGGAGAAGATCGACAGATCGAGCCGCTCGGGCAAGAGGCGCAGCGGCGCGCTCATGATTTCGCGGGTCGAGCGCAGGGCGCTGACCATCATCCACCAGTAGGGATAGAGGAACAGCACCGCGACCGGCAGCGCGACCGCCCAGGCGGCGAAGCGCAGGAGCGGATGGGTTCGACCGACACCGTTCATCGCGCCGCCTCCCGATCACCGAAGACGAAGACGCCGAGCGACAGGACGACGACCAGCCCGAAGAGCACGGTCGCCATCGCCGTCGCCTCGCCGTAGCGGCCCTGATCGAACAGTTGCCAGGCGTAGTAGCTGACGAAGTTGGTGGCGTCGTTGGGGCCGCCCTTGGTCATCACCACCACCACGGTGAAGGTCTTCAGGAACTGGATCAGGGCGTAGACGGTGTTGATGATCAGCGCCGGCCGGATCTGCGGCAGGATCACCCAGCGCCAGCGCTGCCAGGCGTCGGCGCCGTCGATCACCGCGGCCTCCTCCAGCGCCCTGTCGCGGATCGCGAGATTGGCGAGGAAGATGATCATGTAGAAGCCGGTGTGGTGCCAGAGCTCGGCGAGGAGCAGCGAGAGGGTCGCCGTGTCGGGGCTCGACAGGCCGGTGAAGGCGGGCAGGCCGAGGCCGGCGAGGGCGGCGTTGAAGGCTCCGAAGGAGCGGTCGTAGAGCCAGCGCCAGACGACGTAGCCGGCAACGTCGGGGGTCACCACCGGCAGGAACACCGCCAGCCGGAAGAACAGGTTGCCGCGCTTCAGCAGGGTCGAGTCGAACAGCACGGCGAGGCCGAGCGCCACCCCGACGTTGGCGACGACCGACAGCACCGTGTAGACCAGGGTCCGGCCGAGCGAAGCGACGAACAGCGGATCGGCGAGCACCGTCGCGTAGTTGGCCCAGCCCACCCAGGTCGGGCTCGGCTTCAGCGCGGTCGCCGAGGCGGTGAACGACACCTCGATCGACAGGACGATCGGCCAGACCCCGAACAGGATGGTCAGCACCGCGAAGGGCAGCGCGAAGAGATAGAAGATCCGGTTGCGCCAGATCTCGCCGAGAGCGGCGGACATGTCGGGTCTCCGGGTGCGCGGGCGGCGGTCGCACGGCACGAGGGGGGAGCGATCGGGGCGGCGGCACCGCCCCGGTCTCGGGCCCGGGGCCGGTCCGGAGACCGGCCCGAACACTCACTTCTTGGCGAGCTTGGCGGCGAGGTCGCGCATCTCCTTCGCCGTTTCGGCGATGAACGGCTTCCAGTCGGCCGGCGGGTTGGCGATGCCGGCGAGGAGCCGACGGTGATAGGCCGCCTCGAGCTCGGGATAGAACTCGTGGATCGATTCCGGGAAGTCGTAGGCGACGAGCCGGCCTTCGGCCCTGGCGAAATACTGGGCGCGCGGCGACAGGGCGGAGACGTCGAGGTCCTTGCGGACCGCCGCGCCGACGTTGTCGAGCGAGGCCTGCTGCGCCGCCTTCGACAGCATGAACTTGGCGAAGTCGATCGCCAGCGCCTTGTTCGGGGCGTTCGACGGCACCGCGACGCCGCGCATGCCGGCGATCACCACGGCGTTGTCGCGATCGGCGGCGAACTTCGGCCAGGGTCCGACCAGGAAGTCGCCGGCCAGCACGTTGGCGCCGTCCCACTTCTTGACGTTCCAGTCGCCGACCCGGAACATCCCGGCGCGCCCACCCTCGATCACCTGATACATCTCGGCGAAGGAGTGGTTGATCGTGTCGGGGGCGACGAAGCGATAGGTCGAATAGGTCTTCAGGAACTCTTCGAGCACCTTCGCATGGGCCGGCTCGTCGACGACGATCGCGCCCTGCGGATCGATCAGGGTGTGGCGCAGGCCGGAGCCGAAGACGAACAGGTCGAGCATGTGGATCAGATCGCGCGGCTTGGCCGCCTCCAGCGCGAAGCCGAAGGTGTCGGCCTTGCCGTTGCCGTCGGGATCCCTGTCGCGGAAGGCCTCGGCGACCCGCTCGGCGTCTTCCCAGGTGTTCGGGAATTTCTCGCCGACCTTGTCGAGCCAGCTCTTCCTCACCCCGAAGCCCATCTGGACGCGCTGGATCGGCAGGATGATCGTCTTGCCGCGGAAGCCGGCGACCCGGAGATCGTCCTCGCCGAGGAAGGCCTTGTCGGCGATCCCCGCCAACACCGGGGCGAGGTCCTCGACCTTGCCGGTCTGGGTTTCGATGCGGATCACCCGCTCGTAGTTGTTGAAGATCAGATCCGGCGCGGTGTCGGTGTTGAGCGCGCCGATCACCCGGCCGAACCACTGATCGGTCGGGAAGGACAGCGAGCGGACGGTGATGCCGGGCCTGGTCTTGGCGTACTCCGCCCCCATCGCCTCGAACCACTTGATGCCGTTGTCGCCGAGGTCGTGCCAGACGGTCAGCTGCTGCGCATTGACCGGGACCACCGCGGCGGCGGTCAGGGCGACCGCTCCGAAGATCTTGCTCACGATGCTCATGCGTTTCCTCCCCCGAGCGGCGTCGACCTCACCGGGACGACGTCCATTGTGTGACGGGCACGTCCAGGGAAAACGTTTACCCTTGCGCAGGGTAGGACCGGTCGCTATGGTTTGGCAAGTGGATTCTCGCAGTCGGAGACGAACCGCGGTGACGCAGGAGAAACCGGCCGTCGCGGTCGGGGCGGCGACGATCGAGAGCGTGGCGCGCCGAGCCGGGGTGTCGATCGCCACCGTGTCGCGGGTGATCAACGGCATCGCCAACAAGGCCTCGGCGGAGACGGTCGAGCGGGTCCGGCAGGCGATCGCCGACCTCGACTACCGGCCGCAGAGCGCCGGCCGGTCGCTGCGCCAGAAGCGCAGCCGGCTGGTGGCGCTGCTCGCCGCCAACCTCGCCAACCCGGCGATGGCGACGATCGCCGCCTCGGTGGAGACGGCGCTGCGCACGGCGGGGCTGGTCATGGTGCTCTGCGACACCCACGACCGGCCGGAGATCCAGGACGAATATCTCCGGGAGATGCGGGCGCAGCAGGCCCGCGCGCTGATCCTGCTCGGCGCGGTCGAGAGCCCACTGCTCGAGGCGATGCGGGCCGGCCCGACGCCGCTGATCTTCGTCAACCGGCGCGATCCCACCCGTCCCACCGCCCCCTTCGTCGGCATCGACAACGCCGCGGCGGGCCGCGACCTCGCCCGCCACTGCCTGGCCCGCGGCCTCGTCCGGCCGGCGATCGTCCACGGCTCGCTCGGCTCGTCGGCGACGCGCGAGCGCGTCGAGGCGATCGCCGCGGAATACGCCGCCGCCGGCCGGCCGATCGCACCGGAGCGGCGGCTCAGCCCGGAGCGGCGCGAACACCTCGAACTCGGGTGCGAGGCGGCGCGGCTGCTCGACGCACGGGCGATCGCCTGCGACGTGGTGATCTGCGCCAGCGACCTGATCGCCTTCGGGGTGCGCCGCCACTGGCGCGAACGGGGCGATGCCGCGACGATGCCGGCGATCGTCGGCTTCGACGACAGCCCGCTCACCGACTGGGTCGCGCCGTGGCTGACCTCTGTCCGGATCCCCTACGAGGCGTTCGGTCCGGCGATCGTCGAGTTGCTCGGCGAGTTGCTGGGCAGTGCACCGCCGCGGGTCGCGACGCGGGTCCTCGCCCACACGCTGGTCGAACGATCGCCCGATCTGGTCGGGTGAGACGGAGCGCGGCGGGACGCCCCGCCGCCGATCACTGGCCCGAGACGTAGGCCGAGCAGTCGACCATCGCCTTCACCGCGTCCATCGTGCCGGCGAGGCTGAAGCCGTCGAGATGCTGACCCTCGACCTCCAGTCGGACGCTCGAATAGGCGGCGAAGTCGATGATGAACGCCTCCTTCACCCCTTCGAAGGCGAGGGCGTAGAGGTCGCCGAGTTCGACGCCGCGGGCGCGGGCGTTCCAGCGGTTGTTGCCGTTGAACACCAGCTTCACGTCGTAGTTCTCGCCGTCGGAGATGAAGCTCCAGTCCTCGTTGGCGAAGACCAGAAAGCCGGCGTCCTTGCGGGTGTCGTAGCCGAGTTCGACGGCGGTACCGGACTTGAAGCTGCCGAAGGCGAGGCAACCCTTGCGCTGCTTGTTGACGGCGATGGTCCAGCCGCGGACGGTCTTCACCTCCCTGTCGAGCGAGTAGGGACCGGCGGCTCGGGCCGGCAACACCGTACCGGCGACCAAAGCGAAGGCGGCGACCGCACCGACGAAGCCGGCGAACTTTCCGACGAGACTGGGATTGTGGGACACGGGCGACCTCCCCCGGACGCGATCACGATGCGCCGGCCGGATACGCTCGCGACCGCCGGGTCTCCGCCCGGCGCCGGCTCGCCCCCCGAGGGCGGTGTCCAACGGCCCGGGAAGGTAACGCGCGCCGATCGGACCTCGCCAGTCGGTGCGAATACCTGCCGTAGGGGCAGCCCCGATGAACACGTCGATCGGCCGGGGGCTCATCGGGCGAGACCGACCGGGCCGCGGCTTCCGACGGACCGAGCGAGACCCTGCGGCGTGGGGTCGCAGCCCGCATCCGAACCGATCCCGCGACGGCGGATCCGGCGGGGCGACCCGGGTAAACCCTGGTCCGGCGCGGGTAAGTCCCGGATCGCCCGCACCGCGCCCGCCGCCTAGCGTCGCCGATCATCGCCCGGAGCCCGAGGCCTTCGTCATGCAACAGGAAGAGAGCACCCTCGCCCGTCGGATCGGCGCGGCCGCGGCGGTCGCCGCGGTGGTCGCCGGCGGCATCGCGGTCTTCGTCGCCATTCCCCCGTCGATCGTCGCGAAGGATCCCGGCTTCGGCGCCGCGGTCGATCCGGCACTGGTCGAACTCGGCCGCGCCGTCGCAGAACTCGGCGACTGCATCGCCTGCCACAGTGAGCCCGGCGGCGCGCCGATGGCCGGCGGGCGGGCGCTGGAGACCCCGTTCGGCACGATCTGGTCGACCAACATCACGCCCGATGCGAAGACCGGCATCGGCGGCTGGAGCTTCGGCGCCTTCGACCGGGCGATGCGCAAGGGCGTCGCCGCCGACGGCCACCGCCTCTATCCGGCGATGCCGTATCCCTCCTACGCCAAGATCACCGACGAGGACATGCGGGCGCTCTGGGCCTTCCTCTCGCGGGGGCTGGCGCCGGTCGAGAAGCCGAACCGGGCCGCGGCGATGAACTTCCCGTTCAATCTGCGTTTCGGCCTCGCCTATTGGGACGCCGCCTTCGCCGATGCGACGCCGTTCCGACCCGATCCGAGCAGGGACGCGGTGTGGAACCGCGGCGCCTATCTGGTCCAGGGGCTCGGCCACTGCGGTGCCTGCCACACGCCGCGCGGGCTGGGCTTCCAGGAAGTGGCGATGTCGGAGGCGGGATCGAACGGCCGCGCCTTCCTCTCCGGCGCCAAGGTCGAGGAGTGGAACGCCATCGACCTGCGCGATCTGTGGACGGTCGCGGACACCGTCGAACTGCTGAAGACCGGGCGCAACCGCTTCGCCACCGCCTCCGGCAGCATGACCGAGGTGATCCACCATTCGACCCAGAACGTCGCCGAGAGCGATCTCGTCGCCATCGCCACCTATCTGAAGGCGCTGCCCTCGGATCGTCCTAAGGCGGTCGCCGCGGCTCTTCCCGGCGAAGCGCCGAAGACCACCTTCACCACCCGCGGCGGGCTCGGCTACGCCCAGTTCTGCACCGATTGCCACCGCCCCGACGGCACCGGGGTCGACGGCGTCTTCCCGCCGCTCGCCGGCAATCCGACGGTCGCCGCCCGGGATCCCTCGACCCTCGTCCACATCACCCTGACCGGGTGGAAGACCGCGGCGACCGGTGCCCATCCGCGGGTCTGGACGATGCCGGCCTTCGCCCGGCTGGAAGATCGCGAGATCGCCGAGATCCTGTCCTTCGTGCGCGAGAGCTTCGGCGGCGGGGCCGGACCGGTGACCACCGCCGACGTGAAGGCGGCGCGCGCCACGCTCGACCCGAAGATCGATTCCTCGACCTTCGAGACGCCGCGGCTCGCCGCGCTGCTCGATGCGCCGAACCCCGATCAGCTGGTGCTCGGCATGCGGCTCAACGCCGAGACCCGGACGATGTTGCCCAAGCACGTCGGCGACGACCTCAACTGCACCTCCTGCCACCTCAACGCCGGCACCGTCGCCGACGGCAGCCCCTACGTCGGCGTCTCCGCCTTCTTCCCGTCCTATGCGCCGCGCGCCGGGCGGGTGATCACCATGGAGGACCGGATCAACGGCTGCTTCCTGCGCTCGATGAACGGCAAGGCGCTGCCCGTCGACGGGCCGGAAATGAAGGCGATGGTCGCCTATTTCGACTGGATGCGCGGTGCCACCAAGCCGGAGGACAAGGTGCCGGGCCGGGGCGTCGGCAAGGTCGACGGCTCGATCGTGCCGAACCCCGACAACGGACGGACGATCTACGAGGCACAGTGCTCGGTCTGCCACGGAGCGAACGGCGAAGGGCTGAACGACTCCGCCGGCCGCGTCGTCTATCCGCCGCTGTGGGGCGACCGCTCGTTCAACATCGGCGCCGGCATGGCCCGCACCTTCACCGCCGCCGCCTTCGTCAAGCGCAACATGCCGATCGGCATGCACGAGAAGTTCCCGCTCGGCCAGGGCGGGCTCTCCGACCAGGACGCCGTCGACGTCGCCGCCTACTTCAGCCACATGCCGCGGCCGGACTTCGCCCCGAAGGTCAAGGACTGGCCGAAGGATCCGAAGCCGAAGGACGCGCGCTACTGAGCCCCGGATCGCGACCGGCCGACCTCTCGGCCGGTCGTTTCCGTTGCAAGCCGGCCTCGCGCGGGCCACTCTTCCCGATCATGCCCCATCGCTCCTCGCCAACCGCCCTCCTCCTCGCCACGGCCCTGATCGCCGGGCTCGCCCGGCCCGCCTGGGCGGACGAGGTCCGGATCGCGATCCTCGCCTATCAGGGCTCGGAACGAGCGATGGCGGATTTCGAGCCGACGCTGGCGCATCTGCGGCGCGCCCTTCCCGGTCACGCCTTCACACCGATGCCGCTCGATCTCGGCGGCATCACCCGGGCGGTCGAGGCGAAGTCGGTCGACTTCGTGGTCACCAACCCGGGCGACTACGTCGATCTCGAATCCCGCTTCGGCGTCACCCGGCTCGCCACCCTGGAGAGCCGGGATCATGTGGTGCCGACCGACACGGTCGGCTCGACGGTGATCGTGCCCGACCGCCCGGACCGGCCGAAGCGTTTCGCCGATCTCTCGGGCAGACGGCTGGCGATCGTCGCCGCCGACGCCTTCGGTGGCTGGCGAGTGATCCGGCGGGAGATGGAGGAGGCGGGCATCCCCCCGTCGGCGCTCGGCGGACTGGTGGAGACCGGCTTTCCGATGGAGACGGTGATCGCCGCGCTGCGCGAGGGCCGCGCCGACGCCGGGGTCGTCCGCGCCTGCCTGCTCGAGGACGCGATCGCCCACGGCCGGATCGATCGGACCGAATTCGCGGTGGTCGACGAGCGGCCGGTCGCCGGCTTCCCCTGCCGGCTGTCGTCGCGGCTCTATCCGGACTGGCCGTTCGCCCGGCTCGCCGACACGCCGCCCGACCTCGCCAAGGCGGTCACCGCGAGCCTCCTCACCATGGCGCCGGTCGACGGCCGCGCCTGGACCGCACCGCAGGACTACACCTCGGTGCACGCGCTGTTCCGCGCCCTGAAGATCGGCCCCTACGACTATCTCGGCCGGACCACGGTGCTCGGCTTCGTCCGCGCCCACTGGCACTGGTTCTTCGTCGCCGGGCTCGCCGTCCTGTGGTGGATCGTCCACGTCGTCCGGGTGGAGACGCTGGTGCGGCGGCGCACCGCCGAACTCACCCGCGAGATCCAGGAACGGGAGAAGGCGGAACGGGCGGCGCGGCTGCACCGGGAGGAGCGCGACCAGTTCTCGCGGCTCGGGATCCTCGGCGAGATGGCCTCCAACATCGCCCACGAACTCAACCAGCCGCTGGCCGCGATCACCAACTACGCCGAGGGCATCACCCGGGTCATCGACGCCGGCCGCCTCGATCCGGCGTTCCTGCGCGACGGCGCCCGCGGCATCGCCGGTCAGGCGGAGCGGGCCGGGGCGATCATCCGGCGGATCCGCGGTTTCGTGCGACGGCGCGAGGTCCGGCGCGAGACGCTCGACCTCGACGAAGTGGTCGCCGAGACGCTCGGTCTCTTCGAAGGGGCGGCGACGCGGCGCGGCGTGCCGCTGACGGTGACCGTCGCCGGCGATCTGCCGAAGATCTCGGCCGACCGGCTGGAGATCGAACAGGTGCTGCTCAACCTCGTCCAGAACGCGGTCGACGCGATGGACGGCGGCGACCGGCGGTCGCAGGGGATCGAGGTGCGCACCTTCCGCGACGGCGACACCGTCGGCGTGGCGGTGCGCGACCACGGCTGCGGACTGTCGGCGGAGGTCGAGGCGCATCTCTTCGACACGTTCTTCACCACCAAACCGCAGGGGCTGGGGCTCGGCCTGTCGATCTGCCGCACCATCGTCGAGAGCCACGGCGGCCGCCTGTGGGCCGAGAACGAACCGGACGGAGGGCTCACCATGCGCTTCGCCCTGCCGGTGAGCGAGGAGAAGACGGCATGACCACCCCCGCCGAGGACCGACCGCTGATCCTGATCGTCGACGACGACGAAGCGATGCGCCGGTCGATGACCTTCCTGTTCGCCTCGGTCGGGCTCGACGCGGAGAGCTTCGCCGGCGCCGCGCCCTTCCTCGCCGCCCTGCCGGCCGCCGGCGCGATCCGGCCGGGCGCACTGATCCTCGACGTCCGGATGCCCGGGACGAGCGGGCTCGAACTGCAGCGCCATCTCGGCGAGCGGGGCTTTCCCCTGCCGGTGCTGATCGTCACCGGCCACGGCGACGTGCCGATGGCGGTCGAGGCGCTGAAGGCCGGGGCCTTCGACTTCGTCGAGAAGCCGTTCAAGGAGCAGCACCTGCTCGACACGGTCGAGGCGGCGATCCGGCTGTCGCGGGAGACGCTGGCCCGGGGGGCCCGGCGGCGGACCATCGAGGAACGGCTCGCCCGCCTCGGCCGGCGCGAACGCGAAGTGCTCGACGGGATCCTCGCCGGCAAGGCGAACAAGGTGATCGCATTCGACCTCGACCTGTCGATCAAGACCATCGAGGCCTACCGCGCCGCGGTGATGACCAAGATGGAGGCCGGGTCGCTCGCCGAACTCGCCCGGATGATCGCTTCGGTGGAGTGACCCGCGTCCACTCCGCACCATTACATTAGTTGACACTAATATTAGGATCAGCTAAAAATGGCGACATGAAATTCGCCGCCCTCCACGCCGATGCGGAACGCGCCGAACGGTTCCTGAAGGCGCTGGCCAATCGCCAGCGTCTGCTGGTCCTGTGCGAGCTCCACGAAGGCGAGAAGTCGGTCTCCGAACTGCATGCGCGGGTCGGCCTCGGCCAGTCCGCGATGTCGCAGCATCTGGCGGTGCTCCGGGCCGAGGACATCGTCGACACCCGGCGCGACGCCCAGACGGTGTTCTACCGGATCAAGAGCGAGGACGCGGTCCGACTGATCGGTCTGCTCAGCGACATCTTCTGCAATCCGGACGACCGGGCGGCGCGACGGACCGATCCCGACGCCTCCACGGCGCGCGAACCGAACGAAGGGAACAAGAGATGTCGATCGACCGAATCGTGATGGCCTTCGCCGGGACGATGAACCTGCTCGGCCTCCTCCTCGCCTGGCAGGTCTCCCCGTGGTGGCTGCTGCTCTCGGCCTTCGTCGGGCTGAACCTGCTGCAGTCGGCCTTCACCGGCTTCTGCCCGGCGGCGATCGTCCTGAAGAAGCTCGGCGCGAAGCCCGGCTGCGCCTTCGAATGACGCCGGCCGGGTGAGGCGGACCGCCGCTCACAGACCGTCGACGAAGGCGGCGAGCGCCCGCGACGGAGAGCGGTCGGCGTTCCGCACGATCTGGAACGGGCGCTCGGCGAAACGTCGGTCGAGGGCCACCAGCCGGCCGGTGTCGAGGGCATCGCGCACCACCAGTTCGGAGAGCACGCCGACCCCGCCGCCGGCGACGATCGCCGCCATCACCGCCTCGTTCGAAGGCAGATCGAAGAGCACGCGCAATGCGCCCGGATCGACGCCGCGGCGGCGCAGTTCGGCTTCGAACTCGGAGCGGGTGCCGGATCCCTTCTCACGCAGAATCCAGGCCCAGCCGCGCAGATCCTCCGGAGTGGGCGCCGGTGTGTCGGCCATCGACGCATCGCCGACCAGCACCAGACGGTCGCGGTCGACGGTCCGCACCAGGAGCGAGGCGCCGTCGCACTCGCCCTCGACGAAACCGACGTCGGCTTCGCCCTCGGCGACGGCACGGGCGACGTGAGCGGTGTTGGCGACGGCGACCGCCACCTCGACGCCCGGACAGGTCCGCCGGAAGGCGACGAGGCGGGCGGGCAGCCAGCAGGCGGCGATGGTCAGGCTCGCCTCGATGCGGATCGTCCCTTCGATCCGCCCGGCGAGTTCGGCGAGGCGGCGTTCGGCTCGGGCCGAGCGCTCGACCACCGCCCGGGCCTCGTCGAGAAAGGCCCGCCCGATCTCGGTCAACCGGATGCGCCGACGGATCCGATCGAACAACACGACGCCATGGCGTTGTTCCAGCGCACGGATCGCCGCGCTGACCGCGGACGGGGCCAGACGCAGGTCCGCCGCCGCCCGCGTCAGGTGCTCGCAGTCGGCGACGGCGACGAAGATCCGGAGTTGCTCGAGCGTCATCCCAGCCCCGACGCGAGGAGTGTCACCGCCGCGAGCGCGAAGCCCGAGACGAACAGCCACGACAGAGCACCGAGCACGAGAACGCGCAAGCCCTCGCCGACGAGGCGGCGGGCGTCGATCATCGAACCCATCGCGCCGAGCGCGGCGGTGAGCAGGACGGTGGTGACGAGCGACGCGGCGTCGAGCACCGGACGACCGAGATCGACCACCCCGCCGAGCCCGGCGAGGACCAGGAAGCCGACCACGAACCACGGGAACGGCGGACGGGCCGCGCCGACCGCCGCATCGCGACGGCGCAGAGCGCCGAGACCGATGACCAGCGGCGCCATCAGTCCGACCCGCACCAGCTTGGTGACGGTGGCGAACTCGCCGGCCTCGGTGCCGCGCTGGAAGCCGGCGCCGACCACCTGGGCGACCTCGTGGATCGCCGAACCGGTCCACAGGCCATAGGCGTGGTCGGAAAGACCGAAGAGCGGCGCCAGCGCGGGAAAGGCGAACATCGACAGGGTGCCGAACAGCGTCACCACCGCCAGCGCCTGGGCGACCTCCTCACGATCGCCGTCGACCACTCCGTTGGTCGCCACCACAGCCGAGGCGCCACAGATCGAAGTGCCGGCGGCGACGAGGTCGGCGAGCGCCGGGGTCAGCCCGAGCCGGCGACCGGCCCAGGCGGTGAAGGCGAAGGTGGCGAACAGCGTCGCCGTCACCACCACCAGCCCGACTCCGCCGAGCGAGATCAGTTTGGCGGGCGTGATCTGCAGACCGAGGAGCACGATCCCGGCCCGCAGCAGCGGCCGGACGGCGATCGCGATGCCGGGTCCGACGCTCGCCGGCAGCGGCGCCAGATTGGCCACCACCATGCCGACCAGGATCGCCAGGATCATCGGCGAGAACAGACGAAACCCCGGCAGGCCGTGCAGGGCGAAGCCGGCCGCGGCGATCGCGGCGGCGAGCAGAAGACCGGGCAGGAGCCGGCGACCGGCGGGAAGCGAGAACGAAGCCAGGGACATGGAGAGCACCGCGTGAAACACTCGGCGCACCCTGCCCTGTCGGTTCGTTTTCTTCCATTCTGAAATTCGGGACCGATCGTTCGTGATTCACGAATGATCGGCCGGTGTCGCGCTCAGTCCCGATCGGCGACGCGCGGACGCCCGGCGTCGAGGCGATGGCGCTGCGGCGACGTTCCGAAGAGCTCGCGGAAGGCGGCGGCGAAGGCGCTCGCCCCGGCATAACCGAGCGAGGCGGCGACCGCGGTGGTGCTCTCGCCGCGCTGCAGCCGCTCGATCGAGCGCAACAGCCGGTGGCGCGACCGCCATCGGCGCCAGGTCAGGCCGGTCTCGGCGCGGAACAGACGTTCGAGGGTGCGGGTGGTCGAACCGACCTCGGCGGCGAGGACCGCCAGGCCACGCCGCTCGTCGGGATGATCGCCGAGGTGGCGGGTCAGCCGGACGAGGCGGGGGTCCCGACCGCCGGGCAGATGGAAGGGCGCTTCGGGCAGGTCCTCGATCTCGTCGAGCACCACTTCGGCGAGGCGCCGCAGTCTGTCGGCGGCCTCGGGCCGACCTTCCAGCCCCTCCATCCGCTCGATCGCCGCCCGCAACAGCGGCGTCGTCACCACGACGACGCAGCGGGCCGGTTCGCCGCGGTCGTGCCGCAACCGGCGCTCCGGATGGACCTGCAGATGTCGGATCTCCGCATCGGTCTCGGCGATCACCTGATGGACGGCGCCGGCCGGCATCCACACCGCGTGGCTCTCCGGCACGATCCAGATGCCGTCTTCGCCGACCAGCCGGAGCACGCCCCGGGTCGGCCAGACCAGTTGGCCGTGGGGATGGGTGTGACGGCGGACCGCGAAACCGCGCTCGCGCGTGCGGGCGAGCAACTGGACCGTCATCCCCCGATCGAGGTCGAAGACCGAAGTCGGCTCGCATTCCGGCGTGTCGGCGACATTCTTTGGCATGATACCGGTCTAACGCCAGATGCGCCGCCCGGCTAGAGTGGCGGCCACGCCGCGGTGGGGCGCCCCTCCGCCGCCCCACACTCCGACGGAAAGCTCCCCGTGATGCTCACTCCCCGACGCGCCATCGTCGCCACCGCTCTGGTGATCGGCGCCTGGTTCGCCTTCGTGCCGCCCGCCGGCCTCACCGGCAGGGAAGGCGCGACGATCGCCGCGGTGCTGCTGACCCTGAGCCTGTGGAGCACCGCCGTGGTGCCGGGCTACGTCGCCAGCCTGCTGTTGTTCGCCGTCGCGCTGATGGCGAAGCTGGCGCCGCCGGCGCTGGTGTTCTCCGGCTTCGCCTCGTCGGCGGTCTGGCTGATCGTCTCCGGCTTCGTCATCGGCTCGGCGATCGCCGCGACCGGGCTCGGCGATCGTCTGGCGGCGGTGCTCGCGCCGCTGGTCACCGGCAGCCACGCCCGACTGATCGGCGGACTGATGACCGCATCGATGTTGCTCGGCTTCGTGATGCCGTCGTCGGTCGGCCGTGCCGTGGTGATGGTGCCGATCGCCATGGCGCTCGCCGAGCGCTGCGGCCTCGCCCGCGGCACCCCGGGGCGGACCGGGGTCGCGGCGATCGTCGCGATCGGCTGCAACATGCCGAGCTTCGCGATCCTGCCGTCGAACATCCCCAACATGGTGCTCGCCGGCGCGGCCGAGACGATCTGGGGCGTCCATTTCGGCTACACCGAATATCTGCTGCTGCATTTCCCGATCCTCGGGATCCTCAAGGCGATCATCGCCGTCGTCCTGGTGCTGTGGTTGTTCCCGGCGAAGATCGCGACGGTCGCACCGGCCGCCGGACCGGCCACCGGCGCGGCCGATTCGCGGCGGACCCGGGTGGTCGGCATCCTGCTGGCGACCCTGGTCCTGTGGATGACCGACACGATCCACGGCATCGACCCGGCCTGGGTCGGACTCGGCACCGCCGTCGTCCTGCTGATGCCGGGGGTCGGCGTGGTCGATCCTCAGCGGTTCAGGACGACGGTCGACTTCGGGCTGATCCTGTTCGTCGCCGGAGCGCTGGCGCTCGGGGCGATCGTCAACGCCTCCGGCCTCGGCACGATGCTCGGCCATGCGCTCGAACGGGTGATGCCGCTCGCTCCGGGGCGGGACTTCGTCGACTTCGTCTCGCTCTCCTTCATCGCCTGCGTCACCGGGGTGTTCACCACGGTGCCCAGCGCTCCGGCGGTGCTGACCCCGCTCGCCCGGGAGTTCGCCGACCTCTCCGGCTTCGGCCTCGCCGACGTGCTGATGATCCAGGTGATCGGCTTCTCCACCATCCTGCTGCCGTTCCAGGTCGGGCCGCTGGTGGTGGCGATGCAGCTCTCCGAGGAGCGGATCGACAGCCTGGTGCGGATCCTGCTGCCGCTCGCCGCGATCACCTTCGTGCTGCTGGTGCCGCTCGACTTCCTGTGGTGGCGCCTGCTCGGCCGGTTCTGAAACCGGCTCAGGAACGGCGCAACTGCGCCGCCCAACGGCCGGGCGGCAGCCACATCAGCCGCTTGAACACCCGATTGAAGTGGCTCTGATCGGCGAAGCCGGCCTCGGCCGCGGCGACCGCCGGCGTGGCGCCGGCGCGGATCAGTGCCCGGGCGAGCCTCAGCCGGATCACCTGATCGGCGTCGTGCGGGCTGATGCCGACATGGCGGCGGTAGAGACGCTGCAGGTGCCAGGGCGTCAGCCCGGTCGCGGCGGCGAGCCCGTCGAGCGTCGGGCGTTCCTCGGGCAACGCGGCGAGACGGCGACGCACCCGTCGGACGGCCGCCGGCTCCGGGGCCGGCGGCGGCGCCGGACCGAGACGGCCGACCGCCCGTTCGACGAGATCGGCGACGTCCGGGCTCCGACCGGCCACCACCGCGGCGAAGGCCGCGTCGATCGCCGCCACCAGGACGGCATCGTCGATCCTACCGCTCGCCGGCCCGACACACCCGGGGATCACCGGCAGCGACAGGGCGCGATGGTCGACCGAACCGCCGGCGAGGATGCGATGGGCATGGCCGGGAGCGACGACGAAGCCCGACCCGGCGCCCACCTCGACCACCCGGTCGGGAAAGGCGATCCGCCGCCGTCCGCGATCGACCACCCCGATCACCAGTCGCGCATGATCGTGCCACGGCGTGGCGGCGTCGATCCCGCGGGTCGCCACGGCATCGATCCCGTCGAAACAGAAGTGGCGGACCGAAGGCTGCATCGGCGCGACGACGGATGGAAAGAGGTCTTGCCCTCAACCTATCACCGGCGGTCGGTCCGGCCGAGACACGAGCCCTCCGTCGACTGCACGGCTGACGTGACGAAGCGCACGACGACGCGTCATGCGACCAGATCAGCCCGCCACGAGGAAAGCGTTTAACCGAGGTTCAACGACTCCCTGATACAACCGGACGTAAGCAAGATCCGAAACGTTTTCATTCTGGGAGAAACGTCATGAAGGTTCAGGCGGGCACGGGAGCCGGCACGGGGATCGACGCCTTCGAGTCCGGCCGCGAGGCGGCGGCGCACGCCGTCGCCGAGCTGGGAGACGCCGCGCCGGCACTGGTCCTCGTCTTCACGACGCCGCGCTACGATCTTCCGGCGCTGCTCGCCGGCATCCGCAGCGTCACCGGGGAGGCCCGGCTGATCGGTGCCACCGGGTCCGGCGAGATCATGCGCGACACCTATCTGGGGCACGGCGCCGGTGTCGGCGTGATGGTGCTCTCCGCCGGGCCCTATCACTACGGCGTCGCCTCGTCCGACGCGATCAAGGGCCGCCTCGGCGAAGTCGGACAGACCATCGCGCGCGCCGCCCGCGACGAGGCCGGGCGCAGCCCGCACGCCGCGGTGGTGCTGCTCGCCGACTGTCTGGCGGGCGACCTGCAGCAGCTGTTCCACGGCGCCTACCGGATCACCGGACCGCGCATCCCGATCGTCGGCGGCGCGGCGGGCGACGAGATGAAGTTCATCCGCACCTTCGTCTTCCGCGACGGCGAGGCGATCGAGGGCGGCGCGGTCGCGCTGTGGATCGCCGGAGACGAGCCGTTCGAGGTGATCACCCGCCATGGCTGGGAGCCGATCGGCGTGCCGTTGCTGGTGACCCGGGCCGAGGGCGTCGACATCATGGAACTCGACGGCCGCCCGGCCGCCGCCGTCTACGAGGAGCAGCTCGGCATCGCGCCGGGATCGCTCCCCGCCGACGCGTTCTGGGGAACGTCGGTCCACCATCCGCTCGGCCTGATGCAGACCGACGGCACCTACGTGATCCGCGCCGCCCGCGCCAAGTCGCCGAACGGCTGGCTCAGAATCCAGGGCTGCGTTCCGCCGGAGGGAAGCGCCGTCCAGGTGATGGCCAGCACCACCGACAAGCTGCTCGACGTCACCGACGAAGTCGGTGGGATCGTCGGACGGCGTGCCGATCTCGGCGCCCTCCTCACCTTCAGCTGTGCGGCCCGCGGCATGTTGCTCGGCGCCCGGATCGGCGAGGAATCGGTACGCCTCCAGCAGGCGGCCGGCGACGTGCCGAGTTTCGGGATCTACTGCTGCGGCGAGTTCGCCCGCACCGTCGGAGTGCTCGGCACCCACAACTGCACGCTCACGGCCCTCGCGCTCTGATCACCGGGGACAACGCCCGATGACCGTCGTCGCCTCGAACGAACCGCCCTCGTGCTCGCCGGCAGCAGAAACCGACGAGTTGCACCGGTTGCGATTGCCGCGCAGGCGGCGATACGGGACGCCACCCGTCTCACGCGCCTCCTGACCATCCTCAACGACGCCGGCTCGCTCGAGACCCTGCTCGAGCGAGCGCTGGCGACCCTGTCGGAGCTCTTCGCCGCGGAAGTGGTGATCCTCCTCGATCCCGCGGGAACCGGCTCGTTCGCGCCGCTCGCCAGCATCGGCCTGCCGGAAGACTTCGCCGAACTGCCGTTCGCCGACGCCGCCGACGCCAACGTCCCGCGGACCATGCGGGACGGCGGGCCGCTGCTGATCGGCGACGCCCTCGCCGACCCGACGGTCGAACCACAGCTGCGCGATCTCGACGTGCAGTCGGTTCTCTATCTGCCGGTCTCGGCCAGCCACGCGGCACGCGGCGTGCTGATCCTGGCACGCTGCCACGCCACCCCCTTCGTCTTCGCCGACGTCGGCCTGCTCACCGCGATGGCCTACCGGATCGGGCTCGCCGTGGAGCAGGCGCAACGGCGCGCCCAACTGGAACGGATCGTCCATTCCGAACGGGCGATGGGACCGGACGTCGAAGAGGCCGGCGTGGCGCGCCGGGCGGTGGCGACGTTTCCGGACCTGGTCGGCGCCGATGCGGCGACACTGGTCCGGCTCGGAGAGCACGACGAGGTGGTCTTCCGGACCGATGCCGGCGCCCCGTCCCTCGACGACCGTCGGCTCGGCGACCTCGTCGACCACCTCCTCGGCCGGCCGGAGATCCACGAGCTCGCGCCCTTCGACACCGTCGGACCGCCGGACGCGGACGGCGGAACACCGATCCCACCCGGTGCCCTGCTGGCCCTGCCGTTCGGGCGGAGCCACCCGGAAGGGCTGCTCCTCGCCTTCCGGTCGGCGCCGACCCGGTTCGACCCCGACGTCGTTCCGATCGCCGTGGTCTATGCCGGCCAGACCGGTGCCGCGCTGGAGAACGCCGGCCTCTACCGCGCGGTCAACAACGAGCTCGCCGATCGTCGGCGGGCCGAACAGGCGGCGACGGCGAGCGAGGCGCGGCTCGGCGCGCTGATCCGCAGCGTCCACGACCTGATCGTGGTGATCGCGGCGAACGGCGACGTGCGTTTCGCCAATCCGGCCGCGACGCGGGTGTGGACCGTGGCCGAGGGCGGCGACGCGGCGAGCGAGTTCCGGCGGCGGATCCGGCCGGACGACCTCGGTCGGCTGAACCAGCTGATCGCCGGTCTGTCGGCGACACCGGGCGAGACCCGGCCGTCGTCGGTCGGCATCCTCCACGGCGTCGCCGACTGGCACGACTACGACGTCACCCTCACCAACCTCCTGCACGACCCCGCGGTCGCCGGAATCGTCGCCACCTTCCACGACGTCACCGAACGGCGGATCCACGAACGTCAGCTCGAAAACCTCGCCTTCCGCGACCCACTCACCGGATTGGCCAATCGGGTCCACTTCCAGGAGAGTCTGCGCCGGGCGCTGGTGCCGCGAGCGACCGGACCGGAATCGGTGGCGGTCATCTTCTTCGACCTCGACGACTTCAAGGTGGTCAACGACAGTCTCGGCCACGAGGCCGGCGACGTCATCCTGAAGACGGTCGCCGATCGGATGCGGGCGGTGCTGCGCCGGGAAGATCTCGGGGCGCGGCTGGGCGGCGACGAATTCACCGTTCTGGTCGAGCACGAGGCGACGGTCGAGACGGCCCACCGCATCGCCACCCGTCTGCTCGGCGCGATCCGCGGGCCGGTCCGGATCGGCGACCGCGACGTGGTGGTCGGCGGGAGTTTCGGCATCGCCCTCGGCGAGACCGGCGTCGAGACCGCCGACGAGCTGCTGCGCAAGGCCGACGTGGCGATGTACCACGCCAAGGCGAGCGGCCGGAACACCTGCAAGGTGTTCGAGAACGGACTGGCGACGGCGGCGGTCCGGCGGCTCGAGGCGGAGACCAACCTCAGGACGGCGCTGGCCCGCGACGAACTCGACGTGTTCTTCCAGCCGATCGTCTCGCTCGCCGATCGCCGTCCCTTCGCCGCCGAAGCACTGGTGCGGTGGCATCATCCCGAACGCGGGCTGGTTCTGCCGGGCGACTTCCTCCCGGTCGCGGAGGCGACCGGCCTCATCGCCGAACTCGGACGCGCGGTGATCGAGACGGCGTTCCGCCGATCGCAGGTCTGGCGGTGCACGACCGGCATCGACGTCCCGCTCGGCCTCAATCTGTCGCCTCGACAGTTGAACGACGTGGGACTGATCGATCGGATCTCCGGCTGGGTGGCGGACTACGGGATCGATCCCCGGAAGATCACCTTCGAGATCACCGAAAACGCACTCATCCGCGACGCCGATTCCGCCGTCGGCGGGTTGCGCCGGTTGCGCGACCTCGGTTTCCGGATCGCCATCGACGACTTCGCGACCGGGTATTCGAGCCTCGGCTATCTGAAGACGTTCCCCGTCGACGTGATCAAGGTCGACCGGTCGTTCGTGGCCGACGTCGCCGACGATCGCCGTGACCGGGCGATCGTCCGCGGCGTGCTGTCGCTCGCCGCGGACTTCGGCCTGACCGTCATCGCCGAGGGCGTGGAGAGAGAGGCACAGGCCGACGCCCTGATCGCGCTCGGCTGTACCGCCGCACAGGGGTTCCTCTTCGCCCCGGCCCTGCCGCCCGACGAGTTCACCGCCCTGCTGCCGCTGTTCACCGAGCCCCGGATGTCCCGGGACGTCGTCGGGGAAACCCTCGCCCGCCGGTGACCGCGACATCGGTCCATCCGAATGCCCACTCGACGCCACGGAAGGGGTCTCGTACAAAGAACGGGACAATCGTCCGGAACGAGTCCAGGGCATGCTCGGCAGACGCCGCCGCAGGAGCTACGACAGATCGACGGATCCGTCCCGCGGGGCGGTTCGCCGGGAGATCGCCGCCGCGCTCGGGCTCCTGGTGATCCTGTTCAACCTCGTCGCCGGCACGCTCCTCGCCTCGACCGCCCGTTCCGGCGCCGCGCCGTTCCTCGACGAGGTGTTCGGCGACCGGATCGTCGTCTGCACCGGCGCCGGAATGATCGTGTTCGGGCCCGACGGCAGGCCCGAGACCGAGTCCGGGACCATCGAACCGCTCTGCGTCTTCTGTCTGCCGCTGGTCCAGGGCGGCGCCGATGCGCCGACCCTGGTGGCTCTGATCGAAGCGCCGCGCCGCTTCGAGGCCGAGATCCGGCTCGTCGAGACGGTGCTCGCGCCGAAGAGCGTGCCGATCGTCCGCTCCGCCTCGCCGCGCGGCCCGCCGCTCGCCTGACACTCCACTCGTCGGCGTCCTCCGCCCCGATCCCGGACGTCCCCTCGCGCAGATCCCGCGTCCCGCGGGCGCGACCGGACACGCCGGTTCCCGGCCGACGACGGATTCTCTTCGTGGACACCGTCCGCGTCGCCCCGAGCGATGCGGATTCCCCGATCGGCGCGATCGACGGCCGGTGAGATCGGCGACCCGTTCCGGGTCTCTCTCGCCACGGATCCGTCGCGTGCCGCATCCGACCCGGCGGGACGTTCCGTCCCGACAGCGAAAGACACCACGATGGACTTCGATCCCGTGGGCCTGGCGCGATTCCAGTTCGCCGCCACCGCCCTCTATCACTTCCTGTTCGTGCCCCTCACGCTGGGGCTGTCGTTCCTGCTCGCCATCATGGAGAGCGCCTGGGTCATGACCGGTCGCGAGATCTGGCGCGACATGACCAAATTCTGGGGCAAGCTGTTCGGCATCAACTTCGCCATGGGCGTCGCCACCGGCATCACCATGGAGTTCCAGTTCGGCACCAACTGGTCCTACTACAGCCACTACGTCGGCGACATCTTCGGGGCGCCGCTGGCGATCGAAGGTCTGATGGCCTTCTTCCTGGAGAGCACCTTCGTCGGCCTGTTCTTCTTCGGCTGGAACCGCCTGTCGAAGGTCGGCCACCTCGCCGTCACCTGGGCCGTGGCGATCGGCTCGAACCTGTCGGCGTTGTGGATCCTGGTCGCCAACGGCTGGATGCAGAATCCGGTCGGCGCCGTCTTCAACCCCGACACGATGCGGATGGAGCTGACCGACTTCGGCGCCCTGATCTTCAATCCGGTGGCTCAGGCGAAGTTCGTCCACACGGTCTCCGCCGGCTACGTCACCGGGTCGATGTTCGTCCTGGCGATCTCGGCGTGGTACCTGCTGAAGGGCCGCCACACCGCCTTCGCCACCCGCTCGATGATCGTCGCCTCGGCCTTCGGCCTCGCCTCGGCGCTGTCGGCGGTGGTGCTCGGCGACGAGAGCGGCTACTCGGTCGGCGAGCACCAGCACATGAAGCTCGCCGCGATCGAAGCGATGTGGGAGACCGAGAAGGCCCCCGCCGGCTTCATCGTCGCCACCGTCCCCGATCAGGAGAAGCTGGCGAACGGCACCGAGATCCGCATCCCCTGGGCGCTCGGACTGATCGCCACCCGGTCGGTGTCGACCGAACTGCCGGGCATCCGGGACCTGGTGGCGAAGGCGGAGGCCCGGATCCGTTCGGGGCTCGTCGCCTACGACGCGCTCGAGCGGATCAAGGTTGACCGCGGCGACACGGCCGCTCGGGCGGCGCTCGCCGCGCATTCGAACGATCTCGGCCATGCCCTTCTGTTGAAGAACCACGTCGCCGATCCGCGCACCGCCGACGATGCGGCGATCGCCCGCGCCGCGCTCGACACGGTGCCGAAGGTGGCGCCGCTGTTCTGGACCTTCCGGATCATGGTCGCGCTCGGCTTCTTCTTCATCGGCTTCTTCGCCTGGGCGTTCTGGCTCTCGACCCGGCGCGACTTCTCCAACCGCGGCTTCCTGAAGCTCTGCGTCGTCAGCCTGCCGCTGCCGTGGCTCGCCTGCGAACTCGGCTGGTTCGTCGCCGAATACGGCCGCCAGCCCTGGGCGATCGACGGGATCCTGCCGACCGGCCTCGCCACCTCGTCGCTGTCGGTGCCGCAGATCCTCTTCACCTTCGGCGGCTTCGTCCTCTTCTACTCGACGCTGCTCGTCGTCGAGATCTTCCTGATGCGGAAATACGTCGCGATGGGGCCGGTGAAGGCGCTCGAGCTCGACTACGCGGTCTCTCGCCCCGCACTCGCTCCGGCCGAATGAAGGAGGAGATCCGATGTCCATTCCGATCGACTATGAAATCCTCCGTCTCGTCTGGTGGCTGTTCCTCGGCGTCCTCCTGATCGGCTTCGCGATCATGGACGGCTTCGATCTCGGCACCGCCGCGCTGCTGCCCTTCGTCGCCCGCACCGACGTCGAACGGCGGGTCGCGATCAATGCCGTCGGCCCGGTCTGGGACGGCAACCAGGTGTGGCTGATCCTCGGCGCCGGGGCGATCTTCGCCGCCTGGCCGGCGGTCTACGCCGCTTCGTTCTCCGGCTTCTACATCGCGATGTTCCTGGTGCTGGCGAGCCTGATCCTCAGGCCGGTCGGCTTCGAGTTCCGCAACAAGCTGGCGAGCCCGGTGTGGCGGGCGATGTGGGACTGGGCGCTGTTCGCCGGCGGCTTCGTACCGACGCTGGTGTTCGGCGTCGCCTTCGGCAACCTGCTGCAGGGCGTACCGTTCCGCATCGACGGGGATGCGCGGGTGTTCTACGAGGGCTCCGGCCTGTTCGAGCTGCTGAACCCCTTCGGTCTCCTCGCCGGCCTCGTCTCGGTGGCGCTCATCACCACCCACGGCGCGGTCTACCTCGCGCTCAAGACGGAAGGCCCGGTCGCCCTCCGCGCCACGGCCTTCGTGCGGTTCGGCGCGATCGCCACGGTCGGGCTCTTCGCCCTCGCCGGGGTGTGGCTGGCCTTCGGCATCCCCGGCTACGCGATCACCACGCCGGTGGTCACCGACGGTCCGTCGAACCCGCTGCACAAGGAGGTGGTGGTGCGGTCCGGCGTCTGGCTCGCCAACTACGGCCGCCATCCCTGGATGATCCTGGCGCCGGTGCTCGGGATCGTCGGACCGCTCTCGGCGGCGGCGCTGGTCGCCGGGAGACGGGTCGGGCTCGGCTTCGTCGCCTCCGCCGTCGGGATCTTCGGGGTGGTGTCGACGGTCGGGGTCTCGATGTTCCCGTTCCTGATGCCGTCGTCGATCCAGCCGAACGCCTCGCTGACCGTGTGGGACGCCTCGTCGAGCCGGACCACGCTGTTCGTGATGCTGATCGCGACGCTGATCTTCCTGCCGATCGTGCTCGCCTACACCGCCTTCGTGTTCCGCACGCTGCGTGGCGCGATGACCGCGACGACCATCGAAAACGACACCGCGACGCTCTACTGAGCCGACGTAAGGATATCGCCATGTGGTACTTCGCCTGGAGTCTCGGTATCGCCTTCGCCTGCGCCGCGGCGATCCTCAACGCCGTCTGGCACGAGCATCATCTCCCCGACCCCGGCCGGGTCGACTGACCCGACCGGGACGCGGCGCGGGATCCCGACCGCGCCGTTGCGTCCAACCGGGGCCTCGCCGACGCGAGGCCCCTCCACGGATCTCTCGGACATGTGGGAGACGCCCATGAATGCCGGATTCTCACTGCTGCCGGACATCGTCGGCGGGGTTCGTCCCGCGGCGATCGCCGCACCGCGCCGGCGTCGGAGCGACGACGCCTTTCCGATCGTGCGGGTCAGACAGCTGGCGCCGCGCGACGTGCTGTTCGCCGAAGACGAACCGACCGGGCCGCTGCACGAGATCACCCGCGGCACCGTGCTGGTGGTCCGCTGCCTCGCCGACGGCCGTCGGCAGATCGTCGACGTCGCCGGCCCCGGCCGCCTGCTCGGTCTCGGCGCCACCGACCGCCACCGCTGCACCGCCCTGGCGGTCCGGCCGACCGTGGTCTCGTCGTTCGACCGCGACATCGCCCTCGATCACCCGGTGGTCGCCGGGCGGATCACCCGGGCGGCGCTCGCCGAGATCGACCGGTTGCGCGATCTCGCTCTCAGTCTCGGCCGCAAGACGGCGATCGAGCGGCTGGCGACCTTCTTCGTCGAGCTCGCCGACGACGAGGCGGCGGGAGCGACGGAGATCGTGCTGCCGGTCGGCCGCGGCGAGATCGCCGATCACCTCGGGCTGACGCTCGAGACGGTCAGCCGGACGATCGGCCGCCTGAAACGCGCCGGACTGCTCGTCGAGGAGAAGGGCGAGGTGGTGCGCCTGCCCGACCGCGACCGCCTCGGGGCGATCGCCGAAGGCCTCGAGACGGACGACTGCGGCTGATCCGGCCCGCCCGCGCTCGGCACTCCCCTCCCCCGGCCCGCCGCGCGACCGGACGACGGCGGCGGACCGGGGGCGGAGGGGCGCGCGAGCGCTCTTCCCGGCGGAACCTTCCGCAGCGTCCGCCGCGAACCACCCCGAAAATCCGGTATCCATCTGTTCGTTGTGACATTTTGGCGTTGCGTCGGCGATCTCGGCGTCTGATAGGATGAGACCGGTTCCGGTCTCGTCGACCGCCCGTCGGGCGACGAAGACCATCGTCGAGCGCGGGCCGCCCGGATCGTCTCTCCGAGCAACCGGCCGCGCCGCACAGGAGAATGGGTCGATGCGCCCGCGGATTCTCTTCGTCTCGATCTGCCCGACCGTCTCCGAGCAGGTCCGTCGTCTGTCCGAGCAACTGGACATCCCGGTCCAGATCTTCGAAGGCGGCATGACCAAGGGCGGGCTCCAGTACGCGATCGACCACCAGAGCGACTTCGACGTGATCGTCAGCCACGGCGGCACCGCGGCACACATCGAATCCTGCATCTCGTCGATCCCGGTGATCACCATCCGCCTGTCGATCTCCGACTTCCTCGACGGATTCGAGAGCGCGATCGACCGCCATCAGCCGCTGGCGCTGCTCTGCGTGAAGAGCGACGTCCTCTCGGAAATGGAACGCATCGCCCGTTTCTCCGGCCGCGCCTCCTACAAGCTGCTCGCCTACTCCCACAAGGAAGAGTTCGAGCGGCAGTACAACTTCGCCTCGACGCTCGAGGGCCACACGCTGATCGGCATCTCCTGCTACTGCGTGCTCACCATGCGCGAGCAGTTGCGCGGCCGCGATCTCGACTTCGTGCTGATCAGACCGTCCGAGCAGAACATCCTGAAGGCCATGCTCTCCGCCAAGAGCATCGTCGAATCGAAGGGCCGCGAGGAACTCAAGGCCAAACGGATGAAGAGCATCGTCGACTATTCGGCGCAGGGGATCCTGTCGGTCGACGCACGCGGCGTGGTCACCTCGTTCAACCCGGCGGCGGAACGGATCCTCGGCCTGCGCGCCGGTGCGGTGCTCTCCCGCGGCCTCGACGAGCCGTCGATGCCGATGCCGGTGCGCGAACTGCACGGCGAAGGCGACTTCCAGGTCAACCGGCTGGTCAAGCTCGACGGCACGGATCTGCTGGTCAACCGCATTCCGGTCCT